>JAPOLI010000016.1 GCA_029977205.1 bacterium
AAGGTCAACGCTGCCCACCCGCACGTCGGCCAGGAGCCGCCCGTACTTGTCGCACGACACGTTCCCCAGCTCGCACATCTTGTCCGCGCCCACCCTGCGCACCTCGTCGCGGGCCGCCAGCGCCCGGGCGCCCAGTACGCGGGCCGATGAATCGGCGCGCTCGAGCGCCATCGCCACCTCGTATGCGGTTCTCGTGCGCATGGCCGCCACGCTAGGAGCGGATCGGGGCGGTCGTCCTCATACCCATGTCCAACGTCGCCCCGCTGCGGTTGTACCTCCGCCCATCCCGCCACGACGGGGTGCTCAGCGGTATGCGGTGGGAAACCACCGGCCGGTGGCGTACCGTCGCGGCATGCCACGCCTTGCACCAGGGGACACCGCCCCCGACTTCACGCTGCCGTCTGACGCCGACGGCGAGATCACCCTGTCCTCGCTGCGCGGCGGTCCCGTCGTGCTCGTCTTCTATCCAAAGGCCATGACCTCGGGATGCACGCAGCAGGCGTGCGGCTTCCGCGACTCCCTTGCGGGGTTCCGGGACATCGGCGCCACCGTCCTGATGATCAGCCCGGACCCGGTGAAGCAGCTCGCGAAGTTTCGCGAGAAGGAGGGGCTCACGTTCCCCCTGCTGTCCGACGAGTCGCACGAGGTGCTCGAGGCCTATGGCGTGTGGGTGCAGAAGTCGATGTACGGCCGCACCTACATGGGCGTGGAGCGCAGCACGGTGGTCGTGGGTCCCGATGGGGTCATCCAGCACGCGGACTACAAGGTGAAGCCCGCGGGCGATGCCGACCGCGTGCTGGGCCTGCTCGGGTAGCCGACGGGCACAGGCGCGGCGGGCCCCGCTTGCCACCCTCACGCACAGCCCCGTATCCTCTCGCCGTTCGCAACTGTGGGGAGCGGTGGGTTGGACGCATTCGAGGCAATTCGCAAGCGCAAGGCGGTGCGCACGTACACCGACGCACCTGTGCCCGACGAGGTCCTGGACAAGGTGCTGCGCGCGGCCCTGGCCGCGCCGACGGGCAGTGGATCGCAGGCCTGGGGCCTGCTGGTGGTGCGCGACGAGGCGCGCCGTCGGGAGATCGCCGACCTCGTCATCGCGGGGGGCGCCAAGTACTTCGCCGCGATGCGCCCGATGCGCGACGCCACGCCCGAGGAGCATGAGGCACAGTGCGTTGCGTACGCCGAGCAGATCCTGCCGACGTACCGCATCGCCCCCGTGTGGGTGATGGGCCTGCTCGTGCCGCGCGACAACTACCCCGAGAGCATGGCCGAGGGCGGGTACGTCGATGACCTCCTCTCGGTGGCGTTCGCCATGGAGAACCTCTTCGTGGCGGCGCGTGCCGAGGGCCTCGGCACCGTGCCGACTTCCGCCTTCCAGAGGTTTGAAAAGGACCGCCTGCGCCAGATCGTGGGCCTGCCGGATGAGGTGGACCCGGTGCTCGTGACCCCGCTCGGCTATCCGGAGGCCTTCCCCGAGGGCCTGCCGCCGGCGCTGAAGCGCACCTACCGCGGCTGGAAATCGCTCGTCCACGACGATGCGTGGGGCAACACCCGTGACTGACCGCTGATCCGAGGAGGACGCTTCCGTGGCCTGGGATGACATCGCCCAGTGGCAACCGCAGGACCTGTTCGCATCTCTGCGGATGGGCGACAAGGTGCAGCCGGTGGACTGCCGCGAGTTCTCGTGGCGGGAGGCCGAGACGAAGGTGCAGGGCGCCATTCGTCTCGACCCGATGTCCTTCACGTCGGAGATCGACTCCCTGCCGACCGACAAGGAAATCGTCTTCTACTGCGACCGACCCGGTGAGGCCACCAGCATGAAGATCGCCCTCACGGCGTTCGACAAGGGCTACACCCGCGTGGGCGTGCTCGTGGGCGGTTTCGAGGCCTGGGAGGCGGCGGACTACCCCATGGAGCCCAAGGAGTAGCCCGCCGCCGGGCGCCCTACCGCTTGGGCGTCAGGCCGTACGTCTGCTCGAGCCACTGCGGAAGGACCGCCGCGATGCCGCGGATGAGCAGCTCGCGCTCGGAGATGGCCACGCGCGCGGCGACCGACAGGACGAGTTGCCCCTCGTCGGTACGCACCCCCTTCGTGCCCGAGACCATGTCGTCGGCCTCGGCCTTGTTGTAGACCATGCCGCGCGCGGCCATCGGCCAGTGGTCCTTGGTCCAGTCGATCAGCGCCTGCTCCAGGTCAGTGGGCTCATACTCGAAGAATGCTCGCTGGAGCTCGTTGGGCGTGGGGTCGCTGTCGCGCGGCATATGACGTCCTTTGCGGGGCCGGTTGGCGGTACGGCAGGCAGGATAGCCATGTGAGCGATGTGAGCGGTACGCGATTCGGCGCTGCGCGCGGCCGCATGGCGCTGATGGCCCTCGGCCTCACCCTCTGCGCGGTGGCGATCGTCGGCGCCAGCCTCGAGTGGGGGCGCCTCGAGGTGAGCGGTCGCCTGGTGGTGGTGCAGGACGGCCTCGGCCTGTGGCAGGGGGTCACCGTGCTCGTTGTCGCCGTCGTCGCAGCGCTCGCCATGGCGTTCGCCGTCGGATCGGGGCACCATCGCATGGCGGGCCTCGTCGCGCTGGTCGCGGGCACGGTCGTCATGGCCGTCTCGATCAGCGCCCTCTCGTGGCTCGTCACGCGCCCCGACGACCTCGCCGGGGAGGTGGAGGCGGCCGCGGCGAAGATCCCGTTGCCCGGCTACACGGTGCCGCCGATCGAGAGCGTCGTCGGCCCAGGTGGCTGGATCGCGCTGGTCGCGGGCGCCCTGCTGGCGCTCGCCGGGCTCATCGCCGTGGTCACGGGGGCATGGCGTGCTGCCCGTGGGGGCTAGACTCAGGCCGCGATGAAGACCTTCATCCTCTTTGCGACCCTCAGCCCCCAGGGGCTACTGACCCTGCGGCATACGCCCGAGCGGCTGCTCGAGGTCAACCGGGAGATCGAAGACCTGGGTGGCCGGGTGCTGCAGCAGTGGGCGTTGCTGGGGTACTACGACTTCATGAGCATCATCGAGGCCCGTGACGAGATGGCCGCCGCGGACATCACGGCAGAGCTCTCGGCCCGGGGCAGCGCCACGTTCGACACGCTCACCGTGATGGACGTGGACGAGTTGGTCGCCTAGGGCCCGCGCCCCGGGCGTCAGCCGACGCGCCGCCAGCTCTCGGAGTGGCACAGCGGGCACGCGGGCAGCACCAGCACCCCGTCGTTCTCGGCCGGGGAGTTGACGAGCAGGTCGCACTCAGCACAGCGGAACGCGCCCGTGACCTCATCACCCACGTGGAGGAGGTCGGCGTGGTCAGCGGGCTCTGGCATGTCATGTCCTCCCGCGCAGGGCGCGTGGCGTCGGGGACGCGGTCCCTCGGTGGCTAGATGGCGAGCGCGGCGACCAGGCTGGCCGCGGCGACGATGGCGAAGAGCACGAAGCCAGCTGCGAGGAGACGGGTCTCAGTGAGCACGGGGCGGCGCTCCTCGTTCGCGTGCGCCGGCCGCCAGTGGACGATCCGGGCCACGCGCCCCTCGTGGATCGAGCGCTCGCAGTACGGGCAGAACGTGGCCGACTCGAGCAGGGGGAGACCGCACCGGTGGCAACCGGGTGCGTCCGAGTGATGGTGATGCTGGAGATCGGACTCCGTGCGCACGAGCTGCTCCTCGCGTGGTCCCGCCACCGCGGCGGGAAGGTGAGCATACCCGGGATGGCAGGAATTCGCGTGCGGACGTCGAAGCGCGGCCGCCGGCACCGCCCGATCAGGCGGATTCATCCTCCGCGAGCATGGGGAAGGCCGCGACGGCGTCGTGCTGCTCGTCCTGGTCGGCCTGCACCTCGCGGGCGGCGCGCACATCGGCCATTCGCGCCTCGACCTCTGCGATCTCCGCTGCCAGCGCGTCGGCGCTGAGGGCGCCCTCCTGCGCCAGCGCGTATGCGCGGGATCCCAGCGCGGCCAGCGCCTGGCGGTGCCGGCGTTCCAGGACGCGCTTCTCGCCCTCGAGGCGGGCACGGTGCACCGACCCACGCATGTCATGGGCGATCCGGCCCGCGCCGCTGGTGACAGAGCGGATGATCGACATCGGGCAAGGGTACAGCCCGCTTGTGTCGAGCAGGCGCGGGAGGAGTCACGGGCGGGCACACACGGGTGCGCCCGCCCGCCATAGCGTCGGCGCATGGTCGATGCCGTGGGCAGGCGGTGGCAGTCGGGGCAGGCGACGCTGGAGCACGTCGGGCTGGTGCTGGTGCTCGCCTTGGCGTTCGGCGCCCTCGGGACGTGGGTGGTTCGCGGCTTCCCGATGCCATCGGCCCCATCGGGGATGATCGAGCGCGTCGTCGCGCCCATGGCCGGTGGCCCCGGGGCATCTCGGGCGCCGGGTGACGGCGCAGCCGCAGCGGAGCATGGAGCCAGCGATCCGCTGGCGCCGACTGACGGCGCCGCCGCAGCGGCGCATGGAGCCAGCCATCCGCTTGCAGGAATGGCCCGCGCCATGGAGCGCAGCGCGGTGGCCGGCGCCACGGCACAGGTGGCCACCGAGGAGGGGGCCGCCAGCGCGGGAGGGCGCGATGCCGGCGCCCGCGACGGTGGCGGGCCGGGAGTGCTGCGGCGTGCGTGGGATGGCCTGTTGTGGTGGGGCGCCCTGAATGTGGACGGGCAGATCGAGGCCGGCAAGGGCTTCCTCGAGCAGGTCGGGGTGCGCGCAGAGGATCTCGTGAAGGATCCGATCAAGACCGTCGAGGGCGCGATCGATCGCCTGTCGAAACCGCCGGTCACGAGTACCGCGGACCGCGTGGCCAACATCGTCCGCGCCCTCTCGGGGATCGGGGACCGGCCCTTCCGCGAGTCATTCCTCGAGGTGTCGCGCGACCTGGGCGGACTCGGCGCCGACTGGCTCATCGCGAAGTACGCGCGCGGGGCGGGGGAGTTGTTGGGGAGGTTGCTGGGTGGATGACGACCAATCGAGAGCATGGGGGTTCGAGATGATGGACACGCTGGCGGGGCGGGTGCACGCATGGGCGCTTGATGCCTGGTGGCGAGCACGCGACACCCGCGGGCAGGGCACGGTGGAGTACGTCGGAATGGTGGTGATGGTGACCCTCCTCGTGGCCGCCGTGGCGGTGGCGGCGAAGGGGTGGGCGCCGGACATCGGCAACGCGCTGAAGAAGGCGCTCACGGGCGCCGTGAAGCACCTCACCGACGGGTTCGGATGAGCGGCGGGCGCCGCGGGGATACGACCGGCCTCAGGACGGGCCGGGAATGATCACCGCGGCGCCCTGCACGTCACCCGTGGCGATGCGCTGGAGCGCGCGATTGGCGTCGGGCAGCGCGTGCTCCTCGACGGCCGTGATGACGGGGATCTGCGCTGCGAGGTCCAGGTAGTCCCGGGCGTCCTCGCGGGTCACGTTGGCGACGGAGCGGATCGCGCGCTCCCACCACAGGTCGGCGTAGTCCATCTCCGGAAGCCGGTCGAGGTGGATCGCGTTGATGGCCACGGTGCCGCCGCGATCGAGGGCGCGCAGGGCATGCGCCACGACGTCGCCTGATGGGGCGAACGTGACCGCGAGGTCAAGCGGGAAGGGTGGGGGCTCGTCGTACCCGCCGGCCCATTCCGCGCCCAGCGACAGCGCGCGCCGGCGCTCATCCTCGGATCGCGTGGCCACCGCGATGCGGCACCCCATGTGGCGCGCGACCTGGATTGCCTGAAGGGCACTGGCGCCGAACCCGAACAGGCCGACCCGAGCCCCGGGGGTGATGCCCGCGACGCGCAACGCACGAAAGCCGATGACCCCTCCGCACAAGAGGGGGGCGAGGTCGCGGTCGGCCGGGCCCTCGGGGAGCGGCACCACGACGTCAGCGCGCGCGGCGACCATCTCGGCGAACCCGCCATGGCGATCCCAGCCGGTGAACGTCGCCGTCGCGCACAGGTTCTCGCGGCCGGACCGGCAGAACGGGCAGTCGCCGCAGGTGCCGGCAAGCCAGGTGAGGCCCGCGCGATCGCCCTCTGCCCAGTCGTTCACGCCCGGGCCCACGGCCGCGATGCGGCCTGCCACCTGGTGCCCCGGGATGATCGGCAGCAGCCGGGGCTGCAGGTCACCCTCGCAGAGCTGCAGGTCGGTGCGGCAGGCGGCGCACGCGCCCACGCGGATCACGACCTCGCCGGGGCCGGGCTCAGGGTCGGGGACCTCGGCCAGCGCCAGGGGCATGGCATCGATGCTCGAGGTCGTCGTGAGCACCATCGCGCGCATATGCTCAGAGCGTGGCAGGAATCGCCGTCATCCGTGCGCCTGATGCTGCTCTTGGCGGGGGGGATCCCACGCGGTGCCACGCGCTGCGCGCCGGCGGGCAGGTGGTGATGCCTGGTCTCACGCGTCCCGAGGCCGATGCGGCGGCGCGCTGGCTTGCCGCCGTGCCCGAGGCGGATCGCCATCTCGCCCTGGCCGAGGTCGCGCTGCCGGTGCTGCTCAGCGACGGAGCGGGTCCGTACCTCCTTGGTGCCGACGGCGAGCTCATCCTCGTGCTGGGCCCCCATCCGCACATCGCTGGCGTGCACGTGGCCATGGGCGGGCAGCCATCGGAGCACCGCGTGGGAGCCGTGGGCCCCCTGCCGGATGGCGGCTGGCTCTGGCTGGCCCGGGCGGTGGTGCAGGACGAGCAGCGCGTGCCCGCGTTGGATTCGGTCGCCGCCGTGGCCGCGAGGGCCGGTCTCGCCGCGTGGGCCCGGGAGTGGGCCGGGACCGTCCCTAGTGTTGGCGCATGAACGAATACGTCATCTGCTTCACGGCCGTGAACCCCGACGACCTCGACGATGCTGCGACCGAGCGCATCGCGGGGGCGGCGCAGGCGATTCCCGGCACCCGGCCCCGGGGCAGGGTGCTGGTCGACCGGCTGACCCGCAGGATCGAGGCGGAGTTCGCGATCGACGTCGCCCAGGCCATGGCCGAGGCAGCCCGTGACGGGGGCCGGCTCGCCAAGGAGATCCTCCTTGCCGCGCGCATGCCGGATGCCCGGCTCGTGTCGATGACCGTCCGGATGGCGGAGGCCCCCGCACCCGACTGAGGCGGTCGCGCCCTGGTGCGCTGGGCGCGCGTGATGAGCGCACCAGCCACCGCTGATGCCGGGTGGCCCCGTTCTCCGGCCCGCGCACGCCGGCGCACGCCACAATCCCCGGAGTGAGCGCTGATCCGACCACCATCATGTGGTTTCGCCGCGATCTGCGGGTGGATGACCACCCTGCCCTCGCGGCTGCCGCGTCGCGTGGCCCGGTGGTGGCGCTCTGGGTGGCTGACCCCGCCCTGCTGGGCGCGTCGCATCACCGTGCCCCCATGCGTCTGATGTTCCTGAGGGCGTGCCTCGAGGCCCTCGATGCAGCGCTCGCTGAGCGAGGCGTTCATCTGGTCGTGCGATCGGGCGACCCCGCGGCGGTTGTCCCGGCCGTGGCCCGCGAGGCGCGGGCCGATCTCGTGGTGGCGACGTCTGATGTCACCCCGTATGCCCATCGCCGCGACGCCGCCGTGGGCGCGGCGCTCTCCGCCGATGAAATCGGCTTCGAGCGCGTCGGCGGCCCGTGGCGGGTGCCGCCGGATGAGCTCGCCGGATCGAAGGGCACCGGCTACCTGGTGTTCACGCCGTTCTGGCGCGCGTGGGACCAGGTGCCGGTGGAGCCCAGGATCACGCCGCCGGACGGGCTCACAGGTCCGGTGCTCCCCTCCGACGGGCTCGACATGCTGCCGCAAGGCGACCCGCCGATCGCCGCCGGGCCCAGCGCCGCGCGGGCGCGCCTCGAGGAGTTCATCCGCGGGGGCGCGGTGGATCGCTACGGCGAGGACCGTGACCTCCTCGCGGACGACGGCACGTCGCACCTTTCGGCCGACCTGCGGATGGGCGTGCTCTCACCGGCGCAGGTGGGGCGGGCCATCGGCGCCGACCGCGATCTCGCGGCCACGCGGGTCCCGTTCTGGCGGCAGCTCGCCTGGCGCGACTTCTACGCGCATCACATGTCCCGTCACCCCGAGGTCGCGGACGGGGCCCTCAAACCCTCATATCGCGAGATCGACTGGGACGACGACCCCGCGTTGCTGGATGCCTGGCGCGAGGGGCGCACCGGGTTCCCCCTGTGCGATGCAGGCATGCGGCAGATGCAGGCGACCGGGTGGATGCACAACCGCGCGCGCATGGTGGCGGCGAGCGTGCTCGTGAAGGACCTCCTCGTGGACTGGCGTCACGGGGAGGCGGAGTTCATGCGCTGCCTGGTGGACGGTGACCCCGCGAACAACAATGGCGGGTGGCAGTGGACCGCCGGCACCGGCACCGATGCGGCACCGTACTTCCGGGTGTTCAATCCGGTTCTGCAGGCCAAGCGGTTCGACCCCACGGGCGCCTACGTGCGCCGGTGGGTGCCCGAGCTCGCGAATGTTCCCGACCGCTTCATCCACGAGCCATGGCGGATGGATGAGCAAACCCAGCAGGAGGCAGGCTGCGTGATCGGACGTGATTACCCGGCACCCGTGGTGGACCATGCGATCCGCCGCGATGAGGCCATCGCCCGCTACAAGGACGCCGATGCCCGCTACGCGGCGCGCCGGGAGGCAGCCGCATGAGCCGCCGCGTGCTCATCACCGGCGCGACCGGCTACGTGGGTGGTCGCCTGCTGCACCGCCTCGAGGAGCGCGGCGACGACATCACCTGCCTGGCGCGCACTCCCGACAACCTCGAGCCCCGATGCCGCCCGACGACGCGCATCGTGAAGGGCGACGTCACGACGGGCCAGGGGCTCGACGAGGCCATGGAAGGTGTGGAGGTGGCGTACTTCCTGGTGCATTCGATGGGCGCCTCGGGCGACTATCACCGCGCCGAGCGAGACGCCGCCCATGCGTTCCTCGCGGCGGCGGAGCGGGCGGGGGTGCGCCGCATCGTCTATCTCGGCGCGCTCGGTCGCGGCCCGCACATGTCCACGCACCTCGAGAGCCGGCAGGAGGTCGGTCGGATCCTCCGCTCGGGGTCCGTGCCGACAATCGAGTTCCGCTCGTCGGTGATCATCGGGTCCGGCAGCCTGTCGTTCGAGATGGTGCGCGCTCTCGTTGACCGCCTTCCCGTGATGGTGTGGCCCAAGTGGGTGGACACGCCCACGCAGCCCATCGGCATCGAGGACGTCATCGACTACCTCGTCGAGGCATCGGAGATCCCTCTCGACCACAGCGAGGTGGTGGAGATCGGCGGCACGGATCGGGTGTCGTACGGCCAGTTGCTCATCGAATACGGACGTGCCCGCGGACTCAGGCGGTTCTTCATCCGCGTGCCGGTGCTGACGCCGCGCCTCTCGAGCCTGTGGCTGGGCCTGGTGACGCCGGTGTACGCCCGGGTCGGGCGCGAGCTGGTGGACGGGCTGCGCGCCGAGACGATCGTGACCACCGACACCGCGGAGCGTCTGTTCTCGGTGCATCCGATGGGGATGCGCGAGCAGATCGATCGCGCGCTCGCGAATGAGGACAGTGAGTTCGCCGAGACCCGCTGGTCGGACGCTGTCTCCTCGCGTGGGCAGTCGCGCATGCGCTGGGGCGGCGCCCGGAAGGGGACGCGGCTCGTCGACGCGCGGTCGGCGTTCGTGCCCGTGCCCCCCGATGTGGCCTTTCGCCCGATCCAGCGGATCGGCGGCGACAACGGCTGGTACCACGCCGACTGGATCTGGGATGTCCGCGGGGCACTGGACCTGCCCTTCGGCGGGGCAGGCGTCCGGCGCGGACGCCGTGATCCGGTGCACGTCGTGGTCGGCGACACCGTCGACTTCTGGCGAGTGGAGGAGGTGCAGCCCGGTCGCCTGCTCAGGATGCGCGCCGAGATGGCCCTTCCGGGTCGGGCCTGGCTGCAGTACGAGGTGCGCGAGGTGCCGTCAGGTTCGATGATCCACCAGACGGCGCTGTTCGACCCGGTCGGCGTGCTCGGCCGTGCCTACTGGTACGCGATGTGGCCGTTCCACCAGTACGTGTTCGGCGGCACGCTGCGCAGCATCTGCCGACGCGCCCGTGAGGAGGATCCATCGCGCGGCGAGCCCGCGGCGGTCCGATGAGAGTCGCCGTCATCGGCGCGGGGATCGCGGGCCTCGTCGCCGCGCGTGACCTGGTGGATGCCGGGCACGAGGTGGTGGTGATGGAGAAGAGCCGCGGCCTCGGTGGCCGCATGGCCGCCCGCCGGGCGGACGGCGACGCCGTGGTGGATCACGGCCTTCCCGTGCTCGACGTGCCGCGCGATGGCCTGCTCGCCGGGTTCGTGGTGGATCTCGCGACCGATGACCTGGTCGAGGTGGTCGCTCCAGGCGAGCCGGTGCCGGGGCGCTCCACCGAGGGTGCGCCGCAGCTCGCGTGGGCATCCGGCATGACCCGGCTCCCCAAGGCGATGGCGCACGGGCTCGAAGTGGTTACGGGCACGCGCGTGGCGGCCATCCGCTCGGATGGGGACGCGCTGGAGGTCGCGCAGGATCAGGGCAACACCCTCGGCACGTACGACTGGGTGGTGGTCACCGCTCCGGGCGCCCAGGCCGCCGACCTTCTCGACCACAGCCCACGCGGGGCGGTGCGCGCCGCAGATCTCCGCGCCGTGCCCTACGACATGGCCGTGATGGTCTTGGCCGGCGTGGCCGTCGAGCCACCGGAGTGGTTCGCGCACCGGCCTCTCACCGGCCCGCTCAGCTACATCACGAACGAGGCGGCCAAGGACCACCTGCCCGTGGACGGGGTGGCATCGTTCGTCGCGCGCCTCGATGCGGACGTGAGCGAGCACCTGATGGAGGCCTCGGATGCCGCGGTGCTGGGTGAGGCCCTGCCCGCCCTCGCCACGTCGCTCGGCGCAGCAGCAGCGTCACCGGCCTGGACGCAGGTCAAGCGCTGGCGCTACGCCACCACGCGTGAGCGGCTCGACCAGAGCGCCCTCAACCCCGACGGCGCGCGCGTCCTGGTGGCGGGTGACGCCGTGGCTGCGGGCCCGCGCATGGAGGACGTCGCGGCCACCGGTCGGTGGGCCGCGCGCCGCATACTGGAGTCCTAGGGCTGTTCGTCCTCGCGGACGATCTCGGCCTCGCTCACCTCGACCACCTCGTCAACCTCGACCTGGCCGTCCGCCGTCTCGGTGATGGCGACCGCGTCGGTGGCCTCAACGATTGCGACGCCGTCCTCGGTGACCAGGGCCTCGCTCACCTCGACCACCTCGTCAACCTCGACCGCGCCGTCCGCCGTCTGGGTGATCGTGACCGTGTCGGTGACCTCCACGACGTCGACGCCATCGTCGGTGATCACGGCCTCGACCACATCAACCGTGTCGGTGACCTGCATGGCGTCGTCTGTCTCGACGGCCGTGACCACCTCGGTGACGTCGGTGACGATGGTGCCATCGGGCGTTTCGGTGACCTCAATGACCTCCGCCACCTCGACCTCTGCATCGATCACCTCCGGCCCGGCGCCAGCGGGCGCATCGGACGCGGACGAGGTGCGCGGGGTTGCTGACCGCGCGGCCTTCGTGGGCTCGGCGGCCACCGCGCGGCCGGCTTCGCGTCGCGCCAGCATGTCGCGTGCCTCATGGAGCTTGCGAACGCGCTTGCGGCTCTCCACCGCGCGTGCCTCGGCGGCGGCCTTTCGGTCGAGCGCGGCGTCGTATTCGGCGCGGATCTCCGGGTCGTTCACGAGCGCACGCTCCGCCCAGGCGAGCCAGTGCATCTCGGCCTCGCGGTCGCGGTGCTTCATCGGCGTCTCCTCGACCCACTCGGTGCGACGCGCGATGGCGGCCTGGATGTCGGCATCGCCGGCATCCCGCGCGACGTCGAGCATCTCGTAGAGGTCGCGCTCCATGAGCGCCTGCACCAGCGCTGCGCGCTTGGGATCAACCGTTGCCATGCTTGCTCCTCGACCTTCGTGGTGGACGACACGCTATCGCGTGGCGGGCCGGCCACGGCACGGGTGCGTGCGCCCGCGTCAGCCGTCCGGTCCATGCCGAGCGGTCGCCCGGTCCATTCCGGGGCGCCATGCTAGGTGAGGCAGCCGGCCGAGGGTCCGGCCGCACGCGGGCGGAACGTCCCCCGCGCCGATCCACGCCAGGGCGGGGTGCTCAGGTGCGGGGCAGCATGATGGCGATCCATGCCGTGCCGACCGCCACCAGCACCGCGATGGCGATGGTCACCCCCTGGAAGGACATGGCGAGGTGGAGGCCGCCCCCGATGACGGGCCCCAGCGTGTAGCCGGCTGAGTAGACCACCACCATCGCCGCCGCGCTCAGCCCGTACGAGCCCGCATGACCCATCTGGTCGACGGCCTCCGTGAAGAGCGGGCCGGCGGGTGCCGCGAGCACGGCGGCGCCGCCGAGGCACGCGGCGAAGGCCAGGGTGACCCACCACGGTGGACCGAGCGCCACGAATGGCAACGCCACCGCCGTGATCACGCCGCCGACGATGAGGGGCAGGCGTCGTCCGGCGCGGTCGGACCACCAGCCGCCCACGGGGGCCCCGAGGAACAGGGCCGCCGTCCCGAGTGCGAGCACGAGCCCGATGCCGCTCGATGAGAGCCCCAGGCGCTCGGCGAGGTCGAGCGGCAGGAGCGGTTCCAGCATGGCCTCGACGATCGCGAGGAGGACCAGCGCCAGCGCGCCCGCGCGCGCCCCGCGTGATCGGGCGACGCCGCGAAGTCCGGCCAGCACGGATGGCACGGTGCCCGATGGACGGGCGGTCTCCGGTACCAGCGCAACGCACAGGGCGAGCACCAGCGGCACGAGCGAGATGATCAGGAAGGTTGCCCGTACGCCCACGGTGTCGATCAGGACGCCCGAGAGGAGAGGGCCGAGGAGGCCCGCTCCGCCCCCGGCTGTCTCCGCGAGTCCCAGGCGAAAGCCCAGTTGGTTCGTGGGGTAGACATCGCTGACCGCGGCGAGCGCGCCGGTCCACGTGAGCGCCGCGGCGCCCCCCTGCACGCCGCGGGCGATGGAGAGGGTGATTGGCTCGGTGGCAAAGGCGAACGCAACCCCCGACAGGGCCAGCAGCACGGCGCCAACCGCCAGCGCGCGCCGCCGGCCTGCCCGGTCGACCCACCGAGGCAGGAAAAGCGCGACCACCAGCTGGACGATGGGGAAGACGGCGAAGATCAGGGCGACCGCGGTATCGGAGAGGCCCATCGCCCGTTGATAGGCCGGCAGTGCCGGGACGATTGCGCTGAACATCAGGGTGTCCACCGCGATCGCGGCCGTGGCAAGTGCGAACACCCGCGTGCGCGAGGGGTGCGGTGCGCGCTGAGTCACGCGGGCCACGCTACCCCCCGGGGGTGCCGCACGCGCGGCCATGAGGCCGCGCACCTGTCACCATGCACGCCATGCCAGGAAGCCTCACCATCACCGCCCCGGACCCACCGCTTCGCGACCCCGTGGTCGTCGCCGCGTTCCGCGGGTGGAACGACGCCGCGAGCGCGGCGTCCACGACCATCGCCACGATCGCCGGCCAGCGGCACGCCGAGCAGATCGGAACCGTCGACCCGGAGGACTTCTACGACTTCCAGGTGACCCGGCCCATCATCGACCTCACCGGGCCGGATCCCACGCTGACCTGGCCCGAGGTGGAGATCCTGGCGGCACGCTGCCCGGATGCCGACCGCGACCTGGTGCTCGTGGTGGGTGGCGAGCCCTCGATGCGGTGGCCCACCTTCTGCCGTCTGCTGCTCGATGCGGTGGAGGCCCTGGGCGCCACCCGCTTCATCACCCTGGGTGCGCTGCTGGCCGACGTCCCCCACACCCGCGATGTATCCCTCACGGTGATGACCACGCAGGAGGGGCTTGCGCTGGGCATGGACACCCGGCCTCCGGGCTACCGCGGCCCCACGGGCATCGTGGGCGTCCTGCACCTGCTCGCCGCTGAGCGCGGCCTTGAGGCCGTCTCGCTGTGGGCACCGACCTCGCACTACGCAGCCGGCGTGGTGAACCACAAGGCCGAGCTCGCGCTCGTCGAGGGGGTTGCCTCCGTCACGGGCGTGCCGATCGACACCACCGAGGTACGCACGAACGCGCGGGAGTTCGAGGACCAGGTGGACCAGGTGGTGGCCGGTGACGCGCGCCTCCAGCAGCTCGTCGAGCAACTCGAGCAGGCGACCGACGAGGACGCGCCGCTCGACTTCGAGGATGCCGACCTTCCCTCAGGTGACGAACTGGTGGCAGAGCTCGAGCGCTTCCTGCGCGAGCGCCAGGACCCGCCGCCACCACAGGGCATCTAGCGCCGCCGCGCCGCCGGCCGGGCCGCCGCTAGAACTCGCCCCGGCTCACGCAGGAGTTCCACAGCACGCAGCCGTCGCAGCGCGGCCGTCGCGCCGTGCAGACCTCGCGCCCGTGCATGATGAGCCGGAGCCCGGTGTCCGCCCACATGTCCTGTGGCCAGACCTCCTTCAGGTCGGCCTCCACCCGCACCGGGTCGTTCGAGTCGGTGAGGCCGAGGCGGCGCGCCAGCCTGAGCACGTGCGTGTCCACGGCGATCGCGGGTTCGTCGAACCAATGCCCCAGCAGCACGCTGGCGGTCTTCCGCCCCACGCCGGGAAGGGACACCAGGTCGTCCATGGTGGCGGGCATCTCCCCGCCGAAGCGGTCCTCGATGGCCGTGGCCATGCCGATGAGCGACGTCGCCTTGGCATGGAAGAAACCGGTCGGCCGGATGATCTCCTCGACCTCCGCGATGTCGGCTGCGGCCAGGTCGGCGGCCGTGGGGTAGCGCGCGAAGAGCGCGGGCGTGACCGTGTTGACCATGACGTCCGTGCACTGGGCGGAGAGGATGGTGGCCGCCAGCAGCTCGAACTCGTTGCGGTGGTCGAGGGGCACGGGCACCACGGGGCGCTCCTCGGCGAGGATCTCCGCGACGGCGATACCCCGGCCCGCCCGCGAGCGCGGTCGGCGCATGCGCGCGGGCGTCGTTGAACGTCGTGCCATCCGGGCGCGCCCCGCGCCTAGACGCCGGTCACGGCCGTGACGCGCCCATCGTCGATGGCCTGTGCCAGCGCCGCGTGGTCGTCCGCGGTCTGGGTGGAGTAGTCGCGGGCGAAGTCCGCCATGGCGTCGTCGAACTGCTCTCCGCTTCCCAGGTACCCGGCAAGGACGCACGTATCACCGGACCGCGCGTGCGCACGGGCGAGGGTGCCACCGCACAGGGAGGCGTAGCCGGCCAGCATGTCCGGGGGCATGCCGGCCACGTCGACCGATCCCTTCATGTCGCGAAGCTGGCGCACGTAGAACTGCCGACGGCTGACGCCGGTGTACCAGCCAAGGAAGATGTCGCTTGCCGCCTGCATCAGGCGCTGTCCCTGCACCACGCGCTCGCCATGGTGCCGGTAGGGGCTGGCGCCGGCGTAGGGAGCCAGCACCGACGCGCGCGCCTCCTTCATCTGCAGGAACAGGGGGTCGTCGGCGTCGCGACCCAGAAGGAGGGCGATGCGGGCGTCCAGGCCTACCGAGCCCACGCCCACCACCTTCCGCGCCGTATCGGCGAACGTATAGCGATCAAATATGCGCTTGTGGTCATCCGAGAGGGTGGCGCGGTAGCGCGCGGTGACGGTCGCGACGATCTCCGGCGCATCGTGCACGTCGGCCACGTGTTCCACGAGCGGAGGCTGGTCGATGATGCGCACGCGCCCGTCTGCGGTGGTCATCCCGAGCTTGCCGAGCGCCTGGAGGTTGCCGCGCTTCTGGGCCTTCCGGACGCCCTTCGCGAACGCCTTGCGCCGGGAGGGGTTCGCGACGAGCGCCTCGATCGCATGGACGTCAACGCGCGCGTACCAGACCTCCAGATCGGTCATCCCGGACAGCGATTGCATGTGCTCGCGGTAGGCCCGCATCGATGCGAGCACCGCGGTGCGTGCCTGCGCGGCCGTGAACCCGTTGTCGAGCGCGGCCACGTGAATGCTCGCCGCAAGGCGCTTGGTGTCCCACTCGAACGGTGCCTCGAGCGTCTCGTCGAAGTCGTTGACGTCGAACACAAGATTGCGTTCGGGGGTGCCGTACGCGCCGAAGTTGAGCAGGTGGCAGTCCCCGCAGCACTGCACCCGGATACCCGTGGTGGGCTGCGCGGCGATGTCGCGCGCCATCACGGCGGCCGACCCACGCAGGAAGGTGAACGGCGACACGGCCATGCGCCCGTACCGGATGGGTACGAGTTCGGGGATGCGCACGCGGTCCTGGTGCGAGAGCACGGTGAGGGGGTTGAACCGCCGGGCCGGGGCCGTGAATCCCGCAAGCGATGACCGCGGCACGACCTTGCGGAGGGCACGCCCGGCCGCTCGTCGTTCCTCGGGCGTCGCAGCACCGTCGTGGCTCATGCCCGAAACGTAGCGGCCCCGCCCCGGATGGACCGGGGCGGGGCCGCAGGATGCTCCGATGCGCGGGGTGCTACTTGCTGCCGCCGCCCTCGATGAGGGCCTGGCGCCCGGCGGAGTCGGGTGCGACCCAGTCGGCCACCGTATCGGCGTTGATGTCGGCCACGATGATGTCGCCGACCTCGTCGTGGGCGTTGGTGAACAGGCCGCGGCGCACGAGGGCGTCGGCGGCGTTCTTGTTGTCCTCGGTGGGCGTGAGGTAGTGGATCGACTCCGCCTTGTACCGGTGGATGAGGAACAGGTGCAGCAGCGTCATCAGGCGCTTGCGTCGCAGGTTCAGGTCGAACGTGTTCTGGTCACGTACCGACAGGAACACACGCCCGGCGCGGTCCTCCATGACGTTGAAGACGATGTTCGCGACCTTCTCGCCGTCCGCGTTCTTGATGGACAGCTCGAGGATCTGCGAGCCCGGCGAGTGGGGGCGCAGCGACACAGCGAGGTCGTCACTGATGCCGTTGTGCTCCTTCCACGGGCCGATCCACTCGGCCAGCACCTTCGGCGGAACCTCCGTCTGCACCAGGTGCTGGTGCTGCGTGCTGCCCGCGCCCATGGCCTTGGTGGTGGCCGTCTGGCCGGTGATCGCGGCCAGGGCGGCGTCGCCGCGCGGGCCACCCACGAGGGTCTGCGGCGTGCGGTACGGCGACTCCAGCAGGCGGAACCGGCGCTGCAGGCGTGCCAGCGCAAGCATGCCGTCCTCCTTGAGGGAGTGCGAGAACTCCTCGGCGGCGAGGCCGTCGATCTGGTGCCCTCCGTAGGTGATGAAGTTGAAGACGAAGCCCATCTTCCCGATCTCCGCCGGGAAGGCGCGCATCTCGTCGTCGTTCATGCCGGTGGTGTCCCAGTTGAATGACGGCGAGAGGTTGTACGCCAGCATCTGGTTGGGGTACACGGCGTGGATGGCGTCCGCGAACTCCTTGGCGTCCGCCAGGTCGGCCGTCTTGGTCTCCATCCAGAGGATGTCGGCGTACGGCGCCACGGCCAGCGACTTGGCCACCGCGTACGGGATACCGCCGCGGATCTGAAAGTAGCCCTCGGGCGTCTTGGCGCGGTCGGCGCTCCAATCGACCTCGATGCCCATTTCCCGGGCCTTCTGGCGGATCTCGAACCAGCCGGCGCGGTGGGAGAAGTCGTTCCAGTCATCAACGCTCATGCCGACGTCCACGCCCTCATCGGTGCGGAAGCGGATCGCGTCCGCCACGGCCTCGGCAAGGGTGGACAGCTTGGCGCCGGCCTCCCACTCGGCGAGGAACGCATCGGCCGCTGAGTCGAGCGTGTTCTCGGGCAGGGCGTCCGGGTCGGCCAGGTGGGCCTTCGCGATGTCCGCCACCTTGGCGGCCACGCCCGATGCCTGCAGCCAGGCGTCGGCCTCGGCCTGCTCCTCGTCGGAGACCGCGTAGAGCAGGTGGCCGTTGAGCTCCTCGATGCCAGCGGCGTGGAGCTGCTTGATCACCCCGAGGAATGCGGCGCGGTACGCCGGGACGGCGGTGCCATTGACGCCCAGGATGAAGGGCTGGTCGCGCTCGTCGCCGCAGCCATCCAGCAGGTTGGCCGCCTCGGCGTCGGTGCGGCACACGATGATGCCGGGCACGTCCATGATGTCGAGCTGGAAGCGGGCCGCCGAGGCCCGCTTGATCTGCTCGTCGCTCGGCACGAGCACCTTGCCGCCCTGGTGGCCGCACTTCTTGGCGCCGGGCTTCTGGTCCTCGATGTGGTAGCCGGGCACGCCGACCTCCACGAAGCGCCGCACCAGGTTGCGCACGTGGGCGTCGCCGCCGTGGCCGGTGTCGGCATCGGCGATGATGAATGGGCGGAAGTCCACCTCGGGGGTGGCCTCGCGCTCGGCCGCGCTCATGTGGGCGCGCATGTAGGTCTGGTTCTTGTCGGCGGTGAGCAGCGCGCGCACGATGGCGGCTGCCTCGTCCGGCACCTGCGAGAGGGGGTACGACGCGAGGTCGGGACCCGGGTCCTCATTGATGGATCCCTTGGCGCTGGTGGCCCAGCCACCCAGGTAGATGCCCTCGATGCCGGCGCGCTTCTGGGCGACCGCCTGCCCGGGCGAGTAGGGCCCGTAGGTGGTGATGGACTTTCCCTCGCTGAAGAGCTCGCGCAGGCGGGCATAGAAGCCCTCCGCGGCCTCGCGGGCCACGGTGTAGTCCTGGGCGATGGTGCCCTTCTGCTCGGCGACCATGCGCGCGGAGTAGATGCGGTTGATTTCCGCGAAGCGCGGCGACTGCATGTACTCCCTGGTCTTCTGGACCTCGGCGTCGAATGCCGACATGAACCTTCCCTTGTCTCGGACTGCTGGGGACCGGGCATTCTAAGCAGGGTCCGGACTCCAGAGGCCTCTCCGCACGCCGCATCTCCCGGGGCGCGCCGGGGAAAGGGTCTTATGTCCCGGCGCCCAACCGGTCGCGACCGTGCCCGTGCGTACGATCCCCGTGCTCCCCGAACGGCTCGACCGGAGGTCATCCCATGCGCAGTTCCCTCATCGCCATCGCCACGGCAGGCGCCCTCGCGGTGGTCCCCGCCGCGGCCTTCGCCGGCGCGGCATCCATGCTCAACGTGCCTCCCAGCAAGCTGCTGCCGATGAAGATCGGCACACCCACGGCCACCCTCACGACCGGCGGCAGCGTGGTGCGGGTGAAGATTCCGATTACCGCCACGGGCAACCAGGGCTTCAGCCGACCCGTGGAGGTGGAGGCATGCCTCGGGGCGGTGGGGTGCGAGGACGTCGCGGTCTCGATCAAGGGGAACGGCGCCAAGGTGGGCACCGTGAAGTTCGCCCTCAATGACACCGTGCAGGGGCCGGTGAAGGTATCGCTGCAGATCACCGCGCAGACGCAGGCGTTCCGGTCGGTGCTGAAGACCGTCACGGTCACTGCCAGATAGTGATCGACCTCGCGCTCGGCGCGCTGCGGAACGCCGCGGGGCTCGGGGTGGCCGGCAACTTCGCCGGTCACCTCGAGCAGGCGGGCGAGGCGGCCGACTTCGCCAACGTGGTGCCCACGGCGGCTGAGGCGCCGAAGGGGATGTTCCCCTGGTACGTGCCGGGGCGCGAGGGGCAGCTCGGGGTGTTCCCGGTTACCCACGACCGACTCGAGTTGCCCGACCAGCCCGGGGTGGACCTGCAGATCGAGCCCGAGGTGGGGCTCATCGCGCGCCTGGGCTACGACGACGCGGGTCGGGTGGTGTCCATCGCCCCCGAGGCCGTTGTGGCCTGGAACGACTGCAGCATTCGTCGCGAGGGTGCGCGCACGATCAGCGACAAGAAGAATTGGGGACCGGCCTCGAAGGGGGTCGCGCCCCGCGCGTTTCCCGTACGGGACATCGATCCGGCGGGCGGCCTCGCGGGGCTGCGCATCGCCTCATTCATGCGGCGCGGCGACGAGGTCCACGAATACGGCATCGACAGCCCCGCTGCCGGGTATTCCTACGCGGGTGCCACGCTTGTCGACTGGATGGTCGATCGCCTGCGCGATCAGACCGGCGGTGATGGGACGCCGCTCGAGCCGGTCGGCGACTACCTGGCGCAGGCGGGCTGCCCGGAGCAGGCGCTCATCGGTATCGGCGCCACGCGCTATACCCCCTTCGGCGAGAGCACCTACCTCATGGCGGGGGACGAGAGCATCGTGGTGGTGTACGACGAGGGGGCCTCACCTCCCGATCGCGTGCGCGACGCGGTGATGGCGGGGGAGGAGCAGTCACTTGAGCAGGCATCGGTGCTTGTGCAGCGCGTGATGATCGTTTCCCCCTGAGGTTTCGCAGCAGCGGTCCTCTCCGGCGCTCGTGCGCCCCCCGACCGGTCGTCGGTCGTGCGGGCCCCGGGGCGCGCGCTGATGAGCGATGCGTACCTCGGCGACCCGCGTCACCAGGGGTCCGAGGCCGGGCCTACGCTTTGGTCACCCAAACATGGAGGTAGTTCATGCCACGGCCACGCACTCTTGCTCTCGCCGCCGCGGGTCTCGTCGCGGCCGGCACTGCGGTGAGCCCGGCCCTTGCCGCGCCGACGTCGCAGAAGGCGTCCGCCGCCGAACGGGCTGCGATGGCGAAGGCCATCAGCACCTCGCCCGTCGCGGGTATCAACCAGCTGTCCCCGGCCAGCTACACCGTGCGATACGCGCGCGTGTACTCCGGATCGTCGTACTGGGGCATGGCGAGCATCGTGCCTCGATCTGACGACGTTCAGGGGGCGACCGTGGTGCTCGCGCGCCCGGCGGGTGGATCGGCGTGGACCGTGCTGGACGTCGGCACCTCCGATGTCGGCTGCAGGGTGGTGCCACGGGGGGTGGCGGTGGCGTTCAAGCTGGGCGGCGCGAACTGCGGGATCCGCAACGGGTACACGCCCGCCCCGCAGACCCTCAGCAACCCGACGCTCACCGGCTACCAGCTGACGATGCGGTTCTACAACTACCTGAACCCGCAGAACCAGGCGAAGCTCAGCAGGTTTCTCGCGGGCGCGTTCGTCATCCAGCGGGCCAACAACACGGTGGCGAACCGCACCCAGTACCTCGCGAACCACCCGACCTTCACCGACGGGGTGATCCGGGTGGATACCGCCAACTACGCGAGCGGCCTGCTGACGGTGGGTGGCATCAACTGGCAGACCACGGTGCCCAACACGTACATCCCGGTGCTCTTCACCTACGCATGGGTGAATGGCCAGTGGCAGATGGTGTCGTTCGCCAAGTTCGCGGCGTCGGCCACGCTGCCGCCGCCTCCGACCCCGTAGAGCACTGCGGCGTGCCACGGAGGGTGGCGCGCCCGGTGTCCTGAGGCCGGGCGCCGCGCCACCGGACCCCGTGCAGGCGGCTCAGCCGTCGTGGACGGGGTCCGGTAGGCACCCCTCCGTGGCACCGCAGGTGCCCGGCGCGAGTGGGGCCGCGCCCGGCGCGGCGTATGACCGCATGGAATGAGTGCTGCGGCGGCCGCAGGGCCGCACACCCACCTCACGGGCCCGCTATCGCACGGCATGCTGAATCCAGGGCCAGCGGCGCTCCCTCGAGGTAGGGCGCACGCGTGGCCGCACGAGTTCCGGGGGCTGCGCTGCACGCCCGACGAGTCGGCGAGGCGGCGCCTCTGCGTCACGGCCGTCATCGCCTGACCTCATCAGGTACGCTCCTCTCGTGCCCCCCCTCCTCGCCGTCGGCGTGATCGTCGCCTCCACCGCCGTGATGGTTGCCATCATGCTGTGGCTGCGCATGCACGCGCCGCCCGGGGGCCGGTTTTCCGACTCCGATCGCGCTTCCGGCATCTTCGGCTTCCTCGGCGCGGGCTTCGTGATCCTGCTCGGGTTCGTCATCTTCTTGAGCTTCGGCACCTACGAATCGGCGGCCAACCGGGCCGACGAGGAGGCGGCCGCCGTGGTGGCGCAATTCCGTTCGGCGGCTGACTTCGGTGGCGACCGTGCCGATGCCGCCCAGGGCGGGCTCCTCTGCTACGCGAAGTCGGTCATCTCGCAGGAGTGGCCCGCCTTGAGCAACGGCGAGCGCAGCCCGGTCACCGAGGACTGGACCGTGTGGCTCGATGACGTCGGCGTGGAGGAGCAGCAGGCCACGAGCCCCGGCGCCGAGCCCGTGAAGGCCTGGTGGGCCAGCACCAACGAACGCAACCTCGGCCGGTCGGGCCGCGTCCTGGTGGCCGAGGGGCAGATCCCCACCCTACTGTGGGCGCTTCTGGTGATCGGTGCGATCCTCGTGGTGGGCTGGGTCCTGCTCTACGCGGACCCCAAAGAGGGGTGGCTCGCCCAGGCATCGATGATGGGCGGGGTCACCGTGCTCGTCGTGGCGGCCCTCCTCGCTGTGCAGGTGCTCGCAGTGCCCTTCTCGGGCCAGAGCGGCAGCATCGATACGAGCAGCATGGACTACGCGCTGGTGCAGATGGACCAGTTCGCGAAGGCCGAGGGCGTCCCGGTGAAGCCGCCGTGCGATGCCGCTGGGGTGCCCCTCAAGGACTAGCGGTGCCGGTCCGAATGGGCGCGGCAGGACTCGAACCTGCGACCCAGGGATTATGAGTCCCCTGCTCTGACCAACTGAGCTACGCGCCCGCACCGGCATTGTGGCAGCGGGCCCCGGCACCCGCGAGCGTTCATGCTCGGCACCCGTCTGGCAATCTCTGCGCATGAGGCCCGTTCTCATAGCCACGGCGGTCGGCGCCATTGCCGTCGCGGCGCCTGCGGCAGCCGCCGGTGCGCCGCCGGGGGCCATCACCATCTGCCATGGGGTCGGCGGCGCGTCCCTCGTGCCGCTCTCGATTGCTCCCCAGTCGGTGATAAATGGTCATGCCGGCCGGCACCCCCGGGACATCATCCCGCCCTTCGACTACGGGCAGGACGGGTCATTCCCCGGGCAGAACTGGAACCAGACCGGGATCCTGACCTGGCTGAACGCGTGCAGGTCATGGACCCCGCCCGAGCCCCCCGAGCCCCCGGTGCCACCCCCGCCGCGACCGGTCCCGCCGCCCGTGCCGCCGCCGGTGGCACCGGTGATCAACATCGCGCCCGTGACCTTCTGCCTGGCCAGGGACACGGGGTATGTGGTGAGGACCGAGAAGCCGCTCACTGTCGCCCGGTTGATCATCGCCAACCCGACGAGCATCGTTCCGCCATTCTCGTTCACGGTGAATGACCGGGCGTATGCCTACCCCGGCTACAACTGGGGCGTCCAGGGGCAGGCCGTCTGGGATAACGGCTGCGTTGTGCCCACCGCACCCCCGCTCGTGACTCCCGGTGGGGGCGCGGTGGCGCCAGACCCCGATGCTTCGGCCCGCGTCGCCGTGGTGATCACGCCGTCCACGTACAGGCCCAGGCCCGGTGCCGTGGTGCGCTTCACGGTGCGGGGAAGCGCCGGGGGGTCAGAGGAGGCCATCGATCCGCGGATGTGCGCGCGCGTGCCGCGCATGATGCGGGTGGTCCGCACGGTGAACGGCGTGCAGCGCGCGCAGACGGTGTGCTGGCTGTCAGGGCTCACGGGTCAGGGCGTGAGCACGCGGTACTTCACCGCGCGCGTGGATCCGCGGGCCGCGGGCATTCTCATCAACGCCCGGGCCGCCATCGACGCGAGCAACACCCGCCCCGCGCGATCGCTGACCACGCTCTACCCGACGGCCGGGTCTCCGCCCGTCACCGGGTAGGCGCGCCAGTCCCGGCGTCGGCTGGCGCCTCGACGCGGGGCCGCTACTGCACGCCCCCCTGAGGCACCGCTGGCCGGATAGGTTTCCGCCCATGGAGATCTCCGGACGGCATGTGGTCATCACCGGCGCCTCGCGCGGGGTTGGCGCGGCGCTCGCGGACGAGTTCGCAGCGAAGGGTGCGCGGGTCACGCTCGTGGCGCGCAGCATCGACGGGTTGACCGCCGTGGGGGAGAGGACCGGCGGCACGATCGTGCCCGCCGACCTCGCCGACCCCGCGGAGGTTGATGGGCTCATCGGGCGGATCGAGGAGGCGCACGGCCCGGTGGATGTGCTCGTGAACAACGCGGGCATCGACCTGACCGGCGCATTCACGGAGATGTCGGCGGACGACATCCAGCGGATGGTGCAGCTCAATGCGGTCACCGTGGCCGACCTCACCCGGCAGGTCCTCCCCGGGATGATCGCCCGTGGCGGTGGCCACGTCGTGCAGGTGTCCTCGCTGGCCGGCACCGGAACGTTCCCCGGCATCTCGGTCTACGGCGGCACGAAAGCCTTCGTCACCCACATGACCGCCGGGGTACGGCTGGAGATGAAGGGCCTGCCGGTCGGCCTCACGGTGGTGGAGACGGGGTTGATCACGCCGACCGATATGGCCGACTCGGTGCTCTCCTACCCGCCCACCGAGGCGTCATTTCGCCGCTTCTACCGTCTGCTGCTGCTTGCCGACGCGGATGTGACGGCCGTGGCCCGGAAGACCGTGCGCGCCGTGGAGAGGGGAAAGCGGTCGGTGCGCATGCCCGCGCGGGCATTCCTGTTCCCGATGCTCACCAACGCGCCACGGCGCCTCGTGGAGATGTTCCTCCTGGGGGTACCGCGGCGGGTGCAGGACTAGCCGGGCGCGAAGCACGTCGGTTCTCCGGCCCGCGCGCCTGCTCGGTAGGGGACAATCCCCCCATGTCCACAGATCGCCGTGACACCATCGCAGGCGGCTTCACCGAGACCGCCTCCGACTACGAGGGCGCTGTCCGCTTCAACCTCGAGGGGGCGCAGCGCCTGGTGCTCTCGATCCCCCCGGGGCGCTACGAGGACGTGCTCGATGTCGGGTGCGGGAGCGGGTGGGCCGCCCAGGCGGTGATTGACCGCTTCCACCCGGCGCGCGTGACCGGGGTTGATCCGTCGGAGGGGATGCTCGAGCAGTTCGAGGCCAAGATCGGCGGCATCGACGGCGTCGAGGTGTCGCTGGTGCAAGCAGGCGTCGAGGACATGCCGGTGCCGGAGGAGTCGTTCGACCTCGTGGTGTGCTCGATGGCCTACCACTGGTTCCAGCGGCGCTGGGAGGCCGCCGAGGCCATGGCCCGCGCCATGCGCCCGGGCGGGATCATCGCCATCCTCTGCTCGGGCAAGGGCGGCGAGCAGGCCTATCGGGATGTCATCGCCGACGTGGAGCCGATCAATTACGCCTGGCTGGGCGCCTTCGACGGCAACCTGCGCGACATCGGCGAGATGGAGGGCTACCTGACCGGTGCGGGTCTCGATCCGGTGGACATCTGGATGGAGCGCCGCGTGCGCCATGTTCCGGTGGAGCAGTACATGGAGCGCATGCGCGTGGTCGCCGGGCACATCATCGGTGATCCATCCGACCCCGAGGTGGCGGGCTGGCTGGATCGGGTGGAGCAGAAAATGCGTGAGCGCTCGGGCCCGCGTGGATGGAGCTACGACTTCGTCAAGCTCTACGCGGTGGCGCAAAAGCCGGGCTGAGCGGCCGCGCACCCCGGCGTCCGCCGGGTGCAGTGCGCCCCTCCCGTTGATCGAGTACGTGCCGCCTACGGCGCCGCCGTCTGCGCGGCGCCTCCCGTGCCTGACCCGCCGGACCGGGCCGCCTCGAGCCGCGCGGCCTGACGGGCGATCATCACCAGCCCGGTCAGCATGGCCACGACCGCCCCGGCCACGGCGACGCCGTGCCAGCCGTCCACCTGCACGGTGCCGCCGAGCACGAATATGGCGACGCCTGCCGCGGTGATGGGCGGCAGCACCACGGTGGCAGGCAGTGAGAGCGTGATGGCCCCGGCCTGGAAGGCAGCCTGCTGCAGCACGAACGCGGCGACGCCGCACGCGATCACCGCGTACAGGCGCCAGTTGGTGATGTCCTGAACCAGGCCGTCGCCGAATCCGATCGTGAACCCCTTCAGGAAGACGGCCTGCGACCCGAACAGGATTCCCGACGCCACGCCGAGTGAGATGGCGCGTGCCGGCCCCGCGTGGCGGTACCCCCACCAGGCCACGAGCACCACGGCGAGGAAGATGACGCCTCCGGCGACGACCGCCCCGATGCCCGATGCCCCCGAGCTCGCCCCCTCGGGGCTGCCGACATCCAGGAAGAGGGCAAGGCCCCCCACCAGCATCACCGCCGCGAGCCACACCATGGCCGGAAGCCGCTCGCGTGCCCAGATCGCTGCGAAGGCGAGGGCGAAGAGCAGTGTCGTGGCGATGACCGGTTCCACCACGAGGAGGCTTCCGAGGTCGAGGGCCAGCGTGTGGGCGGCGAACCCGACCATGTTCGCCCCGAACGCGATGATCCACAGCGGCCGCCGCACCAGCTGGCCGATCAGGTGCACGGTGCCACCGTTCGCGAGGGGCACCGTCGATGCCACGCGCTGCTGCGCCACGGAGCCCCAGCCGGTGATCGCGGCGGACGCGAGCGCGATGACAATGGCGAGCACGTAGGTACTCTAGGCAGGCGATCCGCGCTGGCCTGCACGCACGCACGCCGCGTGGCATCACCCCCAAAAGCCCTCCAAGGAGTCTCATGACCACCCGCCGTCAGTTCCTGAAGAAGGGCGCCATTGGTGCCGGCGCCCTCGCAGCGGCGACCACGGCCGGCAAGGTGGCCACCAGCGCGGCCGAGGCGGCAGCGCCGTCGTCTCTGCTGGGAATGAACATCATCGTGTTCATGACCGACCAGGAGCGGGCGATCCAGCATTTCCCGCCCGGCTGGGCGCGGGAGAACCTCCCCGGCCTCAGCGCGCTGCAGCGCCACGGCCTCACCTTCACGCATGCCTTCACGAATGCCTGCATGTGCTCGCCGGCACGCAGCACGTTCATGAGCGGCTTCCTGCCGGCGCAGCACGGCGTGAAGTACACGCTCGAGGAGGACATGCCCTCCCCGCAGTACCCGCAGGTGGAGCTGCCGACACCGCCGACCATGGCAAACCTGGCCACCCTGGCCGAGGCCGCCGGATACAACGTCGTCTACAAGGGGAAGTGGCACTGCAGCAAGCCGGGGGCGGCCGACTACGTCTGGAGCCCCCAGGACCTCGCCACCTACGGCTGGAGCCGGTGGAATCCGCAGGACGCCGGAGCAAACCAGGCCATCCCGGAGATGGGCGGTGGCCTGGCGAACAACGACGGCCGCTTCATGACGTCGGTGGGCGACTACCAGGACTCCTCCGAGGGCGTCCTCCAGTTCATCACTCAGGTGGCGGCCACCATGCAGCCGTTCTTCCTCGTGATCTCGCTCGTCAACCCTCACGACGTGCTCGGCTATCCGGCCAAGCACGGGCAGGCGGGGTACAGCCCGAACTGGCTGGAAGGCGACATCAGGCTTCCGGCAACGGCGGATGAGTCGCTGTCCACAAAGCCGACTGCGCAGCGGGCCTTCCTGCAGTTATCGAAGGGGCTCGGGCTCCTGCGGAACGACCGGATGAAGCGCAACTACCTGAACTTCTACGGCAACCTCATGAGGGCGTCCGACCAGTACCTGATGGACACCCTCGCCGCACTGAAGTCGGTGGCCACCCAGAACGGGGCGAGCACCCTCTACAACGACAGCGTCATCATCCGCACGGCTGACCACGGCGAGATGGGCATCGCGCACGGGGGCCAGCGCCAGAAGAACTTCATGATGTACGACGAGGCCACGAAGGTGCCGCTTGTCTTCTCGAACCCCGTGCTCTGGAAGCGCGGCCGCACCAGCAACGCCCTCATATCGCATGTGGACTTCGTGCCGACCATCGCCTCGCTCCTGGGCCTGCCCGACAGCGCGAAGTCCGCGTGGCAGGGGCAGGACTACTCCTCCATCGTGCTGGGCGCCAGCCGCAGGCCCGTCCAGGACTACGTCGTGTTCACCTACGACGACTATCAGGCCGGGCAGAGCAGCGGGCCGTACGTGCCACCGCCACAGCACCTGGTGGGCATTCGCGAGCGCAACTGGAAGATCTGCCTCTACTACGACGTCAACGGCCAGGTGCCCGGGCAGTGGGAGATGTACGACCTGCGGAACGATCCGCTCGAGCAGCGCAACCTTGCGTGGCCCGGCGTGAAGCGCACGGCGTCGCAGGAACGGGAACTCCGGCGCCTTCGCAGCAAGCTCGTCACGGTATGGAACACCCGCCTTCAGCCGCTCACGGGTGCGGCCGTGCCGTTCCCGGTGAAGGTGGGCGCCCTCGACGTGAGGCTCGAGGGGCCCACGAAGACCATCAACACTGACGGGAACATCATCACCGACCAGGGCACCATCACCGGCACCCCGATCGGCTCCGGTGAGATCACGATGGTGTTCACGCTCAACCCGGTCACCTCGGTCGCCACGGCGCAGTTCACCATCACCAACGCCCAGGGAACCATCACCGGCGTCGTCGACTCGACGTACACGCGCGTGGGCGCGACGCTGCGCTTCAAGGGGGCCGCCCGCTTCACCGAGGGCACGGGTGCCTACACCGGCATCAATGGGCCTCCCATGGAGTACCTCGACGTGCACACGCTCACGGGGCAGAGGGGTCAGATCGCGTTCATCGGATCCGCCAACCTTCCCGCGGCGCCTCAGAGCGCTCCGTCCTGATCACCCGCGGTCCCGTGGCGAGAATGCCGCGGGGCCGGGGCCTAGTCGGCGCGAAGCCCCTGCGCGAGCGACACCCCGGCCAGCGCCGGCACCGATTCGGTGGTGGCGAGCAACCGGCTCTCCGGCTGGCGGCGGGTGAATGCGATGGCACCTGAGCGTTGCTGAAGGGACCGCAGGAGCGCCAGCGCACGGGTTGCACGCGCGCCGCACGCGATGTCGGAGCGGGCGACCAATGCCGTGGAGTTCGCGCTGGGCGGCGAGCCGCTGTAGGCGGTCCACCCCCCGGCCACGCGCTGGCGGGCGATCCACCGGCGTGCACCTGTGATCGCCGACGAGCGACAGGATGTGCCCGCCGCCCGCAGGGCGACGATGGCGAGCGCGGTGCTGTCGATATCGGGCTCCTCGGCGCTGGTGAGCGCCAGGTTCCAGCCGGGCCCCGACCGGAGCCCGATCAGGGTCCGCGCGGCCGCGCGCGGTACCCGGCCGGCCGCCGCCCGCATGGCAAGCATCGCGAGCGCCTGGTCGAAGGCCGTCGTGCCGTAGCGCCCTGCACCGCGACGCGTGCCCGCGATGCGCGCCAGGTAGTCGACGCCGCCGAGCCGTCGTGGGTTGGCCCCTGCCGCGACCGCGCCCAGTACCACCTTGGCCGAGGCGCCTGCGGATTTCGCATAACCCGGCGCGGTGCGCGCCAGTGCGCGACGGCGCGACGTGAGATCCCGGGCGCTGGTGCCCGTGAGGCGCAGTGCGACCATCACATCCGCCTGCTGGCCTGCGGGCAGACCGGTGATGGGCTGGCCTTCCAGCCATGTCGCGGCGCGGGCAGCCGCGTCAGTTGCCGCGAGCGCGTTCGGCGCTGCGCTGGCCACGCCGGCGGTGAGCACCGCCAGCGTGGCCATCACGCAGGTCGTCATCCGTCGCATCAGTCAGGCGTGGGCGTCAGGTGGTGCAGGTGGTCCCGCCTGCGGGCAGGCAGGCCTCCAGGGTGGCCGCGATGACGCGCGACTTGGTGGCACGGATCACGTTCCGTCCCGGCACGGCCGTGAAGGTCGCAGCTCCGCTCGCGTCAGTGGTGGCCGTCTGCCCGGCGTAGGTCACCGTGGCGCCTGCGGCGGGCACCCGCGTGCGCTTCCAGTTCACCTGGTTGACGACGATGCGCATCGGGCCGCTGCCCACCGTCGCGCCGGGCGACGACCCGGTGGCGGGCTCGGCGATCTCGAGGACCGCTGCGTTCCAGGCGCCCCAGTACCAGGTGACGCGGTCACCGTTGCCCACGTTCACCATGTTGGCGCCCTGCGCCCAGTACAGGCTGTTCACGCGGTAGTTCCATCCGTCGGCCCCCTTGGGGCCCACCCGGCCGAGGGAGATCACGTACGGGGCGTTGAAGCTCGCATACCAGCGCCACACCACGCGCGTGCCCGTCGTGGGCCCGGCCGTGAGCAGCTGGTTGAGCACGCTCAGGGAGGAGATCGTCACGGAGTTGCGCGCGCGCGTGGAGTCGCGCACCGTGGTGGTGGGCACAGGCGTGCCCGGGGCGCGCTGCGGCATCGCCACGGCCGTGGGCGCCAGCATGCTCGCGGTCTTGCCCTCGATGCTGATCACGGTGGCATTGCTCCGCATCTCGCTCATCGCAACGGGCGGCAGGGCCAGGATCGCGGTGGCGACGCCGATGGTCATCACGCGTGTGCGTGTGGTCACGTAGTCCTCTTTCCTCGGAGGTGAAGTGTCGTGACGGAGCGGCGGCTGGTCTCCTGGCTTCCCGGTCAGGCGTGGTGCGCATCACCTTCCCGGGGCGCTCCCCAGTGGTCGGCCGAAGCCCGATGGCATCACTTCCGGGTGACAGTGGCGGGACCGCGCCGGATTCTCACCGGCTTCCCACTTAGCGCCCCGGTGGGGCGACCGTCGTCCGATAGTGCGGGCACCCTAGATGCCGCGCGCGGACGGCGCCCTACGCGGAGTCGTCCTCCGGTACGGGATAGGCCGCCCCGCACCACTCGCAGTGGGTGATCTCCCGGTTGGCGTCCTGCTCCGATTCGCGCACCGCCTCCTTGCCGCACTCGGGGCACTGCGCCGTTCCCTGGTCGTCACCCATCGGGGCTCCTCTCGCGCCTCATGCTGGTGACCGACGTTAGCGCCGGCCGGTGCGCACACCAATGCCCCAGGGCCCCCCGGGCTGGCCCCGTGGGCCGCCACGGCCTGCGCGGGTGGCACTCACGGGGTCGCGTCGAGTTCGGCCACGAGGCCGAGCACCCGGCTGGCGATCTCATCACGCGTGGTCCGCACCGCGTCGATGTCCTGGCCCTTCGGGTCCGGGAGATCCCAGTCGAGGTACCGCGTGCCGGGGATCACCGGGCACGCATCGCCGCACCCCATGGTCACCACCACGTCGGCGCGCTCGGCCAGCGCGCCATCGAGGCGCTGGGGCCGGCGGTCGGACAGGTCGATGCCCACCTCCCGCATCGCGTCGATGACCTCGGGGTGCAGGCTGCCCGCGGGGTCGGCCACGCTGCCGGCCGAGTCGCTCGTGTGGCGCCCCTCGGCGGCGCGATCGAACAGCGCACGGCTCATCTGGGAGCGGCCGGCGTTGTGCAGGCAGACGAAGAGGACGTGCGCCATGGGAACCCCCGGGTCGGTCCCGTGGGAACCTAGGGGATGACGCCACCGCCTCGTGCACCGTGTTACGCGGGTGGTGCACTGTCGCAGGGCTGCGGGGGTACTGTTGCGGGTGATGAATGGACCTTTCCGATGACCCTCCGCCGGACGGCCAGCATTCTTGTCGTAGGTGCCCTTGCGACCACGCCCGCCATCGGCGCAGCGGCCAGCTTCACGGTGGCCGAGGCCACCAGCGCCGACCGCCAGCCCCCGGACATCACCGCTGGCGGCGTGGACACATGGTTCACCGGCATGTACTCACCGACTGGCAACCCGAGGGGCCATCAGATGGGCGTCGGGCCTGCCCGGACGGGTCCCTGGACCACGGCCATGGTCTTCGGGTCCGGTGCCCGGATCGTGGCGCGCGGCCCGGTGGCCCGTCGCGTGATCCTCGGCGGGACGGGCTCGTACCTCGGCGCCACCGGAACCGTGCGAACCACCAAGGACGCAGGCGTGTTCACGCACACGGTCCGGTACACCCTCCCGCCGGCGGGCACGCGCCGCACTACGAAGCTCGTGCTGGTGCGGCTTGGAAAGCCGGTGACCACGGCCCGCGGCGGTCCGCAGGGCGTGGCGGATGGCCGCAGCATCGACGGAACGGTCTTCAACCCGGACGGCACGCAGATCGGCACCTACCGCGTGGACTCCACGCTGGTGAAGGTCTACAGCGGTGGCCTGAAGGAGTGGTACCTCGGAGACTTCACCTACGCGCTCGCCGACGGCACTCTTGTGGCCGCCGGCCCGTATCAGCGCACCACCGGGTCGGCCCCGGGGAGCGCATCACCCGCGGGCCGCGTGATCGTGCGCGGCACGGGCGCGTACGCAGGCATGCGCGGCCAGGTCGTGGTGCTCCCGCCGAACGCCGACGGCACCGCCACGCACGGGTTCACGCTCATCCGCGGATAGGGCGTCCGCGTGCCGGGGCAGTTGCCGGTTGGCAGGTGGATCACACCCGTGGGGCCGACGTGCTTCCGGCGCTGCCGGTGGCCAGCTAGATACCCAGGACAGCATCCAGCCAGTCGAAGATGAACTCCTGCGAGGCCTGCGGGCCGAGCGGCTGGTCGTGGAACTGGGTGCCGGTGGCAAGGGTGAGCCTGCGCAGGTACTTCTGGTTGGCCGTGAGCCCGGTCAGCATCGACGGGATCTTCCGTGCCTGCGGCCCGAAGAACTCATCCAGCTGGTTGTCGCAGACGACCAGCGCCACGGGCGCCATCTGGAACGCAGGCTCCACGCTCGGCAAGCGCAAGCTCGCCAAGGCCTCGACCGCACCGGTGCTCGTCACCACCGAGGCCAACAAGCGCCTTGTGGTCAACGGCCTCATCAAGAAGTCGCAGGCGAAGAACCTGAGGCTGCGGGTGATCCACACCGCTGCCGATGGCACGCTGACCCAGGACGTGTTCGACGCGTAGGCGATAGGCGACCTTGACGGTGCGGTGCTCGTGGGCCCCGATGCGCACCGGGTCCCACGAGCACGCGTCATGCGGGCAGGCCCTGCACGGTGACGTCCCCGCGCATGGCGCGTCTGGTCGATGGGCCGTCTGGGATTCGAACCCAGGACCTTGGGATTAAAAGTCCCCTGCTCTGACCAACTGAGCTAACGGCCCGTCTGCAGGGTAGACGGCCGGAGCTGAGGTGACGGGCGATGG
>JAPOLI010000017.1 GCA_029977205.1 bacterium
GGCGGCGGTGATGTGGCTCAGCGGCATGGGCTCATCATGCCCGAATCAGCGCGGCGATCGCAGTGAGCGGCTCCCCATCACCCATGGGCCGCACGAAGAGCCACCACCGGTAGAAGTCGTCCCGGGAATCGGAGGTGATGGCCACGCCGCACTCGGCGGAGTCGGCGGGGCCAAGGCGGAACACCGCATCGGTGAGGGCGGGGGCGTCCTGGGCGTCGCCGCCAAAGGCCGCGATCGCCGCGCGCACGGCGTCCGGCGCGCTGCCCTCTCCTCCCTCATACCGGGCACCACACGATGGGCAGGCGCCCGGGGCGATGTCCGCGACGCCATCCACCACCACGGCCCCGCACAGCGGGCAGTCGAGCCGCGCGCTCACCGGCCCCGCACCCTCCTCACGCCGTGGCGATGGGGATGATGAGCGAGGCCAGCACGATCACGCCGGCGGTGATGGCCATCCACGGGGTACCCCGATCGCGCGTGAGGCGGTGCACGCCGTAGTACGCCAGCACCGCTGTCACACCGGCGACCACCACGGTGACGAACGACATGGCCACCGTGAAGTCGCGCGACACCGCGACGCCGGCGAGCACCGTCGACAGCAGCGCACCGAGCGCCACCGAGTCGAGACCGCCCGCGTCCATGTCGCGCAGGTTGTTGGCCTCCCAGCCCATCCAGAGGCCCGCGAAGATGAACCACACGGCCATGATGAGCTCGGCCGTGGCGCGGGTGTCGGCAGGGGTGCCGCGCCAGTCCATGAACAGCAGCACGGCCTCCACCACCTGCACGACGGCGGCGGCGGCCACGGCGATCCACGTGATCCCCAGGAGCGAGGCCTGCGCCGGCGACATCGACGCCGGGCCCGGGATCTCCGCCTCGGCGTCCACCGGGTGGATGCGTCCGCTGGCGATGAGGCGCCCCCGCACCCAGATGCCGATGCCCAGCACCACGAGGCCCGCGATGGCGCCGATGATGAACGAGGTGAGCGCCACCCCGGCGGGGGTGCCCCCCGCCACGCGCATGGCGTTGTAGATCACCACCCACCCGATGAGGATGGCGGACAGGCTCCACGAGATGAGGCGGCCGGGGGCCAGGCTCACGTGCGCTCCGCCTGGCCGCCGTCCACCACCAGGCACTGGCCCGTGACGTACTCGGCGCTCACGAGGTAGAGCATGGCATCCACGACGTCGCCCGGCGTGCCCACGCGGCCGAGCAGGGTCTCAGACGCCACGTTGCTCTCGGCCTGGGCGGACGCGCCGTCGGGCATGAGCACGGGCCCGGGCACGATGGCGTTCGCGAGCACCGAGGGGGCGTATGCCTCGGCGAGGATGCGCGTGAGCATCACCAGGCCCGCCTTGCTCACCGAGTGCGCGGCGCGGTGGGGCCACGGGCGCAGGCCCGCGACATCACCGATGTTCACGATGCGCCCGAACCCGCGTCCGGCCATGGCCGCGCCAAGCGCCTGCGACAGGAACATCGGCGCCGTGAGGTTCGTGGCCAGCGCCCTGTCCCACATGGCGCGGTCCACCTCGTGAAACGGCGCGCTCTCCCAGGTGCTCGCCGAGTTGATCAGGATGTCCACGCCGCCCAGGGCGTCCTCGGCCTCCTGCGCCAGCGCCTCGGCCGCCCCGGGCGCGGCGAGGTCGGCCTGCAGCACCACGGCATTCACCCCGCGCTCGCGGCAGGCGGCGGCAAGCGCCTCGGCGTCGTCTGCCGATGAGCGGTGGTGGATGGCCACGTCCACGCCGCTCGCCGCGAGGGCCGACACCATCGCCGCGCCCACGCGCCGGGCTCCGCCGGTCACCAGTGCGTGGCGTCCGGCCGGGTCGATCATGCGGGCGCCGCCTCTGACGTGATGCCCATGAGGCGCGCCATGCCCCGGGCCGCCCGACCGCGGTGGCTGATCTCTGCCTTCTCATCGCGGGTCATGTCGGCGAGGGTGCGCGCGTCACCCACCGGCCGGAACACGGGGTCGTAGCCAAAGCCATCGGTGCCCGACGGCTCACGCGTGATCTCGCCGGGGAGCACCCCGGCGCTCACGAGCACGCTCCCATCGGGGGCGATGCAGTAGAGGACGCACCCGAAGGCGGCGCCACGGTCGTCGGCGTCACCCAGTTCATCGATGAGCAGGTTGCAGTTGTCGGCGTAGGTGGCGTCAGGACCGGCGTAACGGGAGGAGTACACGCCCGGCCGCCCGTCCAGGGCGTGCACGAACAGCCCGGAGTCGTCGGCCATCACCCACGCGCCCTCCGGCGCATCGGGCAGCAGCGCCTCGGCCTTGATGCGGGCGTTCTGCACCAGCGTGGTGCCCGTCTCCTCAGGGTCGAAGCCGTCGGGCGCGGCCGTCACATCCGTGCCCGCGAGCAGGGCCTCAAGCTCGCGCACCTTGTCCTTGTTGCCGGTGGCCAGCATCACCTGCATGGCCTACCCCCCGAGGGCGGCGCGCTGCAGTGCGGTGAGCTCCGTGCAGCCGGCCAGCGCCATGTCGAGGAGGCCATCCACCACCGCGCGCTCCACCGGGGGACCCTCGGCGGTGGCCTGCACCTCCACGAGCAGCCCCGACCCGGTGGCCACCACGTTCATGTCCACGTCCGCGCGGGAGTCCTCGACGTATGGGAGGTCGAGCAGCGACTCGCCATCCACCACGCCCACGCTCACCGCGGCGATGCTGTCGCGCAGCGGCAACTCGGGGATCAGCCCCTGGTCCACAAGCGACTGCAAGGCCATCTCGAGCGCCACATAGCCACCGGTGATGCTGGCGCAGCGCGTGCCACCGTCAGCCTGGATCACATCGCAGTCCACCCACACGCTGCGCTCGCCCAGCTTCTCGAGGTCCATCACGCTCCGCAGCGAGCGGCCGATCAGTCGCTGAATCTCCGTGGAGCGGCCGTCCACCTTGCCGCGGCTGGCATCACGCTGCTTGCGGGTGTCGGTGCTGCCCGGGAGCATCCCGTACTCGGCCGTGACCCAGCCCTTCCCCGAGCCGCGGCGCCAGCCCGGCACCTGCTCCTCCACCATGGCGGTGCAGATCACCCGCGTGTCGCCCGCGGCGATCAGCACGCTGCCGGTGGCACTCGTGATGAAGCCGGGCTCGATCGTGATGGGCCGGAGTTCATCCGGCGCTCGTCCGTCAGCGCGCACGGCAACACCCTAGTGGGTTGTGCCGCGCGTGCCGGCGAACAGCACTACCGAAGGCGAATGTCCTCGCCCTCGAGCGTGCCGTCGGGGTGGCGCAGGATCACGCGCAGGGTCACGGCCTTCGCGTTGGGCCGGGCAAGCACGGCGCTGATCTTGAGCGAGGTCGGCTTCTTCACGCGCACGACCGGCGCATAGAAGACCTTGCGCAGCGTGCGCGATCCGATGCGCGTGCCCTTCGCGATGCGCACGCGCTTCCCCGCGGCGTCCTCGTAGATGAGCGTGTAGCGACCCTTGTACGCCAGACGGATGCGCTCGTTCACGGCCACACGGCTGCGCCGCGGCACCGACCGAACCCGGGCCGATCCGAGCCGCCAGGCAATTCGCCTGCGTGCGGCACTCTGCTGAGTCGACCCCGTCGCTGCCTGCGCGGCCGAGCTGGCCGGCGCACTTCCGGTGGAGCCCGAACCACCATCGCTTCCGCCCGGGGCCGACGAGCTGTCCGCAGTTCGGAACACCGCCGACACCGTGCTGGCACTGACCACCTCGACGGTGCACACCGCAGTGGTCTCTGCGGAGCATGCGCCGGTCCAGGACTCGAACTCCGAACCTGTGTCAGGTACCGCGGTGAGTTCCACGCTCGTGCCGGCGAGCACCTGGTTGGCGCACGTGGCGACCCCGCATGAGATTCCCTGGGCAGCGGCCTGAACGGTGCCCGAGCCCGTGCCGCTCACGCCGACCGTGATGGTGGTGGGGGCAATGCGCGCGAAGTTGTAGTTGGGCTGCCCGTTGATCGAGGTGAACGCGCCGCCCGCATACAGGGAGTCGTTGGCCGCGATGAGGCTGAAGATCTCCGTGCCCACGGCACCGGCGTTCCAGGGCTGCACCGCGGCGGTGGACTCACTGACGGCGCCCAGCAGCCGGCGTGACTGGCCGGCGATCGAGCTGAACGAACCCGAGAAGTAGACGTTGGGTGTGATCACGGCGATGCCCTTCACCACCCCGCCGAGGTTCGGATCCCAACTCTGGAGGGCGCCGGTGGACGGATCGAGTGACGCTGCGTAGTTGCGCACCCGGCGGTCACTCGAGTCCTGCGGATTCTCGAGCCATTGGAAGAACCCGCCGATGTAGATGCGGTCGCTCTGCGCGTTGATCGTTGACGGGCCCGGCCGGTCAGGCGACACCGAGCCGATGGTGCCGCGTCCGGTATCCCACGGAGTCCATGCGGAGTCCACGCACGCCCCCGCCGTGAAGGTCTCGAGGCACGCCTCGGTGATGGACACCTTGGCCACGCGGTGGTGGTCGGTGTCACCGCTCACCGACCCGAACCGCCCGGCAAAGTAAATGACGTCACCGCTCACCGCCATGGCGCCGCCGCTGGTGTTCGCGTTGGCGTCGGTGCGGAGATCAGGATTCCAGTTGCGAATGCACGATGAGGACCAGCTGCTCACACAGGACGCCGTGCCCTTCACCGCGGCGATGCCGAACCGTGCCGCTCCACCACCGGGAGGCGCGCCGAGGCTGAAGTCGCCACTGATGAACACCGTCTCGCGCGCGGCATCGATCGCGAGGTTCCAGGTGTTGGCGCCCGGGTTCGGGTTCCAGGACGTCAGGGCACCGGTGCTCAGGTCGAATGCCGCCGCCTTGCTGCGACTGGTCACCGTCCCACCCGTGCCACGGACCTGGGTGAACTCGCCCGACACGAAGACCGTGTCCCCGATCACGCCGACCCCGTGTGCGGCGTTGTCGAGCTCGGGAGCAAAGTCGGTGAGCGCGCCGGTGGCCTGCGCGAACCCCGCGATCCCGCGACGAGGCGTGCCGCCCATGCTCGTGAAGCTGCCGCCGATGTACACGTCGCCGGCGTTCTCGGCGATGGCGTACGACCACTCCCCACCGAGGTTCGGATCCCAGGAGAGCAGAGCACCCGTGGTCTGGTTGAAGGCCGCGGCCCGGCTGCGGAACTCGCCATCGACCATGGTGAAGCCACCCGTGAGGTACACGCTGCCCGAGCCGACGGCAATGTTCTGGGGGTGGTTTCCCGCCATGTCGATGGCGTTCGACCCGGGCACCCATGCCGTCGGGGCCCCCGTGGTGCCGTCGAACTCGGCGACCTTCTTGCGTCCCACCCCCGACTGCAGGGAGCCCGTTGAGGGATCGACGGTGCCGGCGCTGCTGAATGTGCCCGTCACCCAGATGTCGGTGCCATCCGTCGTGAGAGCCAAGTTCGAGCCATTCGTGGCGGGAAGGAAGGTGGTATCGGCGGCACCCGTGGTGGCGTCCACCGCGCCCAACCCCTTTCGCAGGGTCTCCCCGACTGTTCCGGTGTTCAGCCGATCGAAGCGACCGGATACGTACACCTTCCCGCCGGCTACCACGGCATCCCACCCCTCATTGTTGAGTCCGGCATCGAAGCCCGCGACCAGTGCACCGGTGCCGGATTGGGCGACGAGCGCCATGCCCTTTCGCGCGTCGTCGCCGATCTGGAGGAAGTCGCCCGTCACCACGATGCTGGACCCACTCACCTCAAGGTCCTTCACCTGGTTGGTCGCATGCGCCACCCCCGTCGCCGCCGGTGCCCAGGCTGTGACGGTGCCGGTGCTGTCGAAGGCCGCGAGGTTGGTGCGCGTATAACGCTCGCCACCCTGCGTGACGGCGCTGAAGCGACCGCCCGCGAAGATCACTCCGCCGGCGTACGCCAGACCCTGCACATTGCCCTCGATGCCGGGGTTCTGGAAGGTGGCGTCCACCGCACCGTCGGCGCCGATGTGGGCGACATCCCGCCGCACGTACTCACCCGCGTCCGTGCAGTCGCCGTCGCCCTTCGCGTCTCCCCCGACGCATGTGAAGTCGCCACCGATCCACCACCCGCCGGAGCCGTCAGGGATGACCTCATTGATCGTCCCATCCACCTTGGGAAACGTCCGATCGACCTCGCCCGAGGTGCCGCTGACCACGCCACCAGCCCCGGTACCCCAGGCGTTGAACGCCGTGAAGCGCCCGACCACGTACCGGTTTCCGGCTGAGTCGGCGTTCGACATTTTCGACACGTTGGCATTGGGCCCCGGCTGGACCTCGATGCGATCGACGGCCATCGCCGTGCTGGACGCTGCCAGCGCCAGCAGCGCCGTCGCAGTGGCGACAGCGGCGGCAGTGAGGGACCACGAACGGATGCGCGGGGGGAACACGCTCGTGACGCTACCAACGGATTCGTGTGGGGGAAAGAGGTCGACGCCTGCCGGGGTTGTCCGCCTCATCAGCAGGGCCGATCCGGCGCCCACCCCCGGTACCCTTACCGCGATGAGGAACGCTCCCGAGGACCTCGCCGCTCTTCTCCGCGAGGCCGAGCACGCCGTGGTGCTCACCGGCGCGGGCATCTCCACCGAGAGCGGCATCCCGGACTTCCGCTCGGCCGGCGGGCTGTGGGAGAACTACGACCCCATGACGGTCGCCTCGATGCGCACCTTCATGGATGACCCCGCGCTCTTCTGGCGCTTCCATCGCCCCCGCATCGACATGCTCGGGGCCGTCGACCCCAACCCCGCGCACGAGGCGGTGGCCGAGTTGCAGCGGCGGGGGATCGTGAGGTCGGTGATCACCCAGAACATCGACCGCCTGCACTCGCGGGCCGGGGCTGTCGACGTGATCGAGGTGCACGGGTCACTCGACGCCGGCCGGTGCATGCGGTGCGACCACGCCGTCAGCATGGACGAGGTATGCGCCCGGGCCGACGCCGCCGAGGACGGCGTGCCTCGGTGCGACTGCGGCTTCCAGATGAAGACCGGCGTGGTGCTCTTCGGCGAGCAGATGCCCACCCAGGCCATCAACGCGGCCTACGACGCGGCCGAGTCAGCGGACGTGATGCTCGTGATCGGATCGAGCCTCGTGGTCGCGCCGGTGAGCCAGCTCCCCGGCGTGGTGCTCTCCCGGGGCGGGCGCCTGGCGATCCTCACCGAGAGCGAGACCGACTACGACCCGCACTGCACGGTGAGGATCCACGAGAAGGCGGGGCCCACCATGCAGGCGGTGCTGGCCGCGCTCGACGCCTAGGGGCTACTTCCGCACGTAGACGTGCACCAGGTCCATCTCGGTGCGCGTCGGCGGGCCCGTGATGAGGTCCTCGATGCTGTCCATGAACGCCGCGAACGACGCAAGGCTGTTGGCGTCCGCACCCGACTGCCAGTTGTCGAACACGCCGATGCCACGAAGGGTGCCGCTCGCCGGGTCACCGGTGATCAGCGCGAACTCCTCATCGGGGATCGACTGCACGAAGGCGTCGGCGAAGGCGATGTACTTCTCCTTCACCTCGTCGTAGTGGCCGGGCTTGGCCTGGAGGGTGAACTCGATCACTGCGGGCACGGGGGTCTCCTCGGGTGGACGTCGTGTCGGCACTCTGCCGGATGCGCGGCGCAGGGTGCCCGCTTCGGCTCAGCGCGTCTCTGCCGCGGCGGCCAGGCCGGGCGCGCTGTCGTCGAGCGCGCGCACGCTTGGCGTGGCCAGCACCAGGATCACGTTGGCGAGCACCGCGGCCACCGCGAGCCACATGGTGCCGGACAGCCCGATGCCCGCGATGATCGCCCCGGCCAGGGCGAAGCCGAGCGGCTGGCACACCTGACTGCCCAAGGCGCGGAACGACCCGACCCGCGAGCGCAGGTCGGGGGTCACCTGCCGCGTGATGGTGGTCTCGAGGAGGCTGCCGGAGATGATGATGACCGTGCCGCCGAGCCATGCGAGCGCCGCGATCACGGCCACGGGGGTCGGGATGGAGAGGGCGATGAACACGCCCACGAACGGCACGGTGACGGCGTAGGCCAGCACGAGCGGGCGCCGCGGAGACAGGCGCGCCACCACGAGGCCACCGGTGATGAACCCCAGGCCGAAGCAGGTGATGATGGTGGCCCACGATGACGCCCCTCCGAGGAAGTCCTCGGCGATCAGCGGACCGCCCACGAAGATCGCCGGCATCACGATCAGCGCGTAGAACGACTCGCCGAGTACCACGACCACAAGCCACGTGCGGAGGCGGAAGGCGTCCCAGCCCTCGCGCAGGTCCGCGAGGAACGAGCGGCCTGCCTGCGCCATCGCCACCACGCGGAAGCGCGCAAAGGCGAGCAATGCGATCGCGACCACGAAGGTGGCCGCGTCGATGGCGATCGCACCTGCCGGGGAGATCAGCGCCACCGCGGTGCCGCCCAGGATGCCGCCGATCGTCATTCCGACCGCCGGGGTGATCGCGATGAGGCCATAGGCCTCCTGCAGGCGCTCCGCCGACACCGCCTGCGGGACGATGCCCGACAGCGCGGGACGGAAGAACGCCTCGGCCGCGCCGTACACGAACATGATCGCGACGATCGCGCCCACCCCGCCCACTCCCATGATGAGGATCGCCGCGAAGGTGGCCTGGCATGCGGCACGGACCACATCACTGGCGATCATCACCGTGCGACGCGGAAGGCGGTCCGACCACACGCCCCCCACCAGCAGGAAGAGCACCAGCGGAACCGCCCGGGCACCGAGCACCAGGCCGATATCGCCCGCGCCCCCGCCCAGCGCGAGGATCGCGAATGGGACGGCGACCGACGCGACGGTGTCGCCGATCGCGCTCAGCAGCTGGGAGGTGAAGAGCAGGCGGAACGACTGCTCGCGCAGGCATCCGACTCCGGGGAGGGCGAGGGCGGGCATCGTCACCACCCTAGCCCGCGCGCCGCATGGAGCGACGCGCGGGCCGGAGTGACGATGCGACCGTCAGGCCATCTTCGGACGCGCGGCCTCGAGCACCTTCCGATTGGAGAGGAGCAGGAAGCCGAACCCGACCTTGGCGATCAGGTCGATGATGGTGAACGTCGCCACCTCACCCGTGATGCCGATGACATTGAAGCCCTCGGTGCCGAGCAACCAGAGGATCGGGTAGATCGTCCAGACGACCGCGAGCAACACGGCCAACTGGATGAACTTGGCCTTCACCTCGGGAGCACGCTGGTTGGCGGCCTTGACGACCTCCGACAGCAGCACCCAGAGCAGCCAGACGAAGATGATGGAGCTGACGATGAACCACACGTAGCGGATGTCGCTGGCAGTGATGCCGGCGAAGAAGCCCGTGGCGATCATCATGACGTCGAGGCCCAGGAGCCAGACGATGGCCTCCTTGGTGGCCCCGGCGAGCAGCGCCAGATCGAGCAGCAGGAGCGGAGTGGTGAAGAACCAGTCCACGTAGCGGGCCCAGTAGAAGGGCTCGGCCATGTCCTGCCCCTCCCGAAGGATCGGGAAGTACCCCTGCTTGAGCGCCATCGCCAGATAAGCAACGGCGGCGATGCCGACGATGAAGAAGGTGATGGTCTGGAACCACCGGTGGCCCGGCTTTTCGCGGGCCGCCATGAAGAGGAAGGCAAGGGCGCCGAGCGCCATGCCGATGGTGCCGATCCAGAGCCAGATCTGGACGGCGTCTGAGGGCTCAACCATGAGGAACCTTTAGTTCGTTGAGTGCAGTGAGACTGGAAAACCTGAACAGCGTGTCCACAGTTTGTACAGGTTTATTCCACACCCTTGACCGAGAACAGTCGCTGTCATGCGGATCCCGCGCGCGGCTCTGCCTGTGGATAACTCCACACCCAACCGAATGAGTCCGGCGAAATCCCCGTAATCAGGCCAGGTTTGCGAGCCAGGCTGATGCCAGGTCGGACACCACGTCCACGCACCCGGTGAACACGTGGTCGGCCTGCGTCACCACGTCGAGCAGCACGTCGTGGTTGCCGGCCGCGGCTGCCGTGCGCAGCAGGTCGTATCCCTCCCCCGGCTGGATCAGGTGGTCATTCCCCGCCTGGAGGATCGCGATGGGCACGCGCACCTTGCCGATCTGGTCGCGGCTCACGGCATGGGGCGACTCCGGCCCGCGCGACGACCACCATGTGGCATAGGTCCAGATCTCGCCATTCTCGGGCGTGGAGCGCGGACCGTTGGCGCGCATCACCGTGAAGATGCGATCGCCCGGCGGGTCGTCGGGGTCCTCCGCCACGATCGGGCGCGCGTAGTCGGCCACCTCCTCATACGAGGGTGTGGCGCCGTAGCGCTGCCACCTCAGCCGCAGCGCCTCGGGCAGCGACGCCGGGTGCGCGATGGTGAGCAGCCCCACCACCTCGGGCGCGTCGTGGTTGGCGATGAAGTTGGTGCACACCGTGCTGCCCATGCTGTAGCCCAGCAGCACCACGCGGTCGAATCCGTTCGCGCGGGCCACGTCCAGCGCCGCAGCGAGGTCGAGCGGCGTCTTGTGGAAGAGCCCGCCGCCGAAGAACGGCCCGTAGTTCGCGAGCCGCGTGTTGATGGTCATCACCGGGAAGCCGTCCTCGGCGAGCTCGAATGCCACGCGGCGGGGAACCCCGGTGAGGTAGTTGCCCACCGATCCGTGCACCACGATCACCAGCAGGCGCCGGAACGCCGGATCGCCGAAACGCGGGCGCAGCAGCAGCCCGTCCCACTCATGTCCGTCAGACGGCCTCAGCGTGACCAGCCGCGTGGAGATCTCGCGGTCGTCGCGACCGAACGCCGGCCGCCGCAGTATGCGGTGCGCCTGGCCGGCCCGGGGCGCGCCCTCGCGACGCGTGCTCATGCGACTTCCCGGAGGAAGGCCGAGATGGCGTCGACCAGCAGGATCTCCTGGCCCTTGTAGAAGTGCGTGGCACCCGGCACCCAGGCCACGTGCACGCGCTCGTTGCCCGCCTCGCGCATGAGGTCGACCTGCCGCTGGGCCTCCTCGGGGGCCACCACATCGTCGGCGTCGCCCTGCGTGAAGAGGGTCGGCACGGTCACGTGCGGCAGCTGCCGGTGGGCCTGGGCCGCGTGGGCCTCCGGACCGCGCGAGTGCCACCACGTGCGGTAGGTGTACACCTCGCTGTCCTTCGGCCGGCGCGTGGGGCCACGGCTCTGCTCGATCACGAACAGCCGGTCGTCGGCCGGGCTGTCCGGCGTGCCCTCGCCCACCACCTCGCCGAGGCGCGCCACGATCTCCTCATACGTGGGGTCGGCGCCCCAGTGCCGACTGCGCTGCTCGAGTGACTCGGGGAGCCCCCATGGCCCCGAGATGGAGATCAGGCCGCGCACCGCATGGAAGGGGTGGGTGGCCACATACCGCGCGGCGAGGGTGGCACCGCTCGAGTACCCGCACACCACCACATGGTCGTAGCCCTGCACCTGCAGCCAGCTCCAGGCCGCGGCGATGTCGCGCACGGCGTCCTCGAAGATCGCCTTGCCGAACAGCTGGCCCACGTTCCCCAGGCGCGTCTCCACCACCAGCGTGGGGAACCCCAGGCGCGCGATGCGCCCGGGCAGGAACCGCAGCGTGCCCACCAGGAAGTTGCCCATGATCCCGTGCACGTGGATCACCGCGGTCCGCCTGCCGGTCGCGCGCTCGCGCACGCGCGTGGGGCGGTCGTCGATGTGCAGCAGCGCGTCGTGCACTTCGCCATCCTCGGCGGTGATGGTGGCGAGGATGCGCTCGACCGCCATGGCCTACGCCCCGTCGATGAAGCCCGGATCCACCTCGTCCACCTCGCCGAACGGCATCTGGAGGAAGCGCGAGCCGATCTCGCGGAAGTCCGCGGAGTCGCCCGAGCATGCGAAGCGGTAGTCGCCTTCGCCGCCGGGGCGCAGCACGCCCTGGCGCTCGAGGGTGACGGCGATCTCGCGGGCGATCTCCTCGCCGGACGAGATCAGCACGGCGTCGGCCGGCACATTGCGCCGGATGAGCTTCTCCACCATGGGGTAATGGGTGCAGCCGAGGATCACCGTGTCCACACGGGCGGTGCGAAGCGGCGCGGTGTAGTCGCGCACCATCTCGACGATCTCATCGTCGTAGGGGCTCTCGCGCTGGATCGCCGACGCCAGCCCGGGGCAGGCGACGGCAACGACCTCGGCCCCGGCGTCGTGGGCGAGGATCATCCGTTGGTACGACCCCGAGGCCACCGTGGCCTCGGTGGCGAGCAGGCCGATGCGCCGCGAGCGGCTCGACTGCACCGCCGCGTGGCTCTCGGCGGTCATCACTCCGATCACCGGCACCTCGAGGTGGGTCTGCAGGTGTGCGAGCGCCGCCGCGGTCGCGGTGTTGCACGCCACCACGATCAACTTCGCACCCTGCCCCACGAGCCACCGTGCGATCGCCTCCGATCGCCCCCGCAACTGCTCGGGTGACTTGTCGCCATACGGGAACCAGGCGGTGTCGCCGAAGTAGACGAAGTGCTCCGACGGCAGGCGGGCGAGGCACTCGTCGAGCACGGTCAGGCCGCCGACGCCGGAATCGAACACCCCGATGGGGCTCTCTGCACGTGCATCCATTCCCCGGAACCCTAGGGGCTCTCCCGGTGCGCGGCACCTCACCGACGGGCGGGGCGCCCTGGGGCAAGGCGCCTGGGCGCACCGGAGCTACACCCTGCGCACCAGCAGCACCAGCGCGGCGAGCAGCAGCACGATGGCGGCCACGCGGTCCCATCCGAATGAGATGGACGGCAGGCCGAACCACCCGAAGCGGTCGATGAGCGCCGAGAGCAGCACCTGCCCGGTGACGACCGCCACGAAGGTGGCGAGCACGCCCACCCGGGGCGCGGCCACGAGGGTGGCGAACACGAACACGGCGCCGCAGGCACCGCCCAGATAGGCCCACCATGGTCCGCCCCCGAGGTTGACGAGCGCCCCGCCCTGCCCCACCGCCAGCGTGGCCACCACGAGGATGACCGTGCCCACGATGAATGACACCGCAGCGCTCGCGATGGGCGAGCCGGTGACGACGCGCAGGCGGGCATTGATGGGCGCCTGCGCGGCGATGAGTGCTCCCGCGATCAGCGGGAGGATGAAGTACGCGATCCTGTCCATGGCGCATGAGTACCATGCCGCGCCGTGGCCGATCGCAAGCGCCTCATCCTGCTGCTCGCCTGCCTGGGCAACTTCATGGTGGTGCTCGACGTTGCGGTCGTGAACGTGGCATTGCCGGCGATTCGCGCGGACCTCGGCTTCAGCGCAACCGGGCTGCAGTGGATCGTGAACGCCTACACGCTCACCTACGCCGGGTTCCTCCTGCTGGGTGGTCGCACGGCGGACCTCTTCGGGCGGCGGCGCATGTTCCTCGTGGCACTGCTCGTGTTCACCATCGCCTCGCTGGTGTGCGGCCTCGCGCCCACCTCGGGCACCCTCATCGCGGCCCGGGCGATCCAGGGGCTCGGGGCGGCGATCCTCGCCCCGGTCACCCTCACCATCATCACGATCACCTTCACCCAGCCGCGGGAGCGGGCGTATGCGCTCGGCTGGTGGGGGGCGTCCCTTGCCAGCGGCGGTGCGGTGGGCGTGCTGATCGGCGGCATCCTCACCGACCTCCTCTCGTGGCGGTGGATCTTCCTCATCAACATCCCTGTCGGGATCCTCGGCGTGATCGCCGCCCGTGCCCTGCTGAAGGAAAGCCGTGCGGATACCCACGACCGCAGCCTCGACATCGGGGGCGCCCTCACCGTCACCCTCGGGCTCACCGCGCTGGTGTTCGGCGTGGTGCAGAGCGAGACCCACGGATGGTCATCCATGTGGACCGTCATCCCGCTCATCGCGGCGGTAGCGCTGATCTCCCTCTTCGCATTCATCGAGCTGAGGGTGGCCCGGGCACCCATCGCGCCCCTTCGCATCTTCCGCTCGCGGGCGCTCACCGCGGCGAACATCGCGATGTTCTGCGTGGGCGCGTCGATGTTCGCCATGTGGTACTTCGTCTCGCTCTACCTGCAGATGGTGCTGGGGCAGAGCCCACTCATCGCCGGGCTCAGCTTCATACCGGCGGCCCTCGCCATCATCGTGGCCTCGCAGGTGGCCGGCCGGCTGGTGCCGCGTTTCGGGCCACGCCCGCTGCTCATCATCGCCGGGCTGATGATCTCGGCTGCGCTGTTCTGGATGTCGGGGCTCAGCGCCGACGGGTCGTACCTCACCGACATCCTCGGCCCGATCACACTTGTGTCCATCGGTCTCGGGTTGGCATTCCCGCCCAGCACATGGGCGGCGACGACCGGCGTGGCCCCCCACGAGGCCGGGCTTGCATCGGGGCTGATCAACTCCAACCGGCAGATCGGCGGCGCCGTGGGCCTCGGGGTGCTGGCCACGATCGCGGCCACGCACAGCGCCACGCTCGCCGCGAGCGAATCGCCTCTCTCCGCCCTGGCCGGCGGCTACTCGCTCGCGCTCATCGTGGCGGGCGTCGTGGCGCTCGGGGCGGTGGCGGCAGCCGTTGCCATCCCCGGCGCGCGGCCCTCGATCACCCGCGTGACGGGAACCGGATCCGAGCCGGCGGCCGGCAGCGCCGGCGAGACCGCCTAGGGCGTATCGGCGAGCCGGCGGTAGCCGCCCTGCCACCATGCGAGCGGCGCGCCGTCGGACACCTCGGCCACGAGCACCCGGCCGACCAGGATCGAGTGGTCCCCGCCCTCGACGACCTCGTACCGCTCGCATGCGAGGCGCGCGAGGCCGCCGGGCAGGAGGGGCACCCCCAGGGGGCCGTCCTCCACCTCGATCCCCGCGAAGCGGTCCTCGTGCGTGAAGGCGAAGGTGTTTGACACCTCCTCCTGCGTTGCGTCGAGGATGTGCACCCCGAAGCCCGGCGCATCGATGAAGTTCTCGTGGTGGTACGACGCCTTGCCGATGCACACCAGGACGAGCGGCGGGTGCAGCGACAGCGACGAGAACGCCGATGCCGTCAGGCCCACGGGGCCATCCGGGCCCGGCGCCGTAACGACCGTGATGCCGCTCGCCCAGCGACCGAGTGCCGCCTTGAAGTCATCCGGCTCCACGCCGGGAAGATGCGAATTCGTCATTCCATGACTGTAACCCGACTCGGCGCAGGTAACATCAAAGCGTGAGCCAGACGTCCCCCGGCGACGACCCGCGCATACCGCGCCGCCTGCGGCACCCCCTTGTGTGGATCGCGGTCGTGGTGCTGCTTACGGCGATCCTCGCCTGGGTCGTGCTGACCGTCACCGCCGACGTGCGCGCGCAGGAGCGCCAGGACGCCCTCGCGCCGTTCTACCAGCCCCCCGACCCGCTCCCCGACGTCGCCCCGGGCACCATCCTGCGCTCCGAGCCGCTCGGCGTCACCGTGGCCGGGGGCAGCGCCCTTCGGATTCTCTACATGTCGCAGCAGGGCGACGGAACGCCGCGCGTGGCCAGCGGAATGGTGTTCGTGCCGGAGCGCCCCGCACCGGCGGCAGGACGCCCGGTCGTGGCCTGGGCCCATGGCACGATCGGCCTGGGCGACCAGTGCGCGCCATCACGCCTGGAGGACCCCACCGCCAAGATCCCGTGGATCGAGCAGATGATGTCCCTGGGGTGGCTGGTGACGGCCACCGACTATGCCGGGCTCGGCACGCCCGGTGAATCCGGCTACCTGATAAGCGCAGATGAGTCCCGCGACGTCATCAACTCGGTCCGCGCCGCGCGGAGCATCAGTGGCGTGAGCGCCGGCAAGCGATGGATCGTGTGGGGTCACTCCCAGGGCGGGCACAGTGCTCTTGCCACGGCGCACGCAGCACGCTCATACGCACCGGAGTTGCCCCTGATCGGCGTCGCAGCCGCTGCGCCGGCCGCCCAGTTGCCGATGCTGATGGACCTCGAGTGGGACACCGCGAACGCGTGGGTGATCGGCAGCGACGTGGCGGGCACGTGGCCGGCCTTCTACCCCGAGCTCACGCGCTCCCAGGTGCTCACCCCCAACGGTGAGAACCACTGGGAGAACATCCTGAATGCCTGCATCGAGGAGGCGGGCCTCGTGGCCCTCTTCCGCCAGGACGTCCTCGGCCAGAACTTCTTCCAGCAGAGCCCATGGGATGTACCGGCCTGGCGCGCGCGCATCACCGAGAACACCGCCGTGGCCCCCCCTGCGGGAGTTCCCCTCTTCATCGGGCAGAGCACGACCGATCAGGTGGTGCTGCCCTCCACGACCGCGGCAGTGGTGAAGGACTGGTGCGCGGCGGGATCACGCATCGCAACCATGTGGATCAGTGACGTGACCCACCAGCAGACGGCGATCACGATCGGGCCATCGGCCATCCAGTGGATGGCGCAGGCGTGGCGCAGTGGCGCCATGCCTGACAGCTGCGGACTGCCCCTGCCGGTAACCCCGGCGATGCCGCCGGCGAACTGATTGCCGCGGATCCCGGCAGGGATCCGCTAATCGCCCGAGGAGGCCTCCGACTCGATGGCCGCGCCGGGCTTGCCCGGGTTGATGATCAGCACCACGATAAGTGCGATCAGGGGGAGGAACACCGCGAAGATGCCGAACCCGAACACGCTGCGGTTCTTCTGCCCGGCGATGCTCATCGTTATGAAGATCAACGCGATGTAGACGATGATCGAGATGATGTAGAGGAAGATCATGCCGGCCACCCTACAGATGCCGGTGGACAGGGCACGATCCCCTCACCACGCACGGGCCCTGCATCTGCGCCCGAGCGGGACGCAGGTCGCCATGCGAAGTGGATGCCGAGGCCTCCGCGGACCTCGGGCGCATCAGGCGGTACGGGAGCGCCGGCCTGCATGCCAACCGGGCGCTCCCGCACCACGTGGTTCCAACGAATTGGACTCAGTCGTTGCCGTTGCCCTGGCAGCCGACTTCCTTGATGTTCTCCGGGACCTCGGGGCTCTCCGCGTTGCAGATCGTGGCGCGGTCGAGTTGCTCCCAGCCCGGTCCATACGTACCTGCGGCGTTCCACTTGAGGAGCACGCCGTCGTTCGCCGAGAGGAGCGCCGCGGCGTAGTCACCGTTGCATACCTCGCCGGAGATCTCGGTGCCCGGATCGCCCCCGAGTCCAGAGACGATGGCGTCACGGGAGCAGTCCGGTGCCGCTGCTGCCTCGGTCGTTGCCGCCTCGGTCGTTGCTGCCGTGGTCGTTGCTGCCGTGGTCGTGTCAGTGGCTGCAGCGGTCGTCGCCGCATCGTCTGACGAGCTGCATCCGACGAGGCCACCGCTCACAAGCAGCACCGCAGATGCAACGAGGGCAATGCGTTTCATTACTACTCCCTGGGTTCACAAGTGGGGTATGAGCGTGATCGTACGCACACTGTACGGACCACCAGGCGGTGCCACGGCCCGCGCCTGACCAGCCTGCGCCGCACGCAGCCGCAGCGTCCGGCGCAGGCTGGTACGTTTGGGTCATCGATCGCCCGCCGTGGGAGAGACCGGCTTCGCGCCGGCGCCGAAGGAGCAACCGCCCCGGAATCTCTCAGGCAAACGGACCGTGGTGGGCGCGGTGACGCTGGAGAGAGGGTGCTGAAGCACTCCGCCGACGGGGAAAGCCTCCACCAGGAGGTGCATCTCTCAGGCAGACGGACAGCGGGGGCTCCGATCGCAGGCGAGCGAGGAGCACCATGGCCACCACCCAGCAGCGCACCGACCTCACGGCCCTCGAGGCCGCAGACGACTTCATCGGGCGCCACATCGGCCCGGAGGCCGACGACATCACCCACATGCTCGGCGTGGTGGATGCCTCCTCCCTCGATGAACTGATCAGCGAGACCGTGCCGGCGTCCATCCGGCTGGGAGCCCCACTCGATCTCCCCGGCCCGGTCAGCGAGGCCGACGCACTCAATCGCCTGCGCGAGCTCGCGAGCAGGAACACGGTGATGCGGTCGATGATCGGCCTGGGGTACCACGGCACGATCACGCCCCCGGTCGTGCTGCGGAACATCCTCGAGAACCCCGCGTGGTACACGTCCTACACCCCGTATCAGCCCGAGATCTCACAGGGGCGCCTGGAGGCGCTTCTCACCTTCCAGACCATGGTGAGCGACCTCACCGGTCTCGAGCTCGCCAATGCGTCGCTCCTCGATGAGGGAACCGCCGCCGCCGAGGCCATGACCATGGCCCAGCGCGCGGGCAACAGCGAGTCGCCCACGTTCTTCATCGACGCCGAGTGCCACCCGCAGACCGTCGCGGTGGTCGAGACCCGCGCGGTGCCGCTGGGAATCGAGGTGGTGGTGGGCGACCCCACCACCGATCTTCCCGACGCCCTGTTCGGGGCGCTGCTCGCGAGCCCGGCGTCCACGGGGGCCGTGCGGGACCTCGCGCCGGCGATCAGCCGCGTGCACGAGGCCGGTGGCCTGGCCATCGTGGTGGCCGATCCGCTCTCGATGGTGCTGGTCGCCTCGCCCGGCGCCATGGGCGCCGACATCGCGGTCGGCTCAATGCAGCGCTTCGGCACGCCGATGGCCTTTGGGGGCCCACACGCGGGCTTCATCGCAACGCACGAGGCGTACGCGCGGTCGCTGCCGGGGCGGCTGGTGGGCGTGTCGATCGACGCCGCCGGGCGCCCGGCCATGCGCCTGGCCCTGCAAACGCGCGAGCAGCACATCCGCCGTGAGAAGGCCACGAGCAACGTATGCACTGCGCAGGCGCTGCTCGCCATCACCAACGCCATGTACGCCTCGTGGCATGGGCCCGATGGGCTGCGGCGCATCGCAGAGCGCGTGCTGCGGCTCACCGGCATCCTCGCCCAGGGACTCCGGGGTGGTGGCGTCGACGTGGAGAACGACACCTGGTTCGACACCATCACCGTGGCTGTGCCGGGGCGCGCCGCCGACGTGCACCGCGCGGCGCGCGCGGAGGGCATCAACCTGCGCGAGATGGGCGACGACCGGGTGGGGATCACGCTGGATGAGGTCACCACCCGGGCCGATGTCGAGGCGGTATGGCGCGCGTTCGGCGTGCAGGGGTCGGTGGAGGCGCTCGACGCGACGGCGCCCGACGGAATCCCCGCGGCCCTGCGTCGCAGCGACGCCATCCTCACGCACCCGGTATTCCACCGCTACCGCACCGAGACCGAGATGCTCCGGTACATCCGACGGCTCTCCGACCGCGACCTCGCGCTCGATCGCACGATGATCCCGCTGGGGTCATGCACGATGAAGCTGAACGCGACCACGGAGATGGAGTCGATCACCTGGCCGGAGTTCGCGAACATCCACCCGTTCGCGCCCGCCGACCAGGCGCAGGGGTACCTGCAGATGATCCGCGACCTCGAGGCCGCGCTGTGCGAGGTGACCGGCTACGACGCCGTGTCGCTTCAGCCCAACGCCGGTTCGCAGGGCGAGCTCGCGGGCCTGCTGGCCATCCGCGCGTACCACCTGGCGAATGGCGAGGATCAGCGCACCGTGTGCCTCATCCCGTCATCGGCCCACGGCACCAACCCTGCCTCCGCGGTGATGGCCGGCATGAGCGTGACGGTGGTGGGCTGCGACGCCGACGGAAACGTGGACCTCGCCGACCTGCGCGCCAAGGCCGCCGACGCCGGAGACCGCTTGGCCGCCATCATGATCACCTACCCGTCCACCCATGGCGTGTTCGAGGAGGGCGTGGGCGAGATCTGCTCCATCGTCCACGAGCACGGCGGCCAGGTGTACGTGGACGGGGCCAACCTCAACGCCCTGGTGGGCCTCGCCAAGCCGGGCGTGTTCGGCGCCGACGTGTCGCACCTCAACCTGCACAAGACCTTCTGCATCCCGCACGGGGGCGGCGGGCCGGGGGTGGGCCCGGTCGCGGTGCGCGCGCACCTGGCGCCGCACCTTCCCAACCACCCGCTGCGCGCCGACGCCGGCCCGGAGTCGGGCGTGGGGCCCGTATCGGCCGCGCCCTGGGGGTCGGCGGGCATCCTGCCCATCCCCTGGGCCTACATCACCATGATGGGTGGCGAGGGACTCACACAGGCCACGACGGTGGCGATTCTCTCCGCCAACTACGTGGCCGCGCGCCTCGCCACGCATTACCCGGTGCTCCACACGGGTGCCAACGACCGCGTGGCGCACGAGTGCATCCTCGACATGCGTCCGATCAAGGATGCCTCGGGCGTGACGGTGGACGACATCGCCAAGCGCCTCATCGACCACGGGATCCACGCACCCACGATGTCCTTCCCGGTGGCCGGCACGCTCATGGTGGAGCCCACCGAGAGCGAGCCGCTGCCGGAACTCGACCGCTTCTGCGAAGCCATGATCGCCATCCGCGAGGAGATCGCGCGGGTGGAGGACGGCGAGTGGTCCCCCGAGGACAGCCCCCTGCGCCACTCACCGCACACGGCAGCGGACATCGCCACCGACGACTGGGACCGGCCATACAGCCGCGACCTCGCCGCCTACCCGGTGGCGGGCATGCAAGGGACCAAGTACTGGCCGCCGGTCGGGCGCATCGACTCGGTGCACGGCGACCGCAACCTCACCTGCTCCTGCCTGCCGGTCGAGGCCTACTCCGAGGCCTGACGGACCTCTCGTGACCCCACCAGCCCCTCCGGGAGGAACCATGCGCCGCCCTCTATTCGCCATCGTCGCCGTCGCCGTCGCCGGAGCCGCGTTGGCCGGGGCGTCGTCCGCCGCGGCGAAGGTGCCCAAGGTCATCACCGCCTTGACCATCACCGGCAACGGCCCCTTCGACATCCGCCGTGGCGGCAAGCCAACCGGCTTCGACATCCAGTTGGTCGAGCGCATGGCCCGCATCGCCGGCGCCCGGTCGGTGAGCTGGAAGGTCGTCGACTTCGACAACCTCCTCGACGCCGTGGCCAGCGACGACGCGATGCTGGGCGCGGCCTCCATCACCATCACGCCGGACCGCGCGGCCATCGTCGACTTCGGGAACCCGTACCTGCAGGCCAACATGGGCATCGTCACCCGCAAGGGCACGCCGGGAATCGAGACCCGGGATGACCTCCGGGGCCAACGGGTTGGTGTCCTGGAGGGCTCGACCGCCGTGCCGGTGGCGCGCGGCATCCCCGGCGCCCGGGTGCGCACGTACCTCACCATGCCCGCGACCTACCGGGCCCTCCTGAATGCCAAGGTCAATGCCGTGATCAACGACTACGGCCAGTCGCGCTGGTACGTCAGGCACAACGCGCCCAAGTTCCGCTACGCGGGAATCATCCCCGTGGACCAGCAGTACGGCATCGCGTTCAACCAGTCGCGGGACTCCCTCCGCATCGCCATGAACCGTGCCCTCGTGAAGATGAAGAAGGACGGGTCCTACCAGCAGCTGGTCGACCGCTGGGGCCTGCAGTCACAGGTGCCATAGGGAGCCCGCGAGGCGAGGTCGTCAGCCTGCCGATTCATCACCGTCGGCTGAAGGACCTCCGATCACGCTCCGCGAGGCTAGGTCGTCAGCCTCCGGTAGAGCTGCGGCAGCTTCTGCGGCAGCGTGCGCACGTCGTCGATCACCACGAAGTTCGCGTCGGAGTACATCTGCGGGAGGTAGTCGGCGCCCTCCTGGTCAACGGTGACGCAGAAGAGGTGGATCTTCTCGCGGCGGGCCTCGCGCAGGGCCATCTGCGTGTCGGCCTGGGCGTATGCGTTGTCCTGGTAGGTGTCCGAGTCGTAGGGCCGGCCGTCCGTGAGCAGGATCATGATCTTCACGCTGCTGTCCACGCCCATGAGGCGCTTGGTGGCGTGGCGGATGGCGGGGCCCATACGCGTCTTGCTGCGGCCGTAGATGCCGCCGATGCGCCAGCGCACGCGGTCGTCGTAGCGCTCGCCGATCTCCTTGACGGTGTAGAACTGCGCGTCGTCGCGGCCGTTGCCCGAGAAGCCGTAGATGGCGTACTCGTCGCGGATGGCCTCGAGGGCCTCGCACATCAGGATGAGGCCCTCCTTCTCGATGTCGATGATGCGCTTGCGCCCGTCGATCTTGCGGTCGGTCGACGATGACATGTCCACGAGGAAGGCCGTGGTCACGTCGCGATCCTTCTTGTCGCGCTTGATGTAGACGCGGTCGGTCGGCGTGAGGCGGGCCTTGCGATCGACCACGTGCTCCACCAGGCCGTCGAGGTCGAGATCGTCGCCCTCCACCTGGTAGCGCATCTTCCGCATGCGCTCCGGGCGCATGAGCTGGAAGTTGCGGCGGATCTGCGTGACGACACCGCCGTACTCGTGGAACACCGCCGCCACGAACGCCGGAACCTCGCGGCTCGAGCGCGTCTCGCGCAGGGTGCACCACGACGGCCGGTAGTCCTCGATGCGGTGGTCCCACTCGTCGTACATGAAGACCTGCTCGCCGAGGTCCTCCTCCTCGGGCTCATCGCCCTGGGCGACCTCGGGGCCGGCGCCTTCGGGCGTCATGCCACCCGCGGAGTCGGGGGTCTCGTCGCCCTCGGCATCGCTGCCGCGCCCGCTCTCCTCGATCTCGGCGTCGGCCTCGGCCTTCTGCGCGGCGGCGTCCTCGTCCATCTGGCCCTCGGACAGCTCCTGGGCCTGCATCACGTTGTCGGCGGCCTCCATCGACTCCGCCTCGGTCTCCTCGCCGGCGTCGCCGTCCTTGTCCGCGTCGCCCTCGGTGCCCTCGGCCTCGATCTGGTTCATCGCGTTGCTCTCGGGCTGGACCAGTTCCTCCATGACGGGCGGCACGAAGGGCGGCATCTCCATCGGCTCGTACTCGTCCATCGGGTTGAAGTCGACGTCGCCGACTTCCTGGTCGCCCTCCGCCTGCTCCGGGGCCTGGGCCTGCCGGTTGACGGCGTCCTCCGAGAACGGCTCCGTGATGCCGCGGCGGCCCGCCTGCATCACCTCGTCGATCATCGCGTAGATGCGGGCGGTCACGCGGGCCGTGTCGCCCACCGTCGCGCCCTCCTCGCCAACCTCGGGGAGCATGGCGATGGCGCCCTCGCTGGCCTCGCGCACGTGGGCCGACATGCCCTCGAACGGCGGGTCGCCCGCCATCGTGGCGACCATGAGCGCATCGATCACCTGGCCGACCTCAGGGAGGTCTGCCGGCGATGTCCCCATCTCCTCACGCCGGAGCAGCGTCTGCTCCTGGATCAGATCCATGTCGCGCCGGATGCCCGGGTAGCGACGACGGATCAGCGCCTCGATGCGCTGGCCCTCGATGATGTTGAAGATGTCACGCGCCAGCGCCGGTGACGGGAACATGGCGTAGAACTTCGTGAGGTCGCTCTGGCGACGCCACTCGGCTTCGACCGGCGCCGCGGGGAATGGGCTTTCCTTGGTGCTCATGCCGCCCCCAGGCCGTACTTGGTCGTGAGTTCCTCGACGGTGTCAGGGATCTCGTCGAGCGTGAAGCGGTAGGTCCCGAACTCGATCCGCGCGGCGCCATGGGCAGCCGCCACCTTGTAGGCGACGAAGTTGCGGTCGTCGTCATCGAAGAAGCGCATGTCCGATGGCAGGATGATGTGGTCGGGCCCGAAGCGGTCGACCGCCTCCATCTCGTCGATTCCGCGCACTGCCACATCGCGCCCGGACAGCGCGGTGGCGTAGAGCTTGAGCACGCGCGCCACGTGGCGGAGCGCCAGCCCCTCGCGCAGCTCCTCGAGCACCTCGAGGGAGTACTTGGACCCCATGCGGAAGTACCCGCGGCCCACTTCCTTGTTCTTCTCGAGCACGTCGAGGCCGCGACGCACCCATTCGGCGGCGCCGTCGTGCGAGACCCGGTCGCCGTTCAGAAGGTCGAGCATCGTGTTGGCGGCCTCGAGCGCGGCCTCCGGGTCGGCGGCGGCGACCAGGCGCACCTCGCGCATGTAGCAGTCGCGGTGCTTCGGGCGGAGGCGGGCCAGGATCGGCGGGAGCGCCGCGGCGAGTTCCTGCGCGTGCTTCCGGCGACGCTCATCCCGGCGGTCACGTGCGGCCAGGAGCGACTTGAGCTCGGTCGCGCGCTGCTGCTTGGGCTCGATCTCCCGCAGCTGGCGCTCGAGGTCCTCGAGCTCGCTGGCGAAGGCCTGTGTCTCCTCATCGTCGGGCGGCCCGACCGTGGCGTCCGTGACGATCTCGACGTATGCATCGGCGATCGCCGGATCGGGCGCGTGGTAGAGGTCGGGCAGCTGGCGGGCAACCTCCACGCCGGACTTCCAGCCCACGTCGGCGATTGCGCGCACCTGGTCGAGGTAGCGCTCGATCGCCTCCTCGTCCTGCTCCTGAAACAGCCGCGGCAGTTGGCGCGCCACCTCGACGCCCAGCTGGTACTTCAGGTCGGAGATCTCCTGGACGAGACGCATGTAGTCGTCCCGCCGCTCCTCGGGCACGGCCGCGAGCATGTCGCGACTGACGTACATGCCGACGTTGCCGGCGCTGCCTCCGCCCTGGGTGGACACGTGCCGGGTCCTAGAACTGCGTGTTGACGAGCTCGAGGATCGAGCGCTGCATCTCGAGGTCGTCGGTGATCGGCCGGCAGATGGTCGACTCGCATGCCGCCAGCGGCTCCACGCCGCCGACGATCAGCTGACCGGCGTACACGAGAAGGCGCGTGGACACGCCCTCCTCGAGGCCGTGGGTGCGCAGGTTCCGCACCTTCTCGGCGACCTTCACCAGGCGCTCGGCCACGTCGGCGTCGACCCCCGACTCCTGGCGCACGATCTCCTCCTCGAGCTCCGCCTGGGGGTAGTCGAACTCGAGAGCCACGAAGCGCTGCTTCGTCGAGTGCTTGAGGTCCTTCAGCACCGACTGGTAGCCCGGGTTGTATGAGATGACCAGCTGGAAGTCGAGCGGGGCCTGCACGACCTCACCCTTCTTCTCAAGCGGCAGGATGCGGCGGTCGTCGGTGAGCGGGTGGATCACCACGGTGGTGTCCTTTCGCGCCTCCACGATCTCGTCGAGGTATGCGATGCCGCCGGCCTTCACCGCGGTGGTGAGCGGTCCGTCCTGCCACACCGTCTCGTCACCGCGCAGGGTGTACTTGCCCACCAGGTCCGACGCCGTGAGGTCCTCATGGCAGCCGACCGTGACGAGCGTGCGACCGAGCTTCCAGCTCATGTGCTCGACGAAGCGCGTCTTCCCGCACCCCGTGGGGCCCTTGAGCATCACGGGCAGGTGCGCCTCGTATGCGGCCGTGAACAGCTCGACCTCGTTGCCGACCGGGAGGTAGTACGGCTCCTCCTCCAGGCGGTAGTCCTCCATCTTCTGGGTCTCAACCGCCATCCGTACCAGGCTCCTTCTGTTCGAATGATTCGTTCCGAAGTGGCCGTTGATCCTACAGCGCCGCCGGGGCCCGGCCCACCCCCGACGGTCGCCTGCTCACTCGGCGCCTGAGGCCGTCCCCTCCGGAGGCCACGTGGGCGGGAGGTCAAGCTCCCACTCGCCGCCGTCCGGGTAGTTCTTCGCGTACCACGCCTTGAAGTTGGGGATCGTGAACCCCACGACGGCGTTGCTCTGGGGCTCGACGCGCACCAGCACCTCGCGCTCCTCGTCGTAGACGGTCGCGGCCGGGACCGGCGCACCGAACAGGGCCGTGAACGTATCTGCGGCCGGGTCGTAGTGATGCAGCGACTCCGACGCGTTGCGCAGGGCGTTCTCCTCCGCGTAGTTCGGTCCGTCGTCCGTGGTCTCGTCGGCCATGCCGTGCATCCTCCGTGCGCTCGCGAGCGTGCCGGGAAAAGCGGTTCGTGGGCTAATGTACCGCCTCCCTGTGGGTTCGAGGCCGTTCAGCGGCGGGAGGTAGGCACGGAATGCGAGGAGTCGACGCGACCCTCGAGGTCCTGAAGCGCAATGGAGTGGATGCCATCTTCGGCATCCCGGGCGGCCCCCTCATCCCGCTCTTCGACGCGCTTTTCGACGACTCGGACATCCGCCTCTTCCTGACCCGGCACGAGCAGGGCGCCGGGCACATGGCCGAGGGCTACGCCAAGGCCTCCGGTCGCATCGCCGTGTGCACCGGCACGTCCGGCCCCGGGGCCACCAACCTCGTCACCCCGATTGCCGACGCGTACATGGATTCCGTCCCCATGCTCGCGCTCACCGGCCAGGTCGGCTCGGCCCGCGTGGGCACGGATGCCTTCCAGGAGGCCGACATCGTCGGCATCTCCCTCCCCGTCGTGAAGCACTCGTGGCTGGTGAAGGACGCCCACGAGCTCCCCACGGTGCTCGAGGAGGCCATCTACGTTGCCACCACGGGTCGCCCCGGCCCCGTGCTCGTCGACGTCTGCGTCGATCAGTGGGCCGTGGAGGTCGAGGACTACGCCGGGCCGTTCCCGCCCGACATGCCCGGATACAGGCCGCCCGCGAGCGCAGGGCACCCGCGGCAGCTGCAGGCCGCCGCCCGGGCCATCGCCGAGGCGAAGCGGCCCATGTTCTACGCCGGCGGGGGCATCATCGCCAGCAACGCGGCCGAGGAACTCACCCGCATGGCCGAGGTGGCGCAGATCCCCGTGACCACCACGCTGATGGGGATCGGCGGCTTCCCGGCATCCCACCCCCTGTTCGTCGGCATGCCCGGCATGCACGGCATCGCCGCCAGCACCTTCGCGTTCCAGGAGAGCGACCTGGTGCTCGCCGTGGGCGTGCGCTTCGACGAGCGCGTGCTCTCCACCGTCATGAACGAGTGGGCACCCGGCGCCAAGATCATCCACATCGACGTCGACCCGGCGGAGATCGGCAAGAACCGCGCGGCGCACATCGGCATCGCGGGCGAGGCCAAGGCCGTGCTCGATGCCCTCGCCGACACCTACGTGCAGCAGGAGGCCCGCCACGACGACGCCGCGCGCTCGGCGTGGATGGGCCGCATCAACGGCTGGCTCGACGAGTACCCGTACACCATCGATGACGATGAGCCCGGGGTCATCGCCCCGCAGAACGTGATCCGCTCGGTTCACGAGATCACCGGAGGGGACGCCATCGTCGCCACCGAGGTGGGCCAGCACCAGATGTGGGCGGCGCAGTTCTACCCGTTCGAGAAGCCGCGCCGGTGGATCACCTCGGGTGGCCTCGGCACGATGGGCTTCGGCCTGCCCGCCGCGCTCGGCGCCCAGGTGGCGTTCCCCGATGAGCTGGTCGTGGACATCGCCGGTGACGGCTCGTTCGAGATGACGCTGCAGGAGCTGTCGACCGCGCAGACCTACGGCCTGCCGGTGAAGATCGTCATCCTCAACAACGGATTCCTCGGCATGGTGCGCCAGTGGCAGGAGCTGTTCTGGGACAAGCGGTACTCGAACACCTCGTTCGGCGAGTTCCAGCCCGACTTCTCAGCGCTGGCCGGCGCCTACGGCATCCCCGGCATGCGCGTGGAGGACCCGGATGACCTCGACGACGCCCTGCGCGAGACCCTCTCCACCGATGGCCCTGCGCTCATCGACATCCAGGTGAACCGCGACGCCAAGGTGTTCCCGATGGTTCCGCAGGGCAAGGGCCCCGACGCCATGCTGGTGACCGACCCCTCGAAGTAGCGGGGGCGCGACCGTACTCCGGCCCCGGGAAGGCATTCCCGGGGGACAATGCGAAGTAGTCCCCATCAGTCGTCCGCCACCCGGAAGGTCGGACCTGAGCACTGCGTCGAACCAGCAGAGCGGCATCTCCATCGGGTCCCTCTCCCGCCGGACGGGCGTTCCCGTGGACACCCTGCGCGCATGGGAGCGCCGCTACGGCGTGCTGCGACCCCAGCGCACGGATGGCGGGCAGCGCCGCTACGGAGAGCAGGACATCGAGCGCGTGCTCTGGCTCGCGGCACGCGTCGCCGAGGGGCAGCGCATCTCCGACGCGGTCGCCACGCTCAGCGCGCTCGAGCACGAGGGCGAGCATGCGGGGGCGGGCGGCGGACCCACTGCCGCGATGGCAGCACGCCTCGCCGCCGCGGCGCGCCAGGGCGACGCCCCACGGATGGAGATGGAGCTCGACCGGGCGTTCACTGCCCTTCCCCTCATGCAGGCCATGGAGATGGTCGTCTTCCCCGCTCTCGCGGACCTCGGCCAGAGGTGGGCCGAGGGCGAGCAGGTGGTCGTGGCGGAGCACATGCTGAGCAGCGCCACCGAACGGCGGCTGGCTGGACGCCTCGCTGCCGCTCGGCGCCCACGAGGCCCCATAGGCATGATCGCCTGCCCCTCGGGCGAGCGCCACGCCGTGGGTGCGCTGTGCCTTGCCGTGGTCATGGCGCAGGATGGCTGGCGGGTCAGCTTCCTGGGCGCCGATACGCCCCTGGCCGAAGTCGATGCCCTCGCAGAGGCGCGCCGCGCGCAGGCCTGCGTCGCCGTGTGCACCCTGCCGGGCTCCGCCCGCGCTGCCGCGGCGACCATCGCCGAATTGCCGCACGCACGGATGTGGGTGCTCGCCGGCCCGGACGCGCCGGACCCGGAGGCGCACCAGATGCCCGTGTGGGGGCCCTCCCTGGATGACGCCCGGGCGGCCGCGGCGGCGCGCGCCGCCGAGTAGCCGCGCAACGACGTGCGGCCCGGAGCCCCCACGGCATCCTCCGGATGATCCTGGCGGTCCGTCCCCGGACGTTCTTCCGCGGCCAGCGGCTGTACGCCCTGGAGCGCGATGACCATGCCGTGCTGTTGCATTCGCTGGGTGGGGGCATCGTCGCGGATCCCTGGCTGGCCCATCCGCTCCCGCCGCGCGCAGAAGTCGACGACCTCGAGGCCCGGTCCGATGACCTGGCGCAGGAGCTGGCCTCCACCATGGACGCCCAGGCCCGGGTCCTGGGGCCCGGTGACCTCACCGATCAGATCGCCGAAGAGTTCGCGGGGTGGGGTGCCGAGATCGCCGTCGGCCTTGTTGCCCGGCGCGGGGCGAAGCAGGCAGCCCGCGCTCTCGGCACCCTCGTTCAGCGCACGGCTGCGGAGCGTCGCGCCAGTGCCTCGGACCGGATCCCCTGCGCAGAAATCCAGATCGCGGAGAGCACGCTGCCGACGGGGCGCGTCGGGAATGCCTGGGTGCTGACGACGCCCCGGGGCCAACTCAACGTGGTCGTCCGGCCTGCAGACGCCCACGCCGCCGAACAGCGGCTCGCCGACCTCGTGCGCGAGGCCAGCGAGCCGACGTCAGGCGACTAGCGGCCCCGGACCACGAGGCGGATTCCGCGCCACGGGTTGACGGCGTAGCCCGGAATCGTCTGCGGGGTGGTCCCCACGGCTGACAGCCACATCTGGTACGCGCTGGCTGTCACCACGCCGCCGTGCCAGCGCCGCCACACGATGCGCGGGTTCTCGTCAGGTGGCGGCGGCGAGATCGTGTCGGTCGTCTCCACCACGTTGCCGCCTTGGTCGAGCGTGCCCCACGGCGAGCGCGTGAGGGCCTGGCCGACCGAGCTGACGTTGCCCGTGTAGATGGCCGCGGCCGCGCCAAACGGGGTGATCGCGCACTGGGCCGCGGTGAACTGCGTCGGGCACCAGTCCGGGGGCGGAGTCGCGGACTTGGGAAAGGCAAGGAAGGACGCCAGCGGCTGCACGCTGCTGTTCGTCACGTCGCCATTGGCATCGAGCTGGGTCTGGTTCGGCTGCCCGCCCGTCGCGCAGCCCTGATCGTCGACCGGGCAGTTCGTGTAGATGCCGGGGTTCGTCGGGTAGTCCCACCACGAGTACTTGCCGCCGCCGTTCGGGTCGTAGTAGGCGGCCTTGATCCACTCATCCTGGCTCGACACCGCGAAGCCGGTCGTCGAGTTGCGCGTGGCCTTGCGGTTGCTCATTGTGTACATGCCGGTGTCGAGCGTGGTCGACAACTTGATGGTGTACGTGGTGCGCGTGAGGCGCGCGCCTGTCGGCGTGGTGATCACCCGGTTGCGCTTCGACAGCACCGTGCCGTTGTCGATGGAGTTGGCGAGGCGCGCGCCGCGGGAGAAGTCGCCCTGGTTGTAGGGCTTGTTCGCCCAGGCCGGCGACGAGACGTAATACCGCTGCCCGCGCGGTGCGCGCATGTTCCGGTTGATCGATCCGTACTTGGGCCACACGCGCGAGCTCTGTGCGGCGTCCCAGAGGTGGCGCGGGTTGTGTCCCAGCGGGTCGGCAGTGTTGAGGAACGTCACGTACTGCGCGGTGGTCAGCTCGGTCTCTCCGATGCGGAACGCGTAGTCCACCCCGCCCACCGCCATGCACGAGGTGGCGGACACCTTCTGCACGGCCGGATCGGCTCCGGCGTCAATCGTGGCCCGCACGGCCGGGAAGGCCGCGACGCAGGTGGCGCGGTCCGGGTACACGTCATTCCAGAACGGAATGATCCACGCCGGCGCGTTGCCAGGAGAGGACACGGTGACCGTGTCGAGGGATATGACGCCCGGGCGGCGCGGTGCCTGGGGGAACACCTCCGTCACGGTGCTGGTGAGGAAGTTCGCCACGTAGAGGAAGCCCGCGGCGTCGGACACGATGCCGATGGGACGCCTGCCGGTGCGCGCGACCACCTTCGACATCCCGCCGGGGATGATGCGCGACACGGTGCTGGAGCCGTCGTTCGTGGTGAACACGTTGCCGAACGGGTCGAGGGTGATGCCGATCGGGCGGCGCCCGGTGCGCCCGAGGATGGACGAGGTGCCGTCAGGGGTGATCTTCGACACGTTCCGCGAATTCCAGTTCGCGGTGTAGAGGTTGCCGGCGCCGTCGATCGCGATGGCCTGCGGCCAGCCGCCCGTGGTGCCGAACACCGAGGTGGTGCCGTCAGGGGTGATCCGCGTGACGTTGTTGGCACCCTCATTGGCCGTGTACACGTTGCCGGCCGAATCGAGCACGATGCCCAGCGGGCGGGAGCCCGTGCTGCCGAGCGTCGTCGAGACGCCGGCCGGCGTGATCTTGGTGACCGTGCTGTCGAGGTAGTTCGTGGTGTAGACGTTGCCGGCGGCGTCGAGTGCGATGCCGATGGGCTGGCGGCCGGTGGTACCGAGGGTCGTCGAAGTGCCGCCGGGGGTGATCTTGGTGACCGTGCCCGCACCCAGGTTGCTCGTGTACACGTTGCCGGCCCCATCCACCGCGATGCCGCGCGGGGTCTGCCCCGTGGTGCCGAGTTGCGTGGCCTTTCCGTTCGCACCGATCTTCGTCACGGTGTTGGCCCGCGAGTTGGCCGTGTAGGTGTTCCCCATCGCATCCACGGCGATGCCGTCGGGGCCCGCGCCGGTACGGGCGAGCACCGCCGATGAGCGGGGCATCGGCGTGACGGGCGCGCTGGAACTGAACTGGGTGATCGACGTCATCTGCGCCGACGCGCCGCCGGCAAGGCCAACGGATGCGATGGCCGCCGCGGAGGCCGCGATGGCAACAGCGGCGGAGCGGAGTCGCGTGGAGGAAGCGGTGCGGGAATTCATGCCGGCACCTTAGCCCAGCACCCTCCCCCCCTGCGTGGGGCTACCCCTACTCGTCGTCGACGACGAACTTGTACGAGTAGTAGATGTCGCCCTCGTGCCCGAGCTTCATGCGGCGAAGCGTCGCGGACACGCGCGTGCCCACCTCGACCGCGCGTGTGAAACCGACGCGGGGGGCGCACGCGGCGCGGCGGCGAGCGCGGCGGCGCTCGAGGGGGAGGGACGCGCGTCCGCCTTGGGGATGGCGAGCGCGAGAACCATCGCCGCGAGTATCCCGATGCGGAGGAGTAGGCGGAACATCGAAGAAGGGGGCTCGCCGGTCGTTCAATCGGTGGTC
>JAPOLI010000018.1 GCA_029977205.1 bacterium
GGAGCTGATCGCTGGCCAGAAGCCCGTCATCACCAAGGCGAAGAAGTCGATTGCGCAGTTCAAGCTGCGTGAAGGCATGCCGATCGGTTGCAAGGTCACCCTGCGCCGCGAACGCATGTACGAATTCCTCGATCGCCTGATCACCATCGCCATGCCGCGCATCCGCGACTTCCGCGGCGTGTCGGCGCGCTCGTTCGACGGCCGCGGCAACTACAACCTCGGCCTGCGCGAGCAGACGATCTTCCCGGAGATCGACTACGACAAGGTCGGGGCGGTTCGCGGGCTCAACGTCACCATCACGACGTCGGCCCGCACCGACGAGGAGGCCAAGGCCCTGCTCCAGGAGCTGGGCATGCCCTTCCGCGAGCAGGGCTACACCGCCGAGGAGCGCGCGGCTCGGCGGCGCAAGAAGATGCGCAAGTTCCGCGGTCGAAAGCGATAGAGGAAGGTCCAGGAACACGTGGCGAAGACGTCCCTCAAGGTGAAGGCCTCCCGGCCTCCCAAGTACCGCACGCAGGCGTACACCCGGTGCCACCGGTGCGGTCGCTCCCGGGCGGTGTTCCGCAAGTTCGGCCTGTGCCGTATCTGCCTGCGCGACGAGGCCCACGCCGGGCACATCCCCGGCATGACGAAGTCCAGCTGGTAGCCCGATGCTGACCGATCCGATCGCCGACATGCTCACGCGCATCCGCAACGCCAACCTCGCGCTGCACGACACCGTTGACATGCCCTCGAGCCGACTCAAGACCGACATCGCCCGCGTGCTCGAGGAGCAGGGCTACATCTCCGGCTACGAGACCAGCACTGAGGGCGCGCACGCCACGCTCACCGTCAAGCTCAAGTACGACGACGACCGCCGCCGCGTGATCACCGGCCTCAGCCGCGTGTCCAAGCCCGGTCGCCGCGTGTATGCCGACAAGGACTCCCTGCCCAAGGTTCTGGGCGGCATGGGCGTCGCCATCATCTCGACCTCCCAGGGTCTCCTCACGGGCCACGAGGCCCGTCGCCGCGGAGTCGGCGGCGAGGTCCTGTGCACGGTCTGGTAGGGGAGGAGCGACCGTGAGCCGAATCGGACGCGCACCTATTCCCGTCCCGGACGGGGTCACCGTGGACATCGCGGGCCAGAAGGTCTCGGTCAAGGGACCGAAGGGCGAGCTCGAGCACGTGGTGGTCGAGCCCATCCGCGTGGCGCAGGAGGACGGCGCCGTCGTGGTGACCCGCCCGACCGACCGCGGCCCGCACCGCGCGCTGCACGGCCTGTCGCGCAGCCTGGTGGCCAACATGGTCACGGGCGTGACCGAGGGCTTCGAGCGCCGGCTCGAGCTGGTGGGCGTCGGATACCGTGCCCAGTTGAAGGGCAAGAACCTCGAGCTGGCCGTGGGCTTCTCGCACCCGGTCACCTTCGAGCCGCCCGAGGGGATCACGTTCGAGGTCCCCGAGGCCACCGAGATCGTGGTGTCGGGCATCGACAAGCAGAAGGTCGGCCAGATCGCCGCCGAGATCCGCCGCGTACGGCCGCCCGAGCCCTACAAGGGCAAGGGCATCCGCTACCAGGGCGAGGTCGTGAGGCGCAAGGTCGGGAAGAGGGCCTAGGAGACATGGGCAAGATCAGCACACGAGACGCCCGCGCACGTCGCCATCGTCGCGTCCGCGGCAAGGTCCACGGGACCGCCGACCGGCCGCGGCTGTCGGTGTCGCGGTCGAACCTGCGCATCTACGCGCAGCTCATCGACGACGACCGCGGTCACACCGTCGCGGCGGCCGGCTCGCACGAGGCGCCGCTCAAGGGCCTTGCCAAGGGTCCGGCGGCAACCGAAGTCGGCAAGCTCATCGCCGAGCGCGGCAAGGCCGCGGGCGTGAGCAGCGTGGTCTTCGACCGCGGCGGCTACCTGTACCACGGCAGGGTGAAGGCCCTCGCCGACGGCGCCCGCGAGGGCGGGCTCGAGTTCTAGAGGACCGGGGAAGAGGAAATGGCAGAGCGCAGTCGCGACAAGGTCCACGCAGAGGGAGCGGAGCTCTCGGAGCGCGTGGTGCAGGTGAATCGCGTGGCCAAGGTCGTCAAGGGCGGCCGCCGCTTCTCGTTCTCGGCCCTCGTGGTGGTCGGCAACGAGGTGGATTCCGTGGGCGTGGGGCACGGCAAGGCCAATGAGGTGCCGCTTGCCATCCAGAAGGCCGTGGATGACGCCAAGAAGAACATGTTCCGCGTGCCGCGCTACGGCTCGACCATCACGCATGAGGTCATCGGGCACCACGGTGCCGGCCGCGTGCTGCTGAAGCCCGCCGCCCCGGGTACCGGCGTCATCGCCGGCGGCGGGGTCCGCGCCGTGCTCGAGCTCGCCGGCGTGCGTGACATCCTCAGCAAGTCGCTGGGGACCACCAACCCCGTGAACCTGGTTGCCGCGACGGTGGCCGGGCTCAAGAGCCTTCGCACGCCCGAGCAGGTGGCCGAGCTGCGCGGCAAGACCGTCGCCGAGGTGCTGGGCACCGCGGGTGGCTCGGCTGCGCCCGCCGCTGAGTCGACGCCGGCCTCGGAGGAGGTCACCGCGTGAGCACGCTGAAGATCACCCAGGTGCGCTCCCAGATCGGGAGCTCCGAGCGCCACCGCGGAACGCTCCGCGCGCTGGGCCTCGGACGCATCGGCAAGACGGCGATCCACGAGGACACCCCGGCGCTCCAGGGCGCCCTTCGCAAGGTTGCGAACCTCGTGCAGGTTGAGGAGGTCGGGAGTGGCAGCTGACGAGCCCACGGTGACAGGCGGCGTGGACCCCGAAGAGGTCCGCCTCGAGAGCCTTGGTCCCAACCCCGGTGCGAAGCACCGGCGGAAGCGGGTGGGCCGCGGTCCGGGGTCGGGCAAGGGCAAGACCTGCGGTCGCGGCATGAAGGGCGCCGGCGCACGCTCAGGTCCGGGCCCGCGTCCGGGCTACCGCGGCGGCACGATCCCCCTGCACATGCAGAAGGGCAAGCTGCGCGGCCCGAACCACAAGAAGTCCATGCCCATCGGCCCGTTCCGCACGCACTCGGTGCCCGTGAACGTCGGGTCCCTGTCGACGGCCTTCGCCTCGGGTTCCGTGGTGGATGTCGACGCCCTGGTCGCCGCGGGACTGGTGAAGAACAACGCCAACCGCGCATACCCGGTGAAGCTGCTCGGCGGCGGCGAGATCGGCCACGCGCTCACGGTGCGTGTTGATCAGGCATCCGCTGCGGCGATCGCGAAGATCGAGGCGGCGGGCGGCACCGTCGAGCTCGTCGGCAGCGCCGGCAGCGAGTAGGAGGGCCCTGGGCGAGGCCCGCTGATGCTCCAGGCCATGCTCAATTCGCTCCGGTCCCCGGAGCTCCGCAAGAAGCTCTGGTTCACCGCGGCCATGCTGCTGGTGTTCCGCTTCGGGTCGTACGTGCCCGTGCCCGGCGTCGAGCCCGACAGGCTCGCGGCCGCGCTGCAGAATCAGGGCACCACGAACATCCTGAACTTCCTCAACCTGTTCGCGGGAGGCGCGCTCACGCGCTTCGCCGTGTTCGCGCTGGGGATCATGCCGTACATCACGGCGAGCATCATCCTGCAGCTGCTCACCGTCGTGATCCCGTCGCTCGAGCGCCTCCAGAAGGAGGGCGAGTCGGGGTACGCCAAGATCACCCAGTACACGCGCTACATGACGGTGGGCCTGGCGTTCCTGCAGTCCTTCGCCTACGTCATGTACTTCCGCTCCCAGGACGCCCTGCCCGGCGTCGGCTGGTCGCGGACGTTCCTGATCATCATCACGCTGACCGCGGGCACGACCCTGGTCATGTGGATCGGCGAGCTCATCACCAACCACGGAGTCGGCAACGGGATCTCGCTGCTGATCTTCGTGTCCATCGTCTCCGCGCTCCCCGATGCCATCCGCGGATGGCTCGGCCTGCCGCCGGTCACCGCGGTGATCATCGGCGTCATCGCCTTCGCGATCGTCGTCGGCATCGTGTTCGTGAACGAGGGCGTGCGGCGCATTCCGATCCAGTACGCCAAACGTCAGGTCGGACGGCGCATGACGTCAGGTGGCAGCACCTTCATGCCGATCCGCGTGAACATGGCCGGCGTGATACCGGTGATCTTCGCCGCGTCCATCACGATCCTGCCGCCTACCATCGCCGAACTCGCCGGCGGGTCGGGCTGGGCCCAGGGCGTGGCGGACTTCCTGTCGCCGGGCTCCTGGTGGTTCATCCTCTTCGAGGGCCTGCTGATCGTCCTGTTCACCTACTTCTACACGGCGGTGCAGTTCAACCCGACGGAGCAGGCGGACAACCTGAAGAAGTACGGCGGCTTCATCCCCGGCGTCCGGCCGGGTCGGCCGACCGCGATCTACCTTGATCGCGTGGTCAGCAGGCTCACCCTCCCCGGTGCGATCTACCTCGCTCTCGTCGCCGAGTTCCCCAACATCATCTTCCGCTACCTGCCCGAGTCGAACGTCTTCTTCGGGCTGTTCGGTGGCACATCCATCCTGATCGTCGTCGGCGTGGCCCTGGACACCATGCGCCAGATGGAGGCCCAGCTGATGATGCGGTCCTACGAAGGGTTCCTCCAATAGCGCGCCTCGTACTCTTCGGTCCTCCCGGTGCCGGCAAGGGCACCCAGGCAGAGCTCCTCGCCGAGCGAGGCCTGCTTCATCTGTCCACCGGCGACCTGCTGCGCGCGGCGGTGAAGGCCGGCACGCCGCTGGGCCTTGAAGCCAAGACCTACATGGACGCCGGGGACCTGGTGCCCGACGCCGTGGTGATCGGGATGATCCGTGAGTCGCTGAGCGGCCGCACCGATGACTTCATGCTCGACGGCTTTCCGCGCACGATCGCGCAGGCCGAGGCCCTTGACGCCATGCTCGCCGAGGTGGGGGCGCCCATCGACGCCGTGATCTCATTCGAGGTACCGCGGGATGAGCTGGTGCGCCGCCTTGGCGGGCGCTGGATCTGCCGCGGCTGCGGGCGCTCCTTCCACGAGGTGAGCAACCCCTACGACGACGCGCCGTGCTCTGCCACCGGCGCGGCATGCGACCTCTACCAGCGCGACGACGACCGTCCCGAGGCCGTGGCGAACCGCCTGGACGTCTACGACGCGCAGACCTCGCCCCTGATCGGGTACTACGAGACGCGAGGACTCCTGCGCCACGTTGATGGCGCCCTCGCGCTCGACGAGGTGCAGGCGCAGGTTGTCGAAGCGCTCGCGTAGGAAGGGCTCGGCCGACGCCGAGGCTCCGGCCCCCGCGCGCGGTGGGCCCATTTCCAAGACGCCGGACGAGATCGATGCGATGGCGGCCAGTGGTGCCGTGCTCGCCGAGTGCCTCGACATGCTCGAGGCCGCGGTCGCACCGGGCGTGACCACGCTCGCACTCGACGAGATGGCCGAGCAGTTCATCCGCGACCGTGGTGGCATTCCCTCCTTCAAGGGCTACCACGGGTTCCCCGGCACGATCTGCCCCTCCGTGAACGAGGAGGTCGTTCATGCGATTCCGGGTCCATACGCGCTCTGCGACGGCGACATCATCTCGATTGACTGCGGCGTGACCCTTGACGGCTGGGTGAGCGACTCCGCCCGCACGATCCCCGTGGGCGTGGTGAGCCAGGCGGCCACCGACCTCATGGACGCCACGCGCCGGTCGCTTGCCGCGGGCATCACCCAGGCGCGCGTGGGGAATCGCACAGGGGACATCGGCGCCGCGGTGCAGGAGGTCGTGGAGCGGGCAGGCTTCAACGTGGTGCGCACGCTCGTGGGGCATGGCGTGGGGCGCAGCATGCACGAGGAACCTCAGGTGCCGAATTTCGGCTCCGCAGGGAGCGGCGTGCTGCTCGAGGAGGGCGTGGTGATCGCCATCGAGCCGATGGTCACCGAGCGCGACCCCGAGGTGGTCCTGGGCGGCGACGGCTGGGTCGTCTCCACCCGCGACAACGGCCTTGCAGCCCATTTCGAGCACACCGTGGCCATCACGGCGTCCGGACCGCGGATCCTCACGCGGGCGTCGGCGTGAGCGCCTCATCCCATGCCGCGGTACGCATGACGGATCGGTACCGATGACGCCGTGTTCCTGCTATCTTGCGCGGCCGCGCGTGGAACGGAACGCGATGGTCGTCGTGCGCCTCGTTGGCTCTCCGACCCCGCACCGTTCTCATGCGCACCGCGGGGGCGTCGCGGCCGATCCGGCCACGCGCCGGGCCGAGTCGTCCCCGGTTCATCCAGTGAGGAGCATTTCGTGAAGGTCCGTCCGTCCGTGAAGCCGATGTGCGAGAAGTGCCGGGTCATCAAGCGCCACGGCAAGGTGCGCGTGATCTGCACCAACCCTCGACACAAGCAGACCCAGGGGTAGTCAGTGGCGCGAATCGCCGGAGTCAACATCCCCCGCGAGAAGCGGGTGGAAATCGGCCTCACCTACGTCTACGGCATCGGCCGCACGACGGCCAACGAGATCCTCGGCAAGGTCGGGATCAGCCCGGACACCTACGTCCGCGATCTCACCGAGGAGGAGGTCGGACAGCTCCGCGAGGTGATCGAGCGCGACTACATCGTCGAGGGTGACCTCCGTCGTGAGCGCGCCAACAACATCAAGCGCCTCATGGACATCGGCTGCTACCGCGGGCTGCGCCACCGGCGCGGTCTCCCGGTGAACGGCCAGCGCACCAAGACCAACGCCCGCACGCGCAAGGGCCCGAAGCGCACCGTCGGCAAGCAGCGCAAGCAGTAGCCGGAGCGTAAGGAGCACATGGCACGCCAGAAGGCCACTCGAGGCCGCACACGCCGCAAGGCCCGCAAGAACATCGCCGCGGGGCACGCGCACATCAAGACCTCGTTCAACAACACGATCGTCACCCTCACCGACCGCGCGGGCAACGTGATCGCGTGGGAGACCGCCGGCTCGGCCGGCTTCAAGGGCTCCCGCAAGAGCACCCCGTTCGCCGCCCAGGTCACCGCTGACGCCGCCGCCCGCAAGGGCATGGAGCATGGCCTCCAGAAGGTCGACGTCTTCGTGAAGGGCCCCGGTTCCGGCCGCGAGACCGCGATCCGCTCGCTGCAGGCCGCCGGCCTCGAGGTGACCTCGGTCACCGACGTGAGCCCCGTTCCCCACAATGGCTGCCGCCCCCGCAAGCGGCGCCGCGTCTAGGAGGCTGACGTGGCTCGCGATCGTGACCCGCAGTGCAAGCAGTGCCGCCGCGAGGGGGAGAAGCTGTTCCTCAAGGGTTCGCGCTGCCTCACCGAGAAGTGCGCCATCGAGCGCCGCAACTACCCGCCCGGCCATCACGGCCGCGGGCGCATCCGGCAGTCGGAGTACCTGATCCAGCTGCGTGAGAAGCAGCGTGCCCGCCGGTACTACGGCGTGCTCGAGAAGCAGTTCCGCCGCTACTACGAGAAGGCCAGCCGCCAGCCCGGGATCACCGGTGAGAACCTGCTGCGCCTGCTCGAGCTGCGGCTCGACAACGTCGTCACCCGCCTCGGCTTCGCGGCCTCACGCCGCCAGGGCCGTCAGCTGGTGCGGCACGGTCACATCATGGTCAACGGCAAGCGCGTGGACATCCCGTCCTACCAGTGCCGTCCTGACGACGTGATCACGATCAAGCCCAACTCCGGTGCCGAGCAGACCGTGCGCGGCGCCACCGAGATCGGGGCCTCTGTTGCCCCGTGGCTGCAGGCCGACCACGAGTCGCTGTCCGGCAAGGTGCTCAAGGCGCCCGATCGCACCGAGATCGACACCCCGGTGCGCGAGCAGCTCATCGTGGAGCTCTACTCGAAGTAAGCATCACCCCAGGCCCGGCACGGGCGATGGCGGGGCGCCCCTGACGCGGGGGCCTCAGCCGAGGCCGTCGGACCTGGTTCCGCGTTCACCACATAACCGGCCACAGGGCCGGGAGGAGCAACCCAAGTGCTCGACATCCAGACCCCACGCATGGCCTACGAGCCCGAGTCAGACATCCTCGGGCAGATCGAGGTCGAGCCGCTCGACCGCGGCTTCGGACACACGTTCGGGAACTCGCTCCGGCGCGTGCTGCTGTCGTCCCTCGAGGGCGCAGCCGTCACCTCGCTCAAGATCGAGGGCGTGCAGCATGAGTTCACCACCGTGAAGGGCGTGCGCGAGGACGTCACGGACATCATCCTCAACCTGCGCGGCCTCGTGTGCCGCCTTGTCGGCGAGGCCGACGAGATCGAGGTGGCGCTCAGCCGCCAGGGCCCGGGCGTGGCCACGGCCGGCGACATCGCCTGCCCGTCCGATCTCGAGATCCTCAACCCGGAGCTCGAGATCGCCAACCTCGAGGCGGGCGCCTCGCTTGACATGGTGCTCACGATCGCGCGTGGCCGCGGCTACGTGCCCGCCGAGCAGAACAAGGTGCCGGGGTCGAGCATCGGGGTCATCCCCGTCGACAGCAACTTCTCGCCCGTGCGCCGCGTGCGCTACGAGGTCGGCGCCGCCCGCGTGGGCCAGCGCACCGACTACGACAAGCTCACGCTCGAGGTCGAGACGGACGGCTCGGTGGACCCGCGCACCGCGGTGGCCCAGGCGTCGGCGATCCTCATCGAGCGCCTGGCGATCTTCGCCGACCCGAAGGACATCCGCCTCCTGGCCGAGGAGGAGCCCGAGCCGGCGCAGCCCGGTGGGGAGATGGCGAACATCCTCATCGAGGAGCTCGAGCTCGGCGTCCGCTCCTACAACTGCCTCAAGCGCGTGGGCGTCGAGACGATCGGCGACCTGATCTCGAAGAGCGAGGATGACCTCTCGGCCATCCCGAACTTCGGGAAGAAGAGCATCGAAGAGGTCAAGGAGAACCTGGCCCGCCACGGCCTTGCGCTCCGCGACGACTGATAACGACCGAACCGCCAACCGGAGACACCAATGCGACACCGCAGGCGCGGCCCCAAGCTCAATCGTGACAGTGCACATCGGAAGTCGATGGCGGCCAACCTGGCCGTGGCGCTCCTCGAGCACGGGCGCATCCAGACCACCGAGGCCAAGGCACGACTCGCCCGGCAGACGGCCGAGCGCGCCATCACCCTCGGGAAGCAGGGCACGCTGCACGCCCGTCGCCAGGCGATCTCGCTGCTGCGCAACAAGCCGATTACGTACCGGCTGTTCGACGAGATCGCGCCGGTGTTCAAGGACGTCCCGGGCGGCTACACGCGCGTGACCAAGCTGGGTCCGCGCCAGGGCGACGCCGCACCGATGGTGCTGCTGGAGCTCTCGCGTGAGGTCCCCGCTGCAACCACCTCCACCGCCGCCTAGCGGCCAGCCCAGGAGCCCCGCATGAACCGCTTCCGCATCCTCCTCGCCGCCGGCGCGATGGTCTCCGTCGCCGGAGTGGCCGTCACGGCCTCGACCGCAACAGCCGTGATGGCGGCAAACCCCACGCAGATCACCGGCATCGTCAATGCGGTGAACGCCTGGACCACGGTGACGCAGCACTACACCTACTCCGACTACACCGTGCAGAACATCGCGATCTCGTCGGTGAACCCGGCGTTCGCCCGCGCGCAGATCGTTCCGATCACGGCGTACGTCGGCATCATTCCCGCGCAGTGGGTGGTCCTCACCGGGTCGGGCGCCAACTGGACCGTCGTGGATGGCGGGGTGAACTTCTGTGACAACGTCGCCACCATTCCGCCTGCCGTGGAGAACGACCTGTTCCCCGGCGGCGCCCAGTGCGCGTCGACGAGCACCAGGGCCACCATCGCCTCCTCGAGCAACGGCCTCTACCGCCTCGTGGTGTCGGCCCAGCGCCGGAGCAAGACGAGCAACCAGGCCAGCGTCTACGTGACCCTGCAGCAGACCAACGGCATCAAGGTGACCGAGCGCAAGATCGGCGCCACGAACGGCTGGCGTTGGAACCAGGTGATCATGCCGGGCAGCGCATACGCGACCCTCAACATGACCAACCAGTGGGGCTCCGTCCAGGTGCTGAAGTCGGCGACCGCGCTGTACAGCGTGTACGGCTTCCGGGCCAGCGTGTTCGGGCTGAGCCCGGTCGGCTCCTTCAGCTAGGACCAGCGCACATGCCCACGCTGCGACTCGACATCGAGTACGACGGCGCGGGCTTCGCCGGCTGGGCCGAGCAGCCCGGCCAGAGAACGATCGAGGGCGTCCTCCGGGACGCCCTCGAGGTCGTTCTGGGGCGTCGGCCGGAGCTGCACGTCGCGGGCCGGACCGACGCCGGCGTGCACGCGACCGGACAGGTGGCCAGCCTCGTCGTGCCGGCCGGAATCGCGCCCCCGGCACGGGCTGCTGCGACCGACCCCGACCGGCTGCGCCGCTCCCTCAATGGCCTTCTGCCCGATGAGGTCGCGGTGCGGATGGCATCCGAGGCCCCTGAGGGGTTTGACGCCCGCGCCGATGCGCTGAGCCGCGCGTACGACTACCGCATCCTCCTCGGCCCGCCCTCGCCGCTGCGGCGTGACCGCACCCTGCGCCATACCGGCCCGGTGCTCGACCGCGATGCCCTCGACGCCTGCGCCGCAGCCACCGTGGGGCAGCATGACTTCACCGCCTTCACGCCCACCGATACCCAGCACGTCTTCTTCGACCGCACCGTGCTCGCGTGCGCGTGGCGAGACGGCGGCGATGGCGGTGATGAGGCCATCATCCGCATCGAGGCCGATGCCTTCCTGCGCCACATGGTGCGCGTGCTGGTCGGCACCATGCTGGAGGTTGGCCGCGGCGTGCGGACCGTCGAGTCGTACGTCGCGCTCCTGGGTGGGGCTCCCCGCTCGGCCGCAGGACCGACTGCGCCGCCGCACCCCCTCACGCTCGTGGCGGTCCGCTACCCCGAGTAGGTGTGCGGGGCCGTGCCCGGCAGCCCCGCAAGGGCACACCCGATGGCCCCGAAGGGCCACATCCGATGGCCCCGCATGGCTCATGCAGTGTGGGTGCTGTGCGCACACTGCTGGCGGGCCTGTTCGTTCGTAGGTGGGGGCGCCCGCTGGGGAGCACGCGTGGCGTTGCTGTCGGGAGCAGTAGTCAGTTTGCAGCCTCGGGGCATCGCCCCGAGGTGATGGCATCCGGGCCTATCCCCGTCGATGATCCCTGCGTGCCCCGGTTCGCGACCACGGCCGGAGGCATGCCGGGGCCTCCGCGGGCGGGACTACGATTGGTGGCCGGTGAGGATCCTCGTGACCAACGACGATGGCGTGCAGGCGCCGGGCATCCTCGCCCTGCGGCAGGCCGTGGATCATCTGGGCGAGGTGTTCGTCATCGCCCCCGATGCCAACCGCAGCGCGATTGCGCGCGGGATCACGATCCATGATCCGTTGGTGGTCGACGACGTCGAGATGGCCGACGGACATCCCGCATATGCGGTGAGCGGCACGCCCGTCGACTGCGTTCGGCTGGGCGCGCTGGGGCTGATCGGCGATCCACCCGATGTGGTGCTGAGCGGTGCGAACCTCGGCCTTAACCTGGGTGACGACGTCACCTACTCGGGCACGGTCGCGGCGGCGCTCGAGGGGGTGATGCTGGGAATACCCGCGATCGCCGTGAGCCAGGACGCGCTGGGAGGGGGCAGTGGGCCGGGGTACGAGTACGACTTCCAGGCGTCCACCGCCTTCGCGGCCAAGCTCGTGCCGCTCGCCGTGGAGGATCGCTTCCCGCGCCATGTGATCTTCAACGTCAACGGGCCCGGCGTGGGCCCGGCAGACCTCGCGGGGGCCAGGGTCACGCGCCTCGGCCGTCGCGTGTACGACGACTCCCTCGTGCTCGAGGGCACGCAGGGCTCGGCGCGGCACTTCCGCATCTACGGCGAGCCCATGAGTCACGACATGCAGCCCGGCACCGACCTGTCCGCCATCGATGATGCGTTCCTGTCCGTTACCCCGCTGCACTTCGATCTCACGGATCTGGAGGGGATGGACCGCATGGCCCGGTGGGAGCTGGACGCGCTGCTGCAGTCGGTGGCAGGGGTGTCCTGACCCGGTGCCGCGCTTCGGCACTGTGCTCTTCGACCTCGACGGCACGGTCGTGGACACCCGGGAACTCATTCGCCGGTCTCATCGTCATGCGGTTACCACGGTGCTCGGCCGTGACATGCCCGACCATGAGCTGCTCGCGAACGTGGGACGCCCGCTCATCGAGCAGATGGAGGCCTTCGACGAGGTTCGGGCCCAGGAACTGCTGGAGGCACAGCGGGAGTGGAGCCATGCCCACACCGCCGAACTCATACGCCCGTATCCGGGCATCGGAGTGATGCTGGCAGACCTCGTGGCTGCCGGCTGCCGCACGGGCGTCGTCACCTCCAAGGCCGGCCCCACGGCGGAGCTCGCGCTCGATGCGCTGCCCGAGGTCGCGCGATGCATCGAGGTGCTCGTGGCGGTGGAGGACACGCCCACCCACAAGCCGGGCCCCGAACCGGTGCTCCTGGCCCTGCAGCGCCTCGGCGCGGAGCCGTCCGATGCCTGCTACGTGGGCGATGCACCCTTCGACGTCGCCGCGGCGCGCGCCGCGGGGGTCACGAGCGTGGGGGTGACCTGGGGCTTCTTCCCCCGGGAGGCCGTGGCCGATGCCGATGTGGTGATCGACGCCGTTCCGGATCTCGAGCGCTACCTCATGGGGGTGACGTGAGCACGGGGAAGGGGACCGGACGCGGTCGGGGCCGATCGCGCGGCACGAGCGGAGCCGGGCCTGCGTCGAGCCGGGCGGAGGAGCTGCGCGACCTCATCCGCGAGGCGTCGCACCGGTACTACGTGCTCGACGACCCCACGGTCGACGACGCCGAGTACGACGCCTGGGTGCGCGAGCTCGAGGCGATCGAGGCGGAGAACCCCGACCTCGTCACGCCCGATTCCCCGACGCAGCGGGTGGGTGCGGAGCCATCGGAGAAGTTCGTCGCGCATCGGCACCTGCAGGCGATGCTCAGCCTGGCCAACGCGCGCGGCGAGGACGAGCTCACCGAGTGGAATCGCCGCCTGGAGACGGTGCTGGAGCAGGAGGGGCTCGGCGAGGAGCCCGTGCGCTACGTGGTGGAGCCGAAGATCGACGGCCTCGCCGTGTCGTTGACGTACGAGGATGGGCGCCTCGCGGTCGGCGCCACGCGCGGCGATGGCGAGGTTGGCGAGGACGTCACGAGCAACATCCGGACGATCACATCGATCCCGCTCGTGATGCGCTCGGACATCGGCCCGCCGCCAGCGCGCGTGGAGGTGCGCGGGGAGGTCTACCTGCCCCTCGAGGCGTTTGCGCAGTTCAACGAGTCACGGGCTGCAGCCGGGCTCCCCACCTTCGCGAACCCCCGGAACGCGGCGGCGGGGAGCCTGCGCCAGCTCGACCCGCGGCTCACCGCGGAAAGGCCGCTCAGCGTCTGGTTCTACGCCGTCGGGGCATCGGAGGGCATCCCGGCTGCGACGCAGCATGAGGTGCTCGAGTGGCTGCGCGCCGCGGGCTTTCCCGTCAACCCCCTCATTGCCACATACGACGACATCGCTGCGGTGGCCGCCGCGTGCTCCGCATGGGAGGAGCGTCGCGGCGACCTCGACTACGACATCGACGGCGCCGTGGTGAAGGTGGACTCCCTCGAGATGCAGCGGCGGCTGGGAGCGGTGGCCCGTGCCCCGCGGTGGGCCATCGCGTACAAGTTCGCACCCACCACGGCCACGACCGTCCTCCGCGACATCAGGGTGAACGTCGGGCGCACCGGGGCCATCGTTCCGTGGGCGGAACTCGAGCCCGTCCACGTGGGCGGGGTCACGGTGGAGCGGGCCACCTTGCACAACCAGGACGACCTCGCCCGCAAGGACCTGCGCGTCGGCGACACCGTGGTGGTGCAGCGGGCTGGCGACGTCATCCCCCAGGTGGTCTCGGCCCTCACGCAACGGCGCACCGGCGACGAGCGGCCGTTTGCGATGCCCACCGACTGCCCGACCTGCGGAACGGCACTCGTGCGTCCGGAGGGCGAGGTGATCTGGCGGTGCCCGAATCGCTCGTGCCCGGCGCAGTTGGTGGAGAGCGTCATCCACTTCGCGAGTCGGGGCTGCATGGACATCGAGGGCCTCGGCGAGAAGACGGTGCAGAAGCTGTTCGACGTGGGGCTCATCGCCAATGTGGCTGATCTGTATGACCTCACGGCCGAGCAGCTGATCCCCCTCGAGGGCTTCAAGGACCAGAGCGCGGCCAACCTCATCGCGGGTATCGGCGCGAGCGCGGAGCGGCCCTGGCCGCGCGTGATCAATTCACTGGGGATACGCCATGTGGGCGAGGTGACGGCCGATGCCATTGCCCTCGTGGCGCCGCGCCTTGACGCGCTGCTCGCTGCGTCCGCGGATGAACTGGCCCGGGCGGATGGCGTGGGCCCCGTGGTGGCCGAGGCGGTGACGGAGTTCCTGTCGTCAGATGACAACCGGGCGATGCTCGAGCGCCTGCGGCGGGCCGGCCTGACGATGGAGATGGACCTCCCGGATGGCCCGGTGGTCGGCCCGCTCACCGGGTGCACGGTGGTGGTCACGGGTGCGCTGCAGGGCTTCACCCGTGATGAGGCCAAGCGGGCCATCATCGCGGCCGGTGGGAAGAGCACGGACTCGGTATCGAAGAAGACCACCTTCGTGGTCGTGGGTGCCGACCCCGGCAGCAAGGCCGAGAAGGCGGGGAAGGCGGGGGTGCCGATCGTGGACGAGGACACCTTCGCCGCAGTGCTGGCCGGTGCGGCCCCGGTACCCGCACGCGACGACGCCTAGAGGAGGCCCGCGCCGACGGGGGTGCACGGCCTGATGGGCGCTAGGGCACTGCCACGGCGGTGTCGGCGCGCCCCGTGGCCATGAGCGTGACGGCCGTGTCCATCGCCTTCTGTGCCGCGCTGATGTCCTGAGTGTTCATGAGGAAGGCGAACGCGTATGGCGTTCCGGAGACGCTGGTCACCGTGCCGGCCAGAGACGCGACGCCATTGATGTAGCCCGTCTTGGCATGCACACGCTTGCGTACCTTGGGTCCCTTGAGGCGGCGGATCAGCGTGCCTTCACCGCCCTGGGGAAGGGAGTCGATGAGCACATCGCCCCACGCGGGCTCTGCCAGCGCGAGGCGGAGCACCCCGACCAGTGTGGCGGCGGACACCCGGTTGGAGTGCGACAGGCCGGAACCGTCCACGAAGTTGTCATTGACCTGCAGGAGACCGCGCTCGTGCAGGAGGTTCTCGGCACGGGCGGTGCCGACGCGGGTTGCACCCGTGCCCGCGCCGTATGCCCCGACGTCCTTCGTGAGCGTCTCCGCCGTGAAGTTGTCACTGTGCGCGTTCATGAAGTCCAGGATGCGCGCAAGGGGCCTCGACCGCACCTGACCGACCACGGTTCCACCGGCCGCATCCCGGGCCGCACGCACCCGTCCGGACACCCTCACGCCCGCTGCCCGCAACGCTGCCACCAGTCGCTGGCCCGCGGCCTTGGCCGGGCTCGACACATTCGAGCCGTTGTTCGCCAGGTTCTGGTTGGTCGCGATCCCGGACAGGGGCGGGCACTCCCACCGGTAGCTGCTCTTCCAGAGCGGACCCGTGCGCTGGCGGTCGAAGAGGGTCTCGTCCACCACGACGCCCCCGGTGATGCTCCTGACGCCATGCCTGCGGACATTGCGCGCGAGGGCCTCGATGGGCGTGCCAAGGCGGTCGAGGTTGGCGCGCGAATAGGCCCGCGTGGCGAGCATCGGGTCACCCGCACCGATGAGGTACGCGGGCCCGTGGATGATTCCGCCAGGTCCCTCGGTGTCGGCACCCGCCTCGAGGCGGGTGGTGAACCGGAAGTCCGGTCCCACCGTGAGGAGGGACGACGCACTGGTGATGATCTTCATCGTGGAGGCCGGTGCGAGTGATGTGTCGGGCTGCCACGACGCAACTGTCACGGGCCCCGCGGCATCGAGCCGCTGGACCAGCACGCTGCTCGTGGGGTGCTTCGCCACGAAGGCGTCGATCGTGGTGGCCACGGGATTCGACTGGGCCATGGCGGCGCCGCCCGTGCAGGCGAGCGCGGCCACGCCGGCGATCGCGATCAGGGCCTTTGGGGGGCTGCAGCGTCGTGGGTTCACGATGCCGCAGGCTAGCGTCGGCCCCGGCGCCCGCGCGGGCGCCGGGGCCGGCACGACATCAGGCGGCCAGCATCTCCTTTGCATCGGTGTCATCGGGAAACCGATGGCCCGTCGCGAGGAGGCTGGTGATCACCAGCGTCTTGTCCACCCGCCCGTGATAGATGGGGATCGACTGCTCGAGGCAGTAGCGCACCAGGCGATCGGTGCGCATGCCGATGGCACTCGCCATCTCCTGCGGGGTCAGGTGGTTCGGCATCTCATGTCCTCCCATGTCTCGTCCCAGAACGACGACGACCCGCAGCCAGTTGGCATGCGGGTCGCAGGTCAGCGCGCGCGGTGTGGCCGGAAGGTCAACGTCCGGATGCTCCACGTGCGTCCATGGGCTCACCATACGCCCGGTCGCGGACGCCGGGGGTGGGCGCTCTCGCAAAGAGCGCCGAAAAGGTGGGGGCATGGGCTAGGATGCCCTCCGCTTCATCGCGGGGTGTGGCGCAGCTTGGTAGCGCGCTCCGTTCGGGTCGGAGAGGTCCCCGGTTCAAATCCGGGCACCCCGATGAAGCAGCACCCGCAGTCGAGGAGGGAGACGAGATGGGGCCCGATTCCACTCCTGCGGAGATCCTCGCAGGCACATGCACGATCGCCATGGTCGGGGCGTCGCCCGATCCCTCACGGCCGTCGCACGGCGTGATGCAGTATCTCCTCGAGCAGGGGTACATGGTCATCCCGGTGCGCCCGGGCGATGGCGACGTGCTGGGGATCCCCGTGGTCAACGCGCTGGCCGACATTGACCAGCCGGTGCACATGGTGGATGTGTTCACGCGAGCGGAGGCCGCCCCAGCGCTGGCGCGCGAGGCCGTTGCCATCGGCGCGACTGCGGTATGGCTGCAGCCCGGCTGCGTGAGCGACGAGGCGCGCGCCGTTGCCACGACGGCGGGACTGGCGTTCGTCGAGGATATCTGCACCCGGCAGGTGCACCGCGATGAGGGCGTGGGGCCCGTGGGCCCCTCGTTGCTGCCCTAGACCGTGACGACGCCCTCGACCTCGGGCACCTCGCGGCGGAGCTCCGCCTCGATGCCGAGGGTGAGCGTGGCGGTGCTCATCGGGCAGCCGCCGCACGCGCCCAGCATGTGCAGGTGGACGAAGCCCTCGTCGTCGACGTCTACGAGCTCAACGTCACCGCCGTCCGCATGCAGGGCGGGGCGGATGCGCTCGAGCACGTCCTCGATGCGGGTCAGGGTCTCGACGTCTGCCATGGGTCCTCCGGTTCGCGTGGCGACGCCCGGCATGGTAGCGCGGGGGGTGGCCGGTGGCACCTGACACCGTGCGCGCGGGCGTGGTGCAGCTGCTGGCTGACGAGGACACGCCCCGCAACATCGCACGGGCCGGGGAGCTCGTGCAGGCGGCCGCAGTCGCGGGCGCGCAGGTGGTGGTGCTTCCCGAGAAGTGGAATTGGTGGGGGCCGGGATCCCGAAATCAGGAAGGCGCGGAGGCGCTGGATGGCCGGTCGCTGTCCGCCGCGCGTGCGTGGGCACGGGAGCTCGGCGTGTTCGTGCTGGCCGGCAGCGTGCTCGAGGCGATCGGGGATGGGACCCGGGCGTACAACACCAGCGTGCTCGTCGCGCCGGACGGCCGTGACATCGCCCTCTATCGCAAGGTGCACCTGTTCGACGTGACCGTCGACGGCCACGAGTACCGCGAGTCCGATGCCGTTGAGCCCGGTGACGCCCTCGCGGTGGGCGACGCTGCAGGGCTGCGGGTGGGCCTCAGCGTCTGCTACGACCTCCGCTTTCCCGAGCTCTACCGGTCCCTCGTGGCCTCGGGGGCGACGGCGTTCGCCGTGCCCGCCAACTTCACGAACGCCACGGGTGCCGCGCACTGGGAGGTGCTGCTACGCGCGCGGGCTATCGAGGACCAGTGCTTCGTGCTCGCGGCCGGGCAGTGCGGTGAGCACGCCACGGGCGAGGGCGCGTGGGGGCACTCGATGGTCATTGACCCCTGGGGCGTCGTGCTCGCCGAGGTGCCCGAGGGGGAGGGGTTCGCATGCGCGGACCTCGACCTCGCCGAGCAGGCGCGCATTCGCACCGCCCTGCCCGCCCTCACGCACCGGCGACTTCCCTAGGCTCCGGCGCCGTGGAGCGACCGACGCGGGGCGACGAGATCGAGGTGACCGTCGACGACCTGGCCTTTGGGGGCCGGGGCGTGGCGCGCGCGGATGGGTTCGTGGTCTTCACGCCGGACACCGCCCCGGGGGACCGCGCGCGCGTGCGCATGCGCAAGGTGCGCCGCCGGTTCGGTGAGGCCGATCTCGTCGAGGTGCTGTCGCCGGGACCGGGGCGCATCACCCCGCCGTGCGCCTTCGTGCCGGAGTGCGGCGGCTGCCGCCTGCAGCAGGTGGACTACGACGTGGTGCTTGATGCCAAGCGGCGCCAGGTGGCGGAGCACCTCGCGCGCATCGGAGGGCTCGAGGGCGTGGACGTGCTCGAGGCCGATCCCGCGATAGAACACTTCGGCTACCGCAACAAGATGGAGTACTCCGCCGCGCCGGGTCCGGGTGGCGAGCTTCGGCTTGGCTTCCACCGCCGGGGTCGCTGGGACGAGGTGGTGGACATCGACCCCTGCATGCTGGCCACGCCCATGGGGAACCGGGCGCGTGAGGCCGTGCGGCGCTGGGCCGTGGACGAGGGGGTGGCCCCGTACGACCAGCGCGAGCATGGCGGGTTCCTTCGGCACGTCGTCGTGCGCGAAGGGGTGCTCACCGGCCAGGTGCTCGTGACCGTCGTGACGGCGCCGGGGCCCGATGATGTGGTGGACCGCCTCGCCGACCGCCTGCCCGCCGAGGTGGACGGGCTCGTCGGGATCGTGCACGCCGTGAACGACGGCATGTCGGAGGTGACGGGCGGGCTTCCGAGTCGCATCGTGTGGGGCCGCGACTGGTTCGAGGAGGCGGTGGAGGTCGAGCCCGGTCGACCGGTGACCCTCCGCCTCTCAGCCGGGTCATTCTTCCAGACCAACTCACGCATGACGGGTCATCTCTACCGCCGGGCCGCCGAGGCCGCCGGGCTCACCGGGGGCGAGGTGCTCTACGACCTCTTCGCCGGGGTGGGAAGCATCGGGGTGGCCCTTGGGGCGCTGAGCAAGCACGTGGTGGCCATTGAAATCGTGCCCGAGGCCGTGGAGGATGCCCGGGGCAATGCCGAGCGCAACGGCATTGCTAACCACACGGCGATGGCGGGCGACGTGCGCGTGGTCCTCCGCGAGAACCGCGAGTCGCTGCCCTCTCCGGACGTGGCGATCGTGGATCCGCCTCGCGCAGGGCTCTCGGGAGGCGCATGCCGGCGGATCCTCGAGCTCGCACCGAGGACGCTCGTCTACGTGTCGTGCCAGCCCGCCACCTTCGCCGACAACGCGAAGCGGTTCGTGGACGGCGGTTACCGGCTCGAGTGGGGGCGCCCCGTGGACATGTTCCCGCAGACGCCCCACATCGAGGCCGTCGCACGCTTCACGCGCGACTAGCGCCTCGGACGGACGCGGCCCGCCGACCCGGGGCGGTCAGCCGCCGCTCGACTGGTTTGCTGCGTCGGCACCCGCCTGCAGCTCCTCCGCCAGCGTGCCGTCCTCGAGGTCGTCGAAGACCTTCGCGCATGCATCGGCGTCCTGGGTCCCGAAGCCCACGCCAAACCACACCTGGCGCTGCTCTGCGGTGCCGTGGTCGAAGGTGGCTGCGTCGGCCTGCTGCCCTGCGTTTGCCGAGAGCTTGTCGTCGCCGATCTTGTCGAGTGCCGTGAGCACCTCATCGAGGTCCCCGGGCTCCAGGCGCTTCTCATCATCCACCGAGGACATCCACATGCCCATCAGGCAGTCGGCGTGCAACTCGTTGGCGACCGAGAGCAGGTTCGCCACCTCGGGGTTGTCGGCCTGGGCAGAGCTCACGGCCTCGCCAAGGCCTCCGAGGGTCTGCAGGTGATGACCGAATTCGTGTCCGAGAACGGCGGCCACGGCGGCGTCATTGCTGAGGTTCTCATCCGCGCCGATGATCTCGTCACGGAAGAAGGCCACGGGCAGCACCATGGTGGTGTCGGCGCCGCAGTAGGCGGGCCCGGTCTCGGAGGCGTCGATCGTGCCGCAGGCGGTCTCTGCGGAGTCCTCGGGCACCAAGATGGTGGCGGCCGTCCAGCCCTCGCCCCAGTTCGCTCCCCAGAACTCGTTGAGCTCGGCCCCGACATCCTTCATGAAGCCAGCGAGGTTGCCGTCTGCGCCCGAGCCTGACGTCGTGCCGTCAGCGGCCGCGGTTTCAGCGGCCCCATTGGCATCGGGCGCGGAGTCGGAGCCTCCGCAGCCGGCGATGGAGAGGAGGAGGGCGGCCGCGGAGGCCGCTGCGATGAAGCGAAAGGGGGTTCTCATGCGATGAGACTACAGACCGCGGGAGGGGAGTGCAGGATTCGCCGTGCGGGGCCGCTGCCGCGCGGTCGCTACCAGGGCGGTTCGGCGGCGTACCAGTCGCCCAGGGCGCGGAAGGCGGCCCAGAACCGGCGCTTGGCGTCCTGCTCGTCGAGGGAGTCGTCGATGTCCGGCGTGACGAGGGCCTCGATTGATGGCGTCCAGCGGGTGACAACGCCCTGCTCCACGGGGAGGGGCTCGGCCATGGGGAAGCTGATGGCGTCCACCGCACCGATGCTGCGGTCACCCATCACCACGATCAGCCGCGGCCGGACGATGCGTATCTCCTCGGCGAGCCACTCGAGCTCATCTCCCATCGGCGCGGATGGATCCGCGTGGGTGCACTTGAGAACGAGAGTGCCGTAGAGGGCGGAGGGGTCGACCTGCAAACGCTCGACGCTGCGGCGGATGGCCTCGCCGGCCCGGCCGTAGAACGACACGCCCTCCTGCCGCTCGGAGAGCGATGACTGCCACTTCACCAACATGATGTCGGCGGTGGGCGAACCCGATGCCTTCACCGGGAACGTCCCGGCGGCGGCGCACGCCAGGCAGGCGTCCATGCGCTCCTCGAGGAGGTGCATCTCGCGAATGGCCCGGTCGAGGTAGGCGTCCTCGATCCGCGGGACGGAACGTCCCTCGTCGGGGTCGGGCTCGGGGCTTGCGGGTGACTCTGCGCTCATCGGCGCCTGTCGTTTCGTCCTTCGCGCATGCGGTTCCTCCCCCGAGCCCGCAGCGTGCGTTGCAACCTATGTGTCGCGCTGCGACGTGCGGCGCGAGGAACGCGTGCTCCGGCCGCGAAGGCCGCGCCGGCGGCGCAGCGGGCGGGCATCGCCCAGCGCCGCGAGGAACTCCTCGGGCCCGGCGAACGGGCGCATGAGGACGCCGGCGGTACCCATCTCCGCGGGTGACGTCGCGCCGCTTCCGGCGGTGACCACCAGGCCCGCGCGCTGGAGGAGCAATGCGGCGTCGGTAGCCTGGGCGGCAGGCCGCGCGGCGGTGAGCCCCTCATGGCAGTCGATCAGGTCATGCACGGCACGCAGCGACTCCGCGGGCGGAACGACAGCCGAGTCCGGGTGCGGTATCACCGTGACCCCACCCTGATCACGCACCCGGCGCAGGGCATCCTCGAGCGACAGCCCATCGGGCACCGATTGGGTGAGGAACAGGCCCACGACCACGCCCTCGCGCGTGGCGATCTCCTGGCCGACGACCACGCGCACGCGGTCGGGCGCAGCCTGATGCACTTCGAGCGCCGGCTCGATTCCGCCGGGGGCGGCCACGGCAACCACGCGGATGTCGCGTTCCACCGCAGCAGCCACGATCTCACGCGCACCGAGACCAGGTCCGGTGCGAATACGGAGATCGGCGAATACCGGTGGATCGGCACCCGGCCCGTCTGCATCTGCCGGCCGGGCGGCCTGTTCGCGGTAGAGCACCTCGAGGTCTCCCGCCACATCGTCCCACGTGCGCGCGCGCCCACGCGCCTCGGCCGCCGCGCCGAACAGCGCGACGCGCGCCGGGTTGGCGAGGCACGAGGCCACCGCATCCGCCCATGCCTCTGCGTTGAAGGGCGGAAGCGTCATGCCGGCGTCGGTGCCCAGGTCGTCATTGGCGTCAGGACAGCGTGCTGCGAGCACGCACATGCCGGTGGCCATGGCCTCGCGCAATACGGGGCTGGTGGCCTCCTCCTCCGTGGGGAACAGGGCGATGCGGCCGCGCCGCAGGGCGTCGGCCCTGCTCGCGGGACCGGCATCGGGGATCACGCTGACGCGGTCGCGCAGGGCCTTGGGAACAGCGGCACGGGTGCGCTGGGGTGCATCCGGCGGCCCGATGATGGTGATCGGGCCGGTCTGACCGGGGTCAGTGCCCAGGAGCGCGCGCAGCACGAAGCGCAGGCCCGTGCGGTCGCGGTCGCGGGCCACGACGACGATGCCGGGCTCGTCCGCCGCAGGTCCGTACATCTCCGGGTCGAGGCCCTCCGGCACCACCTCGTAGTCGCCGGGGAGAACACCCGCGAGCACGTGCCGGGCCGCTGGCGAGAGCGCGATGCGCACGTCCGCCTGCGCCAGTGCGCGGTCGACGAGCGGGCGGACGAACGCCACGCCCGCCAGGGGCGCGGTGCGGTGGAAGGTGACCGCGCGGACCCCGGTGGCGTGCCGCAGTGCGGCAAGGGCGGGTGATGGCGCGAGCGGCTCATGCAGGTGGGCCACGTCGAAGCCGCCCAGGCCCAGGGCGATCTCGAGGCCGGAGGCCGACTCGATCGGCCCGCCGAGTCGTCGCCCGGTCCCCTTTGTGCTGCGGCGTATGGCACGCGAGGTGGCCACCAGCAGCGGTGCGCCACCCGGTTCGGCGGCAACGGCGTCGGCATCCCCGGCCTCGAGGGCCTCGATGCGCCGCCTGCCGGCATCCGCCGCCTGACGCCCGGTTCCGGGCGCCAGGATGGTCACCGCATGGCCCCGGCGGGCGAGTGCCTCGGCCTCAGCGGCAACGGCGCGCCCCACGTCGTCGCCCGGGGGGAACGCGTGGGGCGATACCAGTGCGATTCTGAGCGGTGACTCGCTCACCGCCCCCCATCCCTACTTCGGCAGGGCGGCGTCGCTCTCGCCGCTGATGAATTCCTCGGTGAGCTCGCGGGCGAGGTCATCCGGGTGCTGGATGGGCGGACTCTTCATGAAGTACGAGGACGGGCCCTCGAGCGTGCCTGAGATGCCCCGGTCCATGGCCAGCTTGCAGCAGCGCACGGCGTCGATGACCACTCCGGCCGAGTTGGGCGAGTCCCACACCTCGAGCTTGAGCTCGATGTTGAGCGGCACGTCGCCGAACGCCTGGCCCTCCATGCGGATGTGCGCCCACTTGCGGTCGGTGAGCCACGGCACGTAGTCGCTCGGCCCGATGTGGATGTCCTTGGGATCCATCTCGTAGTCGAGCATCGACGTAACGGCGTTGGTCTTGCTGATCTTCTTGCTCTCGAGGCGCTCGCGCTCGAGCATGTTCAGGAAGTCGGTGTTACCACCGAAGTTGAGCTGGGTGGTGTGCTTGAGGCGCACGCCGCGCTCGCGCATGAGACGGGTGAGCTGGCGGTGCACGATGGTGGCTCCGACCTGGCTCTTGATGTCGTCACCCACGATCGGCGCTCCGGCCTCGCGGAAGCGCTCCTGCCAGTAGTGCTCGCGACCGATGAACACCGGGACGCAGTTCACGAAGCCGCAGCCGGCCGCCAGGATGTGCTCCACGTACCACTTGGTGGCCTGCTCGGAACCCACCGGCAGGTACGACACCACCACGTCGGTCTTGGTGCTCTTGAGCAGTCCCGTGATGTCGGCGGTCTCGCCGGGGGCCTTCTCGATGACCTCCGAGAGGTACTTGCCCAGGCCGTCGTGGGTCATGCCGCGCGACACATGCACACCGGTCTCGGGGACGTCCGAGAACTTGATGGTGTTGTTGGGCTCGGTGAAGATCGCGTCCGACAGATCGAGCCCCACCTTGTTGGCGTCGATGTCGATGGCAGCGGTGAAGTTGATGTCCTTCACGTGGTAGCCGCCCAGCACCGAGTGCATGAGGCCCGGGACGAAGTCGTCCTTGCCGGCGTCCTTGTAGTACTGCACGCCCTGCACGAACGACGAGGCGCAATTGCCCACGCCGATGATGGCCACGTTGACCGACTTGCTCACGAGTTCGGGTCTCCCCCGTTGATTATCTGGCGTCCGGGGGCCCGTCGGCATCCCGAAGCACGGAGTGTACGTAGAAAAGGCGCTGGGCGAAGGTGATGAGAGTCCCCACGGCGAGGATGGTCATGATCACCTCGATGGAGATCCCCCAGCCGCCCAGGAGAAGCGCGAAGCCGATGAGGATGAGTCGCTCCGTGCGGCTGAAGAGCCCGCCCTTATTGGAGTCGATGCCCAGCCCCTCGGCCCGTGCGCGCGTGTACGACACCAGGAAGGCGCCGGTGAGTGCGAGGAAGGTCATGGCGACGGCGTAGGTGCGGCCGTCGCTTGCCATTGCGATGCCGATTCCACCCAGCACGAGGCCCTCGCCGAAGCGATCGAGGTTGGAGTCGAGGAATGCGCCGAATCGGGTGGACTTCCCCGTGAGGCGGGCCACCGAGCCGTCGAACATGTCGCTGAACGCCCCGATGATCCCCACGACCACCGCCCAGATCCACAGCTGGAAGCCCGCGAGCACCGCCGTTGCGACGCTGAGCACGAATCCGAAGATGGTGATGGCATTGGGGGTGACGCCCATGCGCACCAGGAAGCGGATGAACGGCGCGAAGAATGCCCGGACCCCATCGGAGACGGCCTGTCGCGCAGCGGGGTTCCCGTCGGTGCGGGGGTCATCGGTGCGCGGTGAGATAGGGGCCCTTTCCGTGGTCAGGTGACGGCCACGCGAGGGCCGGCGGGAGGCGCCTAGGATAGCGACCCATGCGACTGTGCTCGTTCCGCGGGGCCGATGGCCCCGTTCCCGGACTCGTCGACGGCGATCTGGTGGTGCCGCTCGCCGTGCCCGATGCCCGTGATGTGGTGCGCGGCGCCGATCCGGTGCCAGCGGGCGATCCGGTGCCGCTGTCCAGCGTGCTGCTGGAGGCCCCGATCCTCCCGGGCAATGCGCTTGCCATCGGCCTGAATTACCGGGCCCACGCGGCCGAGACAGGTCAACAGCCCCCGGACGAGCCGGTGCTCTTCGCCAAGATGCGCGGCACGTACAACCGGCCATCCGGGCCGGTGATCCATCCGGAGTGGACCCGGCGACTCGATTACGAGGGTGAGCTCGGCGTGGTCATCGGGCCGCGGGCGCACCGGGTGCCCGTGGAGCGCGCGCTGGAGCACGTGTTCGGGTACATGGTGGTGAACGACGTGAGCGCCCGCGACCGCCAGAAGGCGGAGCCGCAGTGGATCCGCGCGAAGAGCGGCTGGGGGTTCATGCCGATGGGCCCGTGGATCACCTCGTCCGATGAGGCCGGCGACCCCCAGGACATGCGCATCCGCACCTGGGTCAACGGCGAGCTGCGCCAGGACACATCCACCGAGGACATGATCTTCACGGTGGCCGAACTGGTGTCGTTCGCGTCGCAAGTGTTCCCCCTTGAGCCCGGGGATGTGATCACCACGGGTACGCCGCAGGGCGTGGGCGTGGGCCTTGACCCCATGCGCTTCCTCCAGCCGGGTGACATCGTGCGCATCGAGATCAGCCGCCTCGGCGCGATCGAGCACGAGATCCTGCTGCCGTGAGCATCGATCGGGACATGGCCGCCATGCGGCGGGTGATCGCGATGACCGGCCTGGCGTTCCCGCGGGGCCTCCTCGGGCCCGAGGCATCCGCGCTGGCCGCGGCCATCGGTGATGGTGCGCCCGACCGGTCCGAGGTCGATGCGCTCATACGGCAGGTTGCGGAGGCGCAGTGGCCGACACTGCAGGCACCCATGGCCGCGGCGCTCGCTCGGGCTGCTGCCCCGGACGACCCGGCCGATGAGCGATCACTCGCCGTGGCCGAGGAGTTCGCCGCCGATGCCGATCCGCACAACCCCCTGGCCCTCGCGCTGGCCGAGCGGGCCGGCCTGGACCTCGCGGCCGCGCGCGCCCGCGCGCTCGATCGCCTCGAGGCACTGGCCGCAACCCAGGGAACCGATCCCGGGCGGCCCGAGGCGCTGGTGGCGCTGGCCACCACGGCAGGGCGCACGGTGGTGGACCTCCTCGACCTCGATCCGGAGGACTTCGGCCCCGAGATCAGCGCCTATGCCGATGCGGAGACGTCAGCCGAGGAGGCCACGCCGCGGCTCGCACGCGCCACGGGAGATCAGGAGATCCGGGAATGGGCCCGCGAAGCCCTGACCTCCCTTGAGGTGCCGGCGCCACCGTTGGCGCTGGCGTCCGTGCGCCGCATGGCCGAGGGTCCGATCCCGGAGGACCCTGCCGATGACGCGCTGTGGATCGCCACCGTGGTCGTGCTGGCAGAGGACGCCATCGACATGGCCACTACCGAGGTCGATCACGGTGCCGGACGGCCGGATGGCGAGGGGGGCCTCGCCGAGCTCGACGACCTCCTCGGGGATGGTGAGCGCTAGGGGCTAGCCCGTCACGGGATGGCGGCGCGCCGCGGCGACCACCGTGATCTTCGGCGAGAGCGCCGTGATGTCGGCAGCGCCATCGCGTCGGAGGTCCCCGCGCACGCGGATCGTCCGGGTGCGCGTGCTGGAGACACGAAGGAGCACGCGCACGCGCGTCGTACCGCCGGCGGACAGCGTCCGTGGCGCGAGCAGCAGTGCGCCGTTGCGCAGACGCGCCCCCTGGGGCTTCGTCGCGAGCGTCACTCCCGCGCGCAGTCGGATGGACATCCTGACGGGTCCGGTCGCGCCCCCGGTGTTCCGGATCACGATCGTTGCCGGCAGGACGCTGCCCGAGGCCACGCGTCGACGCGTCGGGACGATGACCGCGGTGAGGCGTGGCGCCTCACTCGCCGCAGCCGGAGTGCCCGCGCTGGGCGTGGACGACCCGGGTGCGGTCGCCTGCGGCGTGTCCGGCGACGGCGTCGGCGCAACCCACCCGCGTGGGCGGATCTCCACCAGCGCGGTGGTCGTCGAGACGTTGCCCGACACGTCGGTGACCGTATGCTCGTAGAAGTAACGACCGGGGTCGACTGCCTCCGGGTCGTCCGACCCGATGAGGGTGACCGGTTCGGCGCTGCCGTAGTCGCCGAACTCAGCTCGCGCGGCCACGCGGCCCGCCAGGGTGTTCACTGCGGAGGCAGAACCGATCCACGGGGCGATGCGGCGGGTGAGGGTCTCGGATCCCGATCGCAGGCCCGACAGGCGGTCGCTGAAGTCATTGACGTCGAACGAGGCGGCATCACCGGCTTCGAGGTCCACGTCCGTGCCGCCGTTGATGGTGACAGCGCCACCGACAGGGGCAGTGAGATCAAGCTTCACGGTGTCGGGGCTGGTGGCCGCGCTGTTGCCCGCGTTGTCTGCCGCCTCGCGCGTGTAGCGATAGCACGCCTCGGTAAGGGCGTCGGAGTCCTGTCCTCCGGAGATCGCCACGTTGGCGTCGTCCACGGTCCAGGTGCCCGAGCAGGTGTCCCCTCCGGAGACGTACTCGGCCCGCTCGCGCACGATCCGGGTGACCGACGTCGACCCGTTGATGCCGGAGTTGGCGTCGGTGAATGCCGTGCCGGACAGCCCCGGCTTCGGGGTGTTGGCCCAGGTGCCGCTGGTCTTCCCGGCGGTGATCGTCCCGCCCGCGGGGTCTGTCCGGTCGATGAACACCGTGGCGTCGTGCGTGCTGGTGTTGCCGACGTTGTCGGACGCCGACGACCGGTAGCGGTAGCAGCCCTCGGCGAGCGTGCCGGAATCCGCATCGCGCCCGTCGCCGTCAATGGTCACGCTGGTGGTGCCCGAGTATGAGACCCCGGTGCAGTTGCCGCTGCCGTTGAAGGCAGCGAATCCGCGGGTGAATGCATCCGTGGCGGCGTCGAGCCCGGAGTTGGCATCACCGAACGCCGTCCGGGTGAGGCTGGGCTTTGCGTCCTTCGTCCATGTGGCGTCGCCGCCGTTCGCCGTGACGCCACCACCGGTCGGGTCGGTCTGGTCGATCTTCACCGTCGTGGTGACCTGCGTGCCGTTTCCTGCGGTGTCGGTGGCCGCACGCGTGTACCGGTAACAGGCCTGGGTGAGCGAATCCGAGTCGACCCCCGACGAGACCGTGACAGCGCTCTCGCTGCCGAACGCACCGCAGGTTGATCCGCTGAGCGTCCCGCGTGCACGCGTGAGGCTGGACGTGGCCACGCCGGAATTGGCATCGGTGTAGCTGTTCCCACTGAGCGCCGGGGTGGAATCCCGGGTCCATTCCGAACCGCCGGCTGCCGTGATGGAACCGCCCGTTGGGTTGGTGCGGTCGATCTTCACCGTCACGGGGCCGGTGCTGCTGGAGTTGCCGGCCCGATCTGTGGCGAGGCGCGTGTAGCGGTAGCACGACTGCACGAGCGAGGCGTTCTCCGCGCCGCCGGAGTCGTCGACGGTGGTCGTGTCGGTGGCCCAGTCGCTCGCGCAGTTCGCGCCGTCGAGCGTGGCCCTCTCGCGCGTGATCGACGCCGCGCCGCTGGCGATGCCCGAGTTGACGTCGCTGTAGGTGGTTCCCCCGAGCGACGGGTTCTGGCTGTTCGTCCAGGCATTGCCGCCGTTGACGGTCATGGTGCCGCCGGTCGGGTCGTCGACATCCACCTTCACGGTGCTCTGCGAGGTGGTCTGGTTGCCGGCGTTGTCGCCCACGCGGTGGGTGTAGCGGTAGCAGCCGCTGGCGAGGCCGGAGTCGGCCCCGGACGCGAGCGGCACGTCGGTCTCCGCATCAGGGTCGTAGGCCGCGAAGCTCCCGCAGGCGTTGCCCGTGAAGCTGACGCCCGCGCGCGTGAGCTTCTCGTCGGACGACTTGAGGCCCGACGCCGCATCCGACTTGGCGCCCTTGGTGATCCCGGGCGCGGCGCTGTTGGTGAGCTGGTTGTCACCGCCCGCGATCGCGAGGCTGCCGAGCACCGGTGCCGTGAGGTCGACCTTCACCACCTCGGAGACGGCGGTGGCGCTGCGTGAGTTGCCGTTGCCGCGCAGCTCGTACTTGAAGCACTTGTCGCCGAGCGCCGAGGTGTCGTCGGACGTCGTGCGGAGGTCGATCTCGGTGCCGGCGTCGAAGCTCCCGCATGCCCCGCCGCTCCATGGCGCCGCGAGGCGATAGAGGTTGTTGGTCGCGCTGCCGCCGCCGGATACCGAGAAGTTCGTCTTGGTGAGCGGCAGCGACCGCGCGGCGCCCCAGGCGTTGCCGTTGTTGGCCGTGACCGAGCCGTCGACCAGATCGCCCAGGGACACGACATCCATGCTGGCGGCTGCGCTGTTGGACGCCGGCCCAGTATTCCCGGCGGCGTCGGTCACGGCGTTCGCGGTGACCGCGAGGGTGAGCGTGCCCTGCGCGGGCGTGGAGGCGGCGGTGAGGTTGACGCTGTAGCTCGCCCCGGACCCCGTGATGGTGTTCACGCTCCAGGCCGGCGAGGCCGATGTGCCGCCGATCGTGAGGTCGCCGCTCGTGAGCCCGGTGACCGACTCGCTGAATGTGATGGTGAAGTCGGCGGAGGCGGTGGAGGTGCTCGCCGCGTCGGGGGTCACGGTCACCGTCGGCACCGTGGCGTCGATGGTGAACGTGCGTGCGGCTGAGTACCCGATGTTGCCCGCCGCGTCTGTCTGCTGTGCCTTGGCGGTGTACTGCCCGTCAGGGAGCGTCGTGGCATCAACGGTCCAGGCCCCGCCCGAGCAACTCGCCGACAGCGTCTGCACGGGCGTCCCCGAGGCGGTTGCACCGGAGTACACGGGGATGCTCACCGTGCCGTCGCCGGCCGTGCACGCGCCGGCCAGGGTCGGCGTGTTGTCGGTGAGCGCTGCTCCTGCCGTCGGGGTGGTGATGGTGTCGCTCGGGGCGCTCGCGTCGATGGTCCAGCTCGACGACTCCGGGCTCGCGCTCGTGGTCGAGACGACGTTGTCGCTTGCGTCGAGGGCGTCCCCGTACACGTAGAAGGTCTTGGCCCCGTCAGATAGCCCCGTGTAGGTGATGGGCGACGTGCACTCGGTATAGGAGGCCTCCCCGGGTCCCTTGCACATGTACCGGTCGGGTGGGTAGAAGGCCGCCGCGGGCCCGAACGAGAAGGTGGCGCTGGTGGAGGTGGACGTCGCCCCGTTCGCGGGACTGGCACTGGTGATGGCGAGGCCGAGCGTGTTCGTCATGGTCACCGCGCCCGATGTTGCAGCGGATGTCGGACCGGTTCGCGCTCCGTCGCTGACGGAGTCTGCGGCGAGCCTCACGGCAACCGTCCCGCTGGTCCCCGGGCTGGACGATGTGACGCTGACCAGGTAGGTGGAGCCCGATCCGAGCACCGATGCGATGGTCCAGGTGCCGGGTGATCCCGTCGTCACGAGCGTCAGGTCGCTGGTGGTCAGGCTGCCCGCAGTGATGTCCTTCGTGAGCTGGAGCGTGAATGTGAGCGGGCTCGTGTTGGACGCGGCCGCCTTCGGCTCGAAGCTCGCGACCTCGGGCTTGGCGTTGTTCACCACCTCCCACTGGAGGCTGCGACTCCCGATGTTCCCCGCGTCGTCGGTTGCGTAGACCCAGAACGTATGGCTGCCGGTCGCCAGGCTGGAGTAGGACGTCGGAGAGGTGCATGACGTGGGCGCCGCGCCGTCGAGGCTGCACGTGAACGTGGCCGTCTCACTCGCCGAGAAGGTCATCGTCGCCGCCGTCGAGCCGGTGGATCCGCCATCTGCGAGGGCGGCGCTCGCGCCATCCACGGCGCTCAGCGTGATGGTCGGCGCAGTCGTGTCGGGTGCGTATGTGTTGCTCACCGATGCGGTGGCGGTGGCGGGCGCAGTGTCGGTGGTGTCGAGGGTTGTGTCGATCACCGTGGCGCCCACCCGGCCTGTGGCGCTGTTGGTGTAGTCGGTCGGCGTCGAGGTGACGCTCGTGGCCTGGATCTGGTAGGTGAGCGTGGCGCGCGCACCGCCCGTCACGGTGAAGGGGCCGCTCCAGGTGAGGTTGCCGCTTGCGTTGTTCGGGTCCGCGATGCTGGTGCCCTGGTAGGTGCTGCTGCCCGCCACGTAGGTCGTGCCCGCGGGCAGGACGTCCGTGACGAGGTCCACCGAGAGGGTCTTCGTGCTGGTGTTCGCGAGGGTCAGGATGTAGGTGATCAGCCCATCGGCGCTACGGGTGGGCGAGGCTCCTGCGGTGATGATGAAGGAGTTCGTCACCGGCTCAACGGGCGCGATCGAGGAGAGCGATGATGCGTTCGTGTACTTCCAGATGCTGCCGCTCTTGATGTGGCCGACCGGCGATGGCGTCACCGACGCGCTCGTCCGGTTGACTGCGCGGAAGGTGTAGGTGGCGGTGTAGGGCCCGCCGTTGTTGTCGATGGATCCCGCTGTGGACCCGTTATTCGAGACCGGGAAGTAGAGCGTGTTGACGAAGTTCTGGTTCCCTGCG
>JAPOLI010000019.1 GCA_029977205.1 bacterium
ATCGAATCGAGCGCCTGGCCATCGGCACCCTCGGCGCATTCCCGATCCGCCGTGGCGAGGCCGATCGGACGGCCATGCGCATCGCCAAGGGCCTCCTCGCCCGGGGCGAGTGCGTGATCATCTTCCCGGAGGGCACGCGCTCGCGCGACCAGCGCCTTCGCAGCCCGTACCCGGGGGCGGCCTCGTTGGGGCTGCCGGATGACGTCACCGTCATCCCGGCCGCGATCTGGGGCATTCAGGAGAAGCACGGGCCATCGCGTGTCATCTTCGGCCCCCCGGTGTCGAAGGAGGGGCTGGAGGGGTCCCGCAGTACGCGCGCGGGCGAGTTGGCCTTCCGGATGATGGCCGCCATCGCGGAGCTGCTCCCCGAGATCGGCGGGCCCGAGCAGGATCCGCCCCGGACCCTCGCGACAATGGCGGACGAATGAGCACGGGCGACGGCGAGAGCGGCGGCACCGGGCGCTCGCCCCGTGCCTCGCGCCCGGGGATGCCCGACCGTCCTCTCGGGCGTGAGCGGCATGCGCCGCGGGGCAGCACCGTGGCGCAGGGCCAGCCGGTGGTCGCGGTGGTCGGGTACCCGAACGTGGGCAAGTCCACGCTGTTCAACCGGCTGACGGGGCGTCGCGAGGCCGTGGTGGACGCCAAGCCCGGCGCCACGCGCGACCGCCGCCAGGGCGGGGCGGAGTGGAATGGCGTGGCGTTTCAGGTGCTCGACACGGGCGGCATTGATGACGCTGATGAGTCGACCATGGCGAAGGACATCTCGGCGCAGGCGGTCCGGGCGATCGAGGACGCGGACCTCATCCTGTTCGTGGTGGACGCCGCGGTGGGCGCCACACCGGGCGACCTCGAGGTGGCAGAGCGCCTTCGGCGTTCCCACCGGCCCGTGATCGTCGTCGCCAACAAGTGCGACAACGACGAGGCCGAGATGCGCGCGCAGGATCTGTGGGGGCTCGGCCTCGGCGAGGTCGCCACGGTGTCGGCGCTTCATGGGCGCAACATCGGGGACTTCCTCGACCTGCTCGTGGAGAGCCTGCCCGAGGTCGCGCCACCCGACGATTCGATCGCGCGCCTTCCGGCGTTCTGCATCATGGGCCGTCCCAACGTGGGCAAGAGCTCGATCCTCAACGCCCTCCTCGGCGAGGAGCGCATGATCGTCCAGGACATCCCCGGCACCACACGTGATCCGGTGGACACCATCATCGAGTGGGACGGGCGCGAGATCGTCCTCATCGACACGGCGGGCCTGAGGCGCCGGGGGCGCATGCGCGAGCGCGTGGAGGTGTACAGCCAGCAGCGCGCGCTCGAATCGGCCGCGCGGTCGGATGTGGCGATCGTGGTGGCCGACGCCACGGAGGGGATCACCGAGGCAGACCTCGGAGCGTGCGATCAGGCCGCGCAGAACCACTGCGCCACGCTGCTGGTGCTGAACAAGTGGGACCTGGCGCAGCCCGACCTCACGGACCTCGCGGGTCGCGTGCGCCGCAAGAGCCGCCAGCACCCGCCGATCGTGGCGTGCTCGGCCGTCACGGGTGAGGGCATTGACCGCATCATCCCGCAGGCCATGGCGCTGTACGAGAAGAGCTGCACCCGGTTGTCCACCCACGCGCTGAACGAGGCGCTGCGCGAGCTCGCAGCCGAGCGCCCCGGCCCGCGCAAGGGGAAGCGCCGCCTGTCGATGAGGTTCCTCGTGCAGACGGGCGTGGCGCCGCCGGTATTCCGGCTCGAGGTCAATGACCGCTCCCTGATGACGCGCGACTACGGTTTCTGGCTCGAGAACCGCCTCCGCGACCGCTTCGACCTGGCGGGCGTGCCGGTGGACATCGAGGTGAGGAGCCGCCGGTGAGCGACATGGTGGTGATCGGCGCAGGAGCGTGGGGGTGCACCTTCGCGGGCGTGGCAGCCCGTGCGGGCGCCCGCGTAACCCTCGCCTGCCACACTGCGGAGCAGGCGACCGTGCTGCGCGAGACGCGCCATGACCGGGTGCACCTGGGTGAGGTCGCCCTGCCGGACGAGGTGCATGTGACCCACGTCGGCGACCCCACCGCCCTCGATGGGGCGACGCTCGTGACGATCGCGCTGCCCAGTCGCGTCGTGGCCGCGGAGGCAGTGGCGCTCGCGCCACGCCTGCCGGCGGGCGCCGGCGTGCTGTCGCTCACCAAGGGGCTCGAGCCCGGAACGGGCCGCGTCCTGTCGGAGGTGTGGTCCGACGTTGCTCCCGGGGTTCCCTTTGCGGTGCTCTCGGGCCCGAACCACGCCGAGGAGATCGCGCAGGGGCAGCCCGCCGCCGCCGTGGTAAGCGGTGATCCGGCGCTGGCCGCCCGAGTGCAGGAAGCCGTATCCGGACCAGCGTTCCGGATTTATGTGAACGACGACCTCGTGGGGGTCGAGCTCTGCGGGGCGGCCAAGAACGTGATTGCCCTCGCCGCCGGAATGTCTGACGGCCTCGGCTTCGGGGACAACGCAAAGGCGGCGCTCATCACACGCGGGCTCGCGGAGATGAGCCGGCTCGGGAGCGCAGCCGGAGCCACCGATGCGACGTTCCGGGGGCTCGCGGGGATGGGTGATCTGATCGCCACGTGCACCAGCCGCCACAGCCGCAATCGCAGGGCCGGCGAGATGATCGCGCGCGGACTGCCGGCGGATGTCGTGGAGCAGGAGATCGGGCAGGTGGTGGAGGGCCTGGCCACGGTGCGGGCGCTTCTGACGCGCGCAGAGGGGGCCGGGGTCGAGCTGCCGATCTCCGAACAGGTGGCTGCAGCGGCATTCGATGGCCGCTCACCGGCCGAGTGCCTGCGCAACCTCATGGCGCGCGCACCCGCAGCCGAGGCCTGAGTGCCGCGCGTGCACCGTGACCGGTGCGCGCGTGGTCTGAACCGAGCCTTTACCGGGGCGTAGCGGTCCCCGCGCGTGTCCGTTCTAGCGTTACCGGCGTAATCCGGCCGACGGAGGTTCTCCGAAGATGCGTACGACCACCCGCTCGCGGCTCAACCGACGAACGGTGCTTCCGATCGTCGTCCTCGCCGCGTCCGGCGCCGCCGCCGGCGGCATCGCCGTTCTCTCCGGGTGCGGCAGCAGCGCCTCCGCAGGGTCGGCGCCGGCATCCATCGCCGGCTACGTACCTGCATCGAGCCCCCTCTACGTACAGGTCTCCACCGACACCTCCGGTACGCAGTGGACCAACCTGATCCGCCTCGGGAAGCTGTTCCCCGGCTTCGGGACGATGACGGCCGAGCTCGACGCGGCCCTCGCCCGCGAGGGAATCGCCTGGGACACCGACCTCAAGCCGCTGCTCGGAGACTCTGCGGCCGTGGCTGTCACCTCCGTGCCCACCAACCCCTCGGTTCTGAAGGGGGCTCTCACCGATCCCGCTGCCGCCCTTGGGCGTGCCGCGGCGACCGCTGTCGACCAGCCCGTGATGGCCGTCCTGCAGATCGCGCCCGGCAAGGCCGCCGATGTGAAGGCGCTCATCACGAAGGCACCCGGTGGGATGAAGGAGACGGGCACGCGTGATGGTGCCACGCTCTACGCCGACACCATGAAGGGCGTCCATGCCGCCGTCACGGAGGAGTCCCTCATCCTCGGGTCCACCGAGGCCGTTGTCTCGAAGGCGCTCGAGGTCAAGTCGGAGGGCGGGGAGGCTGCGCTCTCCGGCGTGTTCCGCTTCAACGAGGCGCTTGCCCTGCTCCCCGACGACGTGTTTGCGATGGGCTATGTGAACGTCGAGGAGATCGGCGCAGCAGCCTCGCAGATCATTCCCCAGGTCGGCGACCTCGCCGGCGGGCAGGCCACCGGCGCGGCTGCGATGTCGGTGACGGCGCAGGGCGATGGGCTCCGCATGAAGGCCGTGCTGGTGGATGCGCCGCAGGCGGCGCAGCAGACCCCGTACGCGCCCACCCTGGCTGCGCAGGCTCCGTCCGACGCGGTCGCGTACCTCGGCTTCAACCGTCTCTCTGACACGGTGGATCGCGCGATCTCTGCCGCATCAGGTGCCGCATCGGAGGACCGCAAGAAGCAGATCGACACCCTCACAAACCAGCTGCCGCTGCTCCTCGGCGTCGACCAGGCCGACCTCCGCAACCTCATCGGCGGCGAGCATGCAGTCGTGGTGAGCGGCACAGGCGAGACGCCGAAGGTCACGCTCGCGCTGACCGTGGCCGATGGCGCCCAGGCCACGACCAGCCTCACGGCGCTCTCGAAGTCGGTGCCGGTTGTGGTGAAGCAGTTCGGTCGTACCGACGCCACGATCGGCACGCCCACCCCCTTCAGCGAGGCCGGTGTGAAGGGTCAGGTCATCCCGGTGGGCGACATGTCGCTTGCCTGGGGCGTGCGTGGGAAGCTCGCCGGTATCGGCAATGGCGCCGCCGCGGTGACGTCCGTAGTGGCGTCGCGGGCGGAGAGCACGTCACTGGCGGCGGCCCCCGGATTCGTGGCGGCGACGAAGGGAATGCCCGACCAGGTGACCGGTCTGGCCTACGTGAACGTGCGGGCAGCGATGCCCATGCTCGCGGCCAAGGGGGCCTTCGACGGAGAGAAGGGCGCCCGTGCGCGTGCCAACCTGGCGCCGATCACGCAGGTAGCCGCCTGGGCGACTGCCGGGGACACTCCCACGGTCGAGGTCTACGTGGGGATGGGGAAGTAAGGGGTACCGAGAGCCGCCCGGCCTTCCGCCTGTGGTCGGCCACGTTCTCGGGCTGATGCGGGTGCGGCCGGGTTCCACCCGTGTCGGGGCGGCCACAGAGCCGCCCGGCCATCCGCCGCCGCGCAGTGCGTCCATGCGGGCGTGCACATAGGGACCGCCGGGCTCCGGGGAGGCTTCGTGTGAGCCGCGCCATGCCCATTGCTAGGGTGCCGCGCTGGATTCAAAGGCAAGGAGCCGCATGAGTGAGTACCTGTTCACCTCGGAGTCAGTAACCGAGGGGCACCCGGACAAGATCGCCGACCAGATATCGGATGGCGTCCTCGACGCCATGCTGGCGCAGGACCCGATGTCCCGCGTCGCATGCGAGACGATGATCACCACAGGCCAGGTGATGGTCGCAGGCGAGGTGACGACCACCGCACAGGTCGACATCCCCGGCGTGGTGCGCGACACCGTCGCGCACATCGGGTACGTCGACTCGAAGGATGGCTTCGACGCGGGCTCCTGCGGAGTCTCGGTGGCGCTCGACAAGCAGAGCCCCGACATCGCGCAGGGCGTCAACACGGCGTTCGAGAAGCGCGCGCACGGGGAGGAGGACCGCTTCGACGAGCAGGGCGCGGGTGACCAGGGCCTCATGTTCGGGTTCGCGTGCGACGAGACCCCGGTGCTCATGCCGCTGCCCATCGTGCTGTCGCACCGCATCGCCGAGCGCCTCTCCGCGATGCGCCGCACGACCATGCCGTTCCTCCTGCCGGACGGCAAGTCCCAGGTGAGCGTGCGCTACGACGGCATCACGCCCGTGGGCGTCGACGCCGTGGTGGTGTCGAGCCAGCACACCGAGGACGTGTCGCAGGAGCTCCTGCACCAGGAGATCACGAGCGAGGTCATCAAGCCGGTGCTCGAGGACTTCGGCGTGTGGAACGACGACATCACGTTCTTCATCAACCCGACGGGGAAGTTCGTGGTCGGCGGCCCGATGGGCGACTGCGGGCTCACCGGCCGCAAGATCATCGTGGACACCTATGGCGGCATGGCCCGCCACGGGGGCGGCGCCTTCTCGGGCAAGGACCCGTCGAAGGTCGACCGCTCCGCGGCGTACGCCGCCCGGTGGGTGGCGAAGAACGTCGTGGCTGCGGGCTTCGCCACGCGGGCGGAGGTGCAGGTGGCGTACGCCATCGGCGTCGCCCGTCCGGTGTCCGTGAACGTGCAGACCTTCGGGACGGGCACGCGGCCGGACGAGCAGATCCTCGCCTGGATCGAGGAGAAGTTCGACCTGCGCCCGGCGGCCATCATCGAGCACCTCGACCTGCGCCGGCCGATCTACCAGAAGACCGCTGCGTACGGTCACTTCGGCCGCACCGAGCCGGAGTTCACCTGGGAGAGCACGGCGATCGGCGACGAGCAGGCTGGCTGATCCGGCGAACGGGGGGGCGGCCGCCCAGGTCGTCCCCCTCGTCGCCGCCCGCGCCCTGGACCGGGCGCTCGACTACTCCGTGCCCGCGGACCTCGCCTCGCGCGTCGTACCGGGTGCGCTGGTCGCGGTCCGTCTCGGTCGCCGCGCCGTGCTCGGCGTGGTGGTGGGTCGTGATGCCCCCACGCACGATGGCGCGCTGCAACCTGTCGCGGGCGTGGTGGATGCACCGGTGGTGCCGGCAGACCTGATCGCCCTCGCGCGATGGGTGGCAGGGCGCACGCTGGCTCCGCTCGGTGCATGCCTCCGGCTCGTCCTTCCCCCCGGGGCCGAGGGGGCACTGCGACGCGGTCCGGACGGCACATGGAGGCTCGGTGCGCCCACGGGCCAGGGGCGTGCTCAGCTCATCGCCCGCGTGGTCGCGGGCGCCCCCGAGCCCGGTGGGCGTCGCGCAGCGGTGCTCCGGGAGCTCCGCACGGCGGGGGGAACGCTCCCCGCGGCGGACCTCGTCCGCCTCGCCGGGACGACCATGCCGACACTCCGGCGCATGGCCGAGGACGGCGTCATCACGCTGGAGTCGGAGAGGGTGGAAGCCAGCGGCCTCGACTGGTTCGGCGCCCCACCGGCCCCCGACTCGCCACCAGACCTCACGCCCGAACAGCAGGCGGCGGTCGCGCGCATCACCGCGCGCATCGGTGCCGGCGAGGGCGAGGCGCTCCTGCTCCACGGGGTGACCGGGTCGGGAAAGACCGAGGTGTACCTGCAGGCCATCGCCCGCGCGCGGGAGAGGGGGCTGGGCTCCCTGGTGCTCGTCCCCGAGATCGCCCTCACCCCGCAGCTCCTCGGTCGCCTGCGGGCGCGGCTGGGCGAGCGGGTCGCGGTATGGCACTCGGCGCTCACGGCATCGGAGCGATCTGCCGAGTATCGGCGCATCGCATCCGGGGAGGCGGATGTGGTGCTGGGCGCCCGGAGCGCGGTGTTCGCGCCGATCCCCCGCATCGGGCTGGTCGTGGTGGACGAGGAGCATGACTCCTCCTACAAGCAGGACGCCACGCCGCGCTACGACGCGCGGCAGGTGGCCTACCGCCGTGCCCTCGATGCGGACGCGGTGCTCGTGTACGGCAGCGCAACGCCCCGCCCGGAGGCGTGGCATGCGCTCGAGCACATCACGCTCCCCGCACGCGCCGATGGCGCCGACATGCCGCCGGTGGATGTGGTGGACATGCGCACGCAACCCGCCGGGCCGGTGTCGCGCCCCCTCATGAAGGCGCTGCAGGAGGCGGGTGAGCGCGGCGAGAAGGCGATCATCCTCCTCAACCGCCGTGGGTTCTCGCGCACCACGCTCTGCCGCTCCTGCGGGTGGATCGCACGCTGCCCCGACTGCGATGTGCCGATGGTCCTGCACCGCGAGGGCGCTGCCGACCGGCTCGCGTGCCACCACTGCGGCCTGGAGCGCGTGCCGCCCACCACATGCCCGTCGTGCCGGTCCGTGGATGTCGGGCGGCAGGGATCCGGCACGCAGGCGCTTGAGGATGCCCTCGCCCGGATCGTCCCCGACACGCGGCTGGTGCGGCTCGATGCCGACAGCGCGGCGCGACGCGGCGGCATCGTCGGGCTGCTGGACGAGTTCTCCCGCCCCGGGCCAGCGATCCTGCTGGGCACGCAGATGGTGGCGAAGGGACACGACCTCCCGGCGGTCACCGTCGCAGCTGTCCTCGACGCCGATGCCGCCCTGCAGCGCGCCGACTTCCGCGCTGAGGAGCGCGCGTTCTCGCTCATCGTGCAGCTGGCGGGCCGGGCAGGCCGCAGGAAGGGCGAGCGCTCCACGGTGGTGGTGCAGGCGTGGGAGCCCGCGGCGCGCGCCGTGCAGCTGGGCGCCCGCCACGCCGTGGCGGAGTTCCTGGATGGCGAGGTCCAGCGACGCGAGCAACGGGGCATGCCGCCTCACGGGCACCTGCTGCGCGTTGTCGTGGAGGGGGAGTCGGTCCAGAGGGTGGCTGAGGTGGCGGACGAGCTCGCCGAGGCCCTGGCCCTCGCCGACCCATCCATCGTGGTGCGCGGGCCCTCGCGGCTGCACCGCCTCCGTGGCCGCAGCCGACGGGCGATCCTCCTGCAGGCGCTCCGCTCGTCGTCGCTCACCGCGGCGACCCGGCATGTGCTGGATGCCCCTACCGGGCCAGCATCGCGCACAGGCGTGCGTATCGGGGTGGACGTGGACCCGCAGGACACCTGAAAAGGCGGGGCCGATCCCGCTAGCCTGCCCCCGGTCGAAAATCCTGATCCGAGGTCATTCCGATGCCTGCCCCGCGACTCTTCGCGTCCCAGTCCGAGCCCCGTGCCCAGTGGACCCACGTCCTCGCCTCCGTGCTGGCCCTCTGCGGGCCCGCACACCGAACAGCGTTGATGCGGGAGTTCCTCGATGAGGACATCGACGGCGTCGACACGGCGATCGTGCGCGAGTTCGCGCCGGCGGGTGGTGACGTCATCGACATCGTCGTGCAGGACCGCGACAAGGCATGGGCGCTGGCGGTGCAGACGTCGCTGACGTTCCAGGGCGACATCGCGGACCGCCTGGCGCTCGCTGCGGAGGCACTGGCGGACTACGGTCGCGTGATCGTGATGGGCATCACCGCCGACCGCAAGCCGGGCCCGTACATGGACGCCGTTGCCGCGTCCGGTGCGGAGACGCGCTACTGCTCGTGGCTGCGCGTGCGCGACTGGGTGCAGGAGCGTCCGGAGCGCGGCCAGGCGGAGGGCGTCGACCTCGCGGTGCTGCAGCAGGCCGAGTACTTCCTCACGCCCAACGTCGCCGAGCTGTACCGGCTCGAGGACATCGTGCCCACCGTGCCGCTCGAGGCCCGCGAGGCCGTGACCGCGGCCTTCTTCGGGCTCAACGACCTGTCACCCGCCCCGCGCATCGACCAGGCGGCGGACGGCGCCACGGCGATCTTCCCGCGCACCGGCGACACCATGGCCGAGTTGGTCATCCGCGGGGGCGCAGCCCGCCTGGCGGTTGAGGGGCAAGGTGAGGTGGCCATCGGCTCCGACGCGGACTGGGAGGCGGCTGCATCGGGCTCCCTGGCGACCGCGCGCCGCCTTCTCCCGAGGAAGAGGTAGCGATCACGGCCGGGGCGGGCGCGACACACGCAACCGTTGCCGGCCGCTGGGCCGTCGGCGAGCCACTGGCTCGCGGCGGGCAGGCGACTGTGCACCACGCCACCGATATGGCGTCGGGGCGCGAGGTCGCGATCAAGGTGTTCCACCCCCATGTCTGGGACGACCCGGCCTTCCGGGTCAGGTTCCGGCGGGAGCACGAGGCCCTGGTTGCCCTCGCGCACCCCAATGTGATCCCGGTCCTCGACGCCGGCGAATCGGATGGCGCGGGATGGATCGTCATGCACCTTGCCCGCGGGGGAACGCTTGCCGACGTGATCGCGCGGGGTCCGCTGGATGATGCGGTGGCGCTGTCGGTCCTGCGCCAGATCGCGTCAGCCCTCGACGCGGCCCACGCCGAGGGGCGGGTGCACCGTGACGTGAAGCCGGCCAACGTGCTCCTCGAGCCCGACGGCCACGCCTGGCTTGCGGACTTCGGCGTGGCGCGGGCGGTGGGCAGCACCACCACCGTGCCGGGCCAGATGATCGGGACCGCGGCGTACATGGCGCCCGAGGTCATCGGGGGCGAGCGGGCCGGTGCGGCGGCCGATCTCTACGCCTTCGGATGCATGGCCTTCGAGTGCATCACGGGCCGCCGGCCATTCCCCGATGGCGAGGTCGGAACCATCCTGTTCGCGCACCTCGAGCGCACGCCGCCGCGGGCCCGCTCGCTCCGTCCCGACCTGCCGCGCCGCGCCGAACGCGTGCTCCAGACCGGCCTGGCGAAGGATCCGCGCGACAGGCCCCACTCGGCAACGGTGCTCGTGGAGCGCATCGCTGCCGCGCTGCCCGATCCCGATGCCACGGTGCCCCACCCGGGTGCTCCCGCTGCCGCGGTGCCGCCGGGCCACATCCGTGCCGGACGCGGATGGATGCGTCGCCCGCATCGCGCACGCCCGGTGCGCCGGGGGTCGGGCGTGGTGTCGCTGGCCGCCGCATCGGCGCTGCTCGTCGGGGGTGCGGTCGGTGCCTTCGCGCTCATGAGCGCCGGGGGGCCCGACGCCGCGACGGCGCCCGCACGCCCGCCTCTCCCATTGATCCCCACGCCGGGCGGTGAGGTCGCGGGCACGGATGCGCCCGACGGTGCCGTACCCGGCACGGCGACCGCCGACCGCGTCGCGGCGACGTCCCTCGATGCCGCCACTGCGTTCGCCGTGAGGGCGGGCGCGGGTCGCACCCCGGCCGGCATCGGGGCAGATGTCATCCGGGCGCTGACGGCGCGTGGCCTCACCGTGATCGCGGTCGGACTCGACGGCGACGGAGCTGCGGTTGTCGCACGGGCACCCGGTGACTTCCTGCAGCAGGGGGACACCTGGGCGATCACGCAGGTGCCGGGTGCGCGCGCCGGCGAGCCGGGCCGCGTTCTCGTGCTCCGTGGCACCGGCGGCGCCCCCGCCCGGTACGCCGACGCCCTGTCGGCCGCGCGACCCGGCACGCTTCGCGCACCCGGTTAGCACGCACGTCGCCACAGGCGCGGGACCGCCTGCGGGCATGTGGACCGGTGGTACCCTCACGCCATGTCGCGACGCTCCTTCGACGACCCCGAGCGCGAAGCCGCGCGCCTCGCCGCGCTCGAGTCCATCCGCCAGTACGGTGACCCCGTGCTGCGCACGCCCGCGGACCGCGTCGAGGTGTTTGACGAGGCCCTGGTGGCCGAGGCCCATGAGATGGTGAGGATCATGGGGGAGGGCCGTGGTGTGGGCCTGGCGGCCCCGCAACTGGGTCGCCTGCGCCGCCTGATCGTGGTGCAGCCCTATGAGGACGAGCCGGCTCACGCGCTGGTGAACCCCGAGGTCATCGCGCGCAGCGAGGAGGAGGAGATCGCCACCGAGGGCTGCCTGTCCATCGGCGAGGTCAACGTGGACGTGCCGCGGGCCGTCACGATCCGCATCCGCGCGCAGGACCTCAACGGCACGGAATTCGAGGCCGATCTCGAGGGGTTCGCATCGCGCGTGGTCCAGCACGAGATCGATCACCTCGATGGAATCCTCATCCTCGACCGCGCGACCCCCGAGGACCGCCGGGCGGCCCTCGCCGAGCTGCGCGAGTCGCTGCTCCCGAGCGCCTAGGACCACGCACCCATGAGGGTCATGTTCGCGGGCAGCCCCGCGCCCGCCGTGCCGGTGCTGCAGGCGCTCACCGCATCACGCCACGACGTCGTGCTGGTCATCACCCGGGGCGACCGCCCCCGTGGGCGCGGCCGCACACCCGTGCCGACCCCCGTGGGCGAGGCGGCGGATGCCGCGGGGATCCCCACGCTGAAGCCGGACTCCATCAACGACGCCGACGCGCTGCAGGTGATGCGCGACGCCGATGCCGGTGCGCTCGTGGTGGCCGCGTTCGGGCAGATCCTGCGGGAGGACGTCCTCGGCGGCTGGCCGTGCGTCAACGTCCACTACTCGCTGCTTCCCGCGTACAGGGGCGCCGCTCCCGTGGAGCGCCAGCTGATGGACGGGGTCGAGGAGACCGGAGCGACGATCATGCTGATGGACGAGGGCCTCGACACCGGGCCCATCATCGAGGCGGTCCCGGTTCCGCTCGCCCGAGGTGACGATGCCGGAGCGCTGCTCATGAACATGGCGGAGGCGTCCGGTCCCGCTGTCGTGAGGGCGCTGGACGCCATCGAGGCGGGGGCGCTGGTGAGCACTCCGCAGCCCGATGCGGGGGCGTCGCTCGCCCCGAAGATCACGGATGAGGACCGCCCGATCGATCCGGCCAGGACCGCAGTGGACATCCGCAACCAGGTACGGGCGCTCTCTCCGCACATCGGCGCGACGCTCGGCATCGACGGGCAGCAGTTCAAGGTCTGGTCGGTGAAGCCCACGAACGCGGCGGCGGTTCCCGGCCTCGTCCGCGATTCGGGACGACTCGTTCTGGGGACGGCGTCCGGCGGGCTCGAGATCGTGGAGCTGCAGCCCCCGGGCAAGGGCCGGATGCACGCCGACGCGTTCCTAAGGGGGTATCGCGGTGAGCTCGCGCTCACGTCCCCGTAACCCCCGCGAGCAGCGCGCGCAGGCATCACCGGCGCGCCGGATCGCCTTGGGCGTGCTGCGGCGCGTGGATGAGGGCGCCTATGCGGATCGGGCCCTCACGGCGGAGTGCGCCCGCGCGCGCGTCGACCCGCGCGACCGCCAGCAGGCGCAGCGCCTGGCATTCGGCGCGGTGCAGATGCGGCGCCTGCTCGACTGGCTCATCGATGGCGTGGCGGAGCGGCCCGATCGCATCGAGCCCGCGGTGCGCGACGTGCTGCGCCTCGGTGCGTACGAGATCCTCGCGTCGGACGGCACCCCCGACTTCGCCGCCGTCAACGAGGCGGCCACCTTGGCCCGCTCGCTTCCGGGGCCCTCCGGCAAGGGCGCCGCGCGCGCGGGGCTGGTCAACGCCGTGCTGCGCCGCATCGCGGCCGAGGGCGCGCAGCGCATCGCGGGCATCGAGCCGACGGACATCGCGCTTCGCCACTCGTTCCCCGACTGGATCGCGCGTGGCCTCGTCGATTCGCTGGGGGCCGAGGATGCCGAGGCCGTCATGGTGGCGGCGAACACCGCGCCGGAGTCCGCGGTGCGATGGAACACGCTGCGCGGCCCCCGTGACGTGGCGGCGGAGGAGCTGCCGCCGTGGCATGCGGACCCGCTGATCCCCGAGGCCATGGTGCTCGAGGAGCCGTTCGCCCTCGAGGATTCCGCCCTATGGGCGGACGGCCGGGTGATGGCCCAGAGCCGGGCATCGATGCTTCCCGCACGCGCGCTGATGCCCCAGCCGGGCGAGCGCGTGCTCGACCTCTGCGCGGCGCCCGGGGCCAAGGCCACGCAGCTGGCGGCCCTGGCCGGTGGCGAGGCCGAGATCGTGGCCGTGGAGCTGCATCCCGCGCGCGCCCGCGCGCTGCGCGAGACGGCCGCCCGGATGGGTGCCCGGATGAGCGTGCTGGAAGGCGACGGCCGTGAGGTCGACCTTCCCGGGGGTGCCTTCGATGCCGTGCTCGTGGACGCGCCCTGTACCGGGACCGGCGTGCTCGCGGCGCGTCCCGATGCCCGGTGGCGCCGTCGCCGTGAGGCACTGCCGGCGCTGGTGGAGATCCAGACGGGGCTGCTCTCCCGCGCGCTCGAGGTGGTGCGCCCGGGCGGGCGGGTCGTGTACTCGACCTGCAGCCTCCTCCGCGAGGAGGATGAGGACGTCGTGCGTGCCATGGGCCTGCCGGTGGACGACCTCTCGGGGGAGTTCCCGGGCATGGGGTCACCGGATCTTGCGGGGGCCCTGCGCCTGCTGCCCCACGTCCACGGAACGGACGGCTTCTTCGTGGCCAGGCTCCGGGGCCGATAACCTGCCCTCGATGCCCGAGATGCCCACCACGCCCGCGGTGTGCCCCTCGCTGATGTCCGCGGACCCGCTGCGGCTCGGCGAGCAGGTCTCCGCGCTGCTCGACGCCGGCGCGCGCGTGTTCCACGTCGACGTGATGGATGGCCGGTTCGTGCCGAACCTCATGCTCGGCACCGAGACCACGGGCGCAGTCGCCGGCCTCGTGCGCCCGGCGGGCGGCCTCGTGGATGTGCACCTGATGGTGGAGAACCCGCGCGAGGCCATCGGGTGGTACGCCCCGCACGCCGACATGATCAGCGTGCACGTGGAGGCCGATCCGCACCCGCACCAGCTGCTCGCGGAGATCCGCGCGGCCGGGTGCCTCGCGGGGCTCGCGGTCAACCCGGGGACCCCGGTGGAGAGTGTCCTGCCACTCGTGGGGCAACTCGACTACGTCAACTGCATGGGCGTGAACCCGGGCTTCAGCGGGCAATCGTTCATCCCGGAGACCCTCGTTCGCCTCGGCGCGCTGCGCGACATGCTGCCGGCGCGTGCGGCCGTTCAGGTGGACGGCGGCATCGGTCCCGCGAACATCGCGGACGCGCGAGCGTCCGGCGCAGACCTGCTGGTCTCGGCATCAGCCATCTTCGGGACCGACGATCCCGTGGCGACCTACGCCGACCTGGCGGAGCGGGTCGCATCGGCGTGAGCCCTCCCGGGCGTCCGAGTGCGAGCGAGCGCACCCACCTGATCCGCGCCTGCGAGCTGGCGGAGCGCGGTCGCGGTCACGTGAGCCCGAACCCCGCCGTGGGCGCGGTGGTCCTGCGGGGCGATCAGGTGGTGGGGGAGGGCTGGCACGACGGGCCGGGCCTCGCTCATGCCGAGCCTGTCGCCATCGCCGCTGCGGGCGACGCCGTGCGCGGCGCGACGCTCATCTGCACGCTGGAGCCCTGCAGCCACACCGGTCGGACCGGGCCGTGCACCCAGGCCATCATCGATGCCGGCATCGCACGGGTGGTGGTGGGTGCACTCGATCCGCTGGAGCGCACCCGCGGCGAGGGCGTGCGGGTGCTGGAGGCTGCCGGCATCGAGGTCGCCGTGGCGGACGGGGAGGACGCCGCCCGCGCGCGCGAGGCGGCCTCGGCGTTCCTCACGTGGGCGGCGACCGGCCGCCCCGAGGTGATCCTGAAGATGGCCGCGTCGCTCGACGGGCGCGTCGCCACGCGCACCGGGAACACGCGCTGGATCTCGGGGCCCGAGGCACGTTCGCTCGTGCACCGCTGGAGGGCGGAGAGTGACGCCGTGGCCGTGGGGATCGGCACGGCGGTCGCCGACGACCCGATGCTCACGGCGCGCGACGTCGAGGTTCCCGAGGGCCGCGGGGCCCTTCGCGTGGTGCTCGACCCGCACGCGCGGCTGCCCCTCACAAGCGCGCTCGTCGGGAGCGCGGGCGAGGTCCCCCTGCTCGTCATCGCCGGACCCGATGCCGACAGCAGCCGGGTGGATGCCCTGCGCGCGACGGGCGCCGAGGTGGACCTCACCGCGGCGGACCACGGCCCCGAGTACCTCGCTCAGGCGATGGACGCCCTCGGGCGCCGTGAGGTCCAGTCGGTGCTCGTGGAGGGCGGCCCCACGGTCGCGGGCGCGCTGCTTGAGGCGGATCTGGTGGATGTGCTCGCGTGGGTAGTCGCGCCGATCGTGATCGGCGGTGATGGCGCTCCAATGGCGGCCCGGGGCCATGGGGCCGATGCCATCGCCGACGCCCCGCGCATCCGATCGCCGCGCGTGGAACGGCTCGGTGATGATGTACTGGTGATGGGTCGGCTGCGGCCCATCGCCGGGGAGGGCTGATCGGGTGTTCACGGGTCTGGTGGAAGAGATGGGCACAGTGCGCGAGCGCACGTCGCTCCCTGCCGGCGCGCGACTCGTGGTGGGCTGCGACGTGGTTCGTGACGGGCTCACGATCGGCGACTCGGTGTCGGTCGACGGGGCGTGCCTCACCGTGGTGGAGATGGGCGACGACTGGTTCGCCGTGGACTGCGTGGAGGAGACCGTGCGCCGCACGTCCGTGGGCGACCGGCAGGCCGGTGATCGAGTGAACCTCGAGCGGGCGATGCGCGTGGGCGATCGCCTCGCCGGCCACATCGTCCAGGGGCACGTGGACGGCACGGGCACCGTTCGCGCCGTCACCCCCGAGGGCGATGGCGTGCTGATGTCTGTAGCGGCGTCCGAGGAGGTGCTGCGCTATGTCGTGGAGAAGGGCAGCATCACCGTCGATGGCGTGAGCCTCACGGTGGCATCCCGCGAGCCGGACGGATTCACGATCGCCCTGATTCCCCACACGATGCAGGTGACGACCCTCAACCCGGACGCCGTGGGCCGACGGGTGAACCTCGAAGCCGATGTGGTGGCAAAGTACGTGGAGGCGCTCGCGCGCCCGCACGCCGACGGGGGAGGAGACTCCTGAGCACCCAGACCACGCCGTTCTCCTCGATCGAGGACGCCATCGAGGACATCCGCGCCGGGCGGATGGTCGTGGTGGTCGACTCCGAGGAACGCGAGAACGAGGGCGATCTGGTGATCGCCGGGCAGTTCGCAACCCCCGATGCCGTGAACTTCATGATCACCCACGGCCGGGGTCTGGTGTGCCTTGCCCTCACCGAGGAGCGCTGCGAGCACCTGGGCCTCCTGCAGCAGGTGAAGCGCAACGAGACGCCCCTGGGCACGGCGTTCACCGAGAGCATCGAGGCGCGCGAGGGGATCACCACGGGTATCAGCGCCCCGGATCGGTCGCGGACGATCATGGTGGCCATCGACCCGGACTCGACGGCCGGCGACCTCGTGAAGCCCGGTCACGTGTTCCCCCTCCGCGCGAAGGCCGGAGGGGTGCTCGAGCGGGCCGGGCACACCGAGGCCGCCGTCGACCTCGCGCGCATGGCGGGGCTGATCCCGGCAGGCGTGATCTGCGAGATCATGAAGGACGACGGCACGATGGCCCGGGTGGACGACCTGATCGGGTACGCCCAGCAGCATGGGCTGCGGATGATCACGATCACCGACCTCATCGAGCACCGTCGCCGCACCGAGCGCCTCATCGAGCGGGGGGCCTCCGTGCCGCTGCCCACCGAGTTCGGCGAGTTCACCGCCGTGGGCTACACGTCCCTGGTGGATGGCAAGCACCACATGGCCCTCGTCAAGGGCGAGGTGGATGGCAAGGACAACATCCTCGTGCGGGTGCACTCGGAGTGCATGACGGGCGACGTCTTCGGGTCGCTTCGCTGCGACTGCGGCGACCAGCTGCACGCCGCCCTGCGGATGATCGAGTCCGAGGGGCAGGGCGTGTTGCTCTACATCGCGCAGGAGGGCCGCGGGATCGGCCTGATCAACAAGCTGCGCGCGTACGAGCTGCAGGACGCCGGCCGCGACACCGTGGAGGCGAACATCGAGCTGGGCTTCCCCCCCGACCTCCGCGACTACGGCATCGGCGCGCAGATCCTCGCCGACCTCGGCCTTACCACGATCCGGCAGCTCACCAACAACCCCAAGAAGATCGTCGGCCTCGAGGGCTACGGCCTCACGGTGGTCGAGCGCGTCCCCATCGAGGTGGAGCCCGGCGACCACAACGCGCGCTACCTGCAGGCCAAGCGCGACAAGATGGGGCACATCCTCCACCACAACGGTCTCGACCTCGACGTGGAGGGCGAGACCGAGTAGTCACGCTGCCGGGCGACGCGGCCGGCAGTTGTACATCCCGGCCGTGCGCCGCCGCTGGTTATCCTGCGCCTAATGCCCGGTGACCGCCGACGACGTACCCTGCCGTCCATCGGCTGGGCCGCCTGGTCTATCCGCGTGATCGTCCTGGCCGCCGCGTTCGGTGGCGCTGATGCGCTATCGAGCCTCACCTCCGCGCCGGGCTCCGGGGTGGCCGGCATCTGGGTACCGGGAGGCATCGCCCTCGCCGGCCTGCTGCTCGGTGGCATCGCGCTATGGCCCGCGATCGTGATCGGCGGTCTTGCGGCGGCGCCGGCCTACGGGGTGATCGGTGCATCCACCGTGCCGGTGGTCCTCGCGAACACCGCCGCCGTGGTCATATCGGCGTGGGTGATCCGGCGCCTCGGGACGGACCTGCGCCTGGGGCGCATCGGTGACGTCGCGCGATTCCTGCTCGGATCCATCACGGGAGCCGTGCCGATGGGGCTCGCCGGCGTGGCCGCGCTGCTGGCCCTGGGGCCCGGGGATGACGGACCGGTCGCCGGCGTGGTCGGGCTGTGGCTGCTCTCCACTCTCGCGGGCTTCGTGGTGGTGGGTACCGCCATCTGCGTGCTGTGGCTGCGCCGCCGCGATCCACTGCCGTCCGCGCAGCGCGCTGAGGTGGCGGGGCTCCTCGTCATCACCGGGGCGCTCGCGTATGTGGTGTTCGTGGCAGGAGCGGCCGGACTGACCCTCGTGCTGCTGCTCTCGGCCTCGCTCGTCGCTGCGCGTGGCGGACCGCGGGCCGCCGCCATCACGTCGATCATCGTCTTCTCCTGCGCCGCCGCCGCGGTGTTGGACGGGAGCGGGCCATTCGGCGGCGACAGCCTGACTGGGCGGTCACTGACGTACCAGACGGCTGTCGTGGTCATGGCGGTGGGCATGCAGGGCCTGGGCGCGCTGCGCTCGGGCGAGGTGGGCAACGTGCCGGGCACCCCGGGAACCATGCTCGCCATCGGCCTTCTCGCCGCGGGCGGACTGGCCCTCGGCATCTCCGAGGGGGTCGTGACCCCGGAGGTCATCGCGGTGGTGCCGAAGGCCCAGGTCACGCTGATCGGCCTTCTGATGGGCCTCGTGGTCGTGATCGGCGCGGTCGCGGGAAGCGGGCTCACCGGGCAGGTCGAGGAGCTCCGGCGTGCGACGCCCCGGTGGTGGGTGTTCGCGGCAGTTGCGGGGATCGCCCTGTTCGGCGCGGAGGAGTTGTTCCTCGTGTCCCTCGCGAACATCGACACGGTGCGCGCCATCGTGCTCGCCAGCTTGGCGCCGGTCCTGCTCCTGGCGGTGGCGATGGTGCGCCGCGAGGTTCCCGTGACGGCACTCGTGCTGAGCAGTATCGCGGTGGTGCTGCTGGGCCTCTATGCCATCTCGCCCGGCCAGGGGTGGGGACTTGCTCTCGACTCCGTCGGAATGTGGGCCGGGCTCGGATCATCGGTGAGCGCGGCGGTCCTGCTCACCGCCCTGTTCCAGTGCCGTCGCACCGCGGGGACGGGCCCCACGGTCCTCGTGGCGTTCACCGTCGGCGTGATCAGCGCCGCCATCCTGGGGCTGTCGACAGGCGTCCTGCCCGACATCGGGGTCTGGGGCAGGCCTCAGGTGATCGGCGCCATCCTCTACATCGCGATCGTCGGCACGCTCGTGCCCGTTGTGGTCGCCACGTGGGCCGTCCCGGTGATGGGCGCGGCGTGGGTGTCGCTCTTCGAGGTATTCGCCCCACCCATCGCCGTGCTCGCGGCGCTCGCGTGGGGTGAGGTCACCCTCGAGGCGTGGCAGGGTGCGGGCATGCTCCTGTTGCTCGTGGGCATCGCGTTGGGGGTGCGAGCCCACTCCCGCGCTCACCGGTAGCTCCCGGCCGCGCGTGCACCGGCGCCGGGCGGCTCCTAGCCGAGGGGGATCCGCACCGGCACGCCACCGATTGATCCGGTGTACGCACGCTCACCGTCGCGGGCGAGGTAGAGGGTGCCATCCCAGTCACCGGGCCCGTTGACGCGCAGGGTGCCCTGGAACGTGCGGCCGTTGAACGCCAGCGTGCCCGTGACCGATACGCCCCGCACCGCGCTGAATCGCGAGTACGAGATCGTCGTGGCGAAAATGTCCCGTGGGCGGGCAAGGCCACCGCGGATACCGGGTAGGCGATCGAGCCCCTGCTCGAGGGCGGCGTCCATCGCCTGGACCCCGTCTCTCACGGCGAGCCGCGCGGCGTGGGCCACTCGGCCCGCCGTGCCCGGAGCCCCGCTCGGGCTGACCGCCCGCAGATTGGCGGGCGGGACCGCCACGGGGTAGGGGATCGGTGCCTCGCGGTTGCAGGCCGCGGTGGAGAGCCGTCGACCGCCGAGGAGGTTCGCGACCTGCTTCTGGGCGCAGGTGAGGGTGAGCACGTTGTGGCCGGACCCGGGCGCGATGAGGAGCGGCGCTCCCGCCGCCCGCAGCGCGACGGCCCGTGCTGATGCCACCGGCGTGCGCATGTCCTGGCCACCGTCCATGAGGAGTGTCGGGACGGCGGGCAGCGGACCGGGCAGCAGCGGGTCGGTCGCGGCCTCGGGCCATGCCGTGCAGAGCTGCGCGTTGGACACGGGCAGGGCATTGGCCGGGCGGAATGGCGCGTAGGCGTCCGCACGCGCCGCGGCGCCCGCTGCAGCCATCGCCGGGCGCTGGTCGAGCGGCGTCGCCGAGCTCCAGGGCAGGGCGCTGTCCTCGCACGTGGTCGCCCAGAACAGCGCGTCCGACAGCTCGTTGGGAGTGCTTTCGCTGCCGCCGCCCGCCGTGAGCGTCGCCAGGCGCATCAGCGGTGCGACGTCACCCGTCGCGGCCGCACGGGCGGCCCCGGGCCACAGGCTGCGCAGGCCCTCGTTGAGGTCACCGACTGCGAGCATGGTCGGAAGGGCGGCCTGGTCGCCGGGGCCACCGAGGGTGTCGCGCACGACCGATCCTGAGAGCGTGGTGCGCCGCCCGCGCAGCGGGGCGGTCGCCGTGCGGTCCACGAGGGTCTGGACATCGGCCACCGGGTCGCGGGTGATCCCCGCGCACCGTCGGCCCGAGCAGAGGTCTGTCAGGACAGGCGTGGTGGACGCGAAGAACGGCACGTCGAAGCCATCGAACGTGGCGGGGTCGACCACGGAGTCGAGCACGAGGTGACTCAGCCGTGTCGGGAACATCTGGGCGTAGTACTGGGCCACGTACGTGCCGTAGGAGATCCCGCCGAGGGCGAACGCTTCGGCCCCCAGCCCCGCACGGAGCTCGTCGATGTCGAGCGCGCTCTCGCGCGAGCCGTAGAAGGCGCGGTTGGGTCCCAGTTGGGCGGCGCATTCCCCGACCGACGCGACGCTCTCCTCGCTCGATGGGCTGTTCAGGGCGGGGCAGCGAAGCGCGTCATTACCCGTGCCTCGCTGGTTGAACATCACGTAGTCCCACGCGGGAAGCGCCCCTGCCAGTGGGTCGTCAGCACTCAGGGGCGTGCCGGCCTGCCCGGGCCCTCCGGCAAGCAGGACGAAGGTGCCCCGGCGGGCGGTGCGCGCGGGAATGCGCTCGACGCCGAGGGAGAGGGTGCCCTTGGCTGGATCAGCGCGATCGAGCGGGACCGTGAGCGTTCCGCACTGCACCGATGGGCGGCCCGGGCACTTCGAGAACGCAATGGGCGCCGCATGCGCGGCGGTGGCCATGAGGGGGGTCGCAATGACTACGGCGAGTACGGCGAGCATGCGGAGTCGCGTCACTGTGTGAGTGTCGCACACCCGAGCCCGAGTACGCGGGCGGCCGGGGCGCGGCGTACCCTGTACCGAGATGGCCAGAACCGATCCCGCCCCGCCGCCCGAGCGCCTCACCGTCACCGATGCCCGCGTCGCCGCCGTCGTCGCCGGATTCCACCGTGGCATCGCCGAGGCTCTCCTCGACGGCGCCGTGTCGCGCCTTGGCGAGAGCGGGCTGGAGGCGGACAGGGTCGATGTCCACTGGATACCCGGGGCCTACGAGGCACCTGCCGCCGCCGCCGCCTTGGCCGCCACCGGCCGGTATGCGGCCATCATGGCCCTTGGCGCCGTCATCCGCGGGGAGACGGCGCACTTCGACTACGTGTGCGATGCGGCCGCGAGCGGCCTGCTGCGCGTGTCGCTCGACACCGGCGTGCCCTGCGCGTTCGGCATCCTCACCTGCGACACCATGGCCCAGGCCGAGGCTCGTGCGGGCGGGGACAAGGGCAACAAGGGCGACGAGGCCGCGGATGCGGCCGTCGCGATGATCAACCTGCTGGCGTCCGCCCGGGCGATGGGCCCGGGAGGGGCGAGCCGGTCCTAGGCGCCGGAGACGGCCTTCTGCACCTTGCCGGCCTTCAGGCAGCGGGTGCAGACGTAGGCCCGGGTCGGCGTGCCGTCGACCACGATCCGGACCTTCTGGAGGTTCGGGTCGAAGCGACGGGACGTCGCGCGCATGGAGTGACTGCGATTGTTCCCGAAGGCGGGACCCTTACCGCAGGACGTGCAGACCTTCGCCATGTCGACTGGTTACCTCGCGTCGGAGAATCGGAGCGGCATCGGGCGCCGCGACCCGGGCACGATGCCACAACGACGCCCCGGTTGCCAGCGTGAGCGTCCCCGAGTGCGCATTCGGCAGCCAGCGGGCCTCGGTCGGCAGCGCAACGCGTCCGCATCGTCCCGGGGTCGGATGGTGGTCCGCCCGGCTCGTCGACCTCGCCGGCGTGGGCCCCGCGACGGCGCAGCGCGCCGCGGCCATCGGCATCTCGTGCATCGGCGACCTCGCGGAGCACCTCCCTGCCCGGTACCTCGCGTACGACGCCGCGCGTCCGATCTCGGGCCTGACCGACGGCGAGGAAGCCACCTTGCGCGTGACCCTCGATTCGATCGCCGTGGTTCCGACGCGCCGACGGGGGCTGCGGATCGTCCGGGCGAAGGTCCACGACGCGTCGGGAGCGATCTCGGCGCTGTGGTTCAACCAGGCCTATCTCGCCGGCGTGCTCGAGCCCGGTGACGAGTTGATGATCCGCGGGAAGGTGGCGCTGAAGCCGCAGCGGCAGGTGACCGTCAAGGCCCATGAGGTGCTCGGCGGCGCGGCATCGGAGGGTCTCCACACCGAGGGGCTCGTCCCCGTGTACCCGGCGACCGAGGCTCTTCCCGCGCGCCGGCTGCGCGAGATGGTGGATGCCGCGCGGCCATATGTCCGTGCGGCGCCGGAGATCCTGCCCGCGTGGATACGGGCGCGGCTCGCTCTTCCCACGCGCGCCGATGCGCTGGCGGCGATGCACTTCCCGCGTACGGCGCGAGAGCCCCGCTCGGCGCGCCGCCGCCTCGCATTCGAGGAACTCCTGGTGCTGCAGCTCGGCCTCATCGCCGTGCGCCGGCATGAAGAGGTCGCGCGGCGGGCGCTGCCGCTTGAGCCGACGGGGGAGGTGACGGCTCGCATGCGCGCCGGCCTCCCGTTCACGCTCACCGCAGAGCAGGAGCGCGTGGCGCGCCAGGTATCGCGGGACATCCGGCGCGAGCGACCGATGCGCCGGCTCCTGCAGGGCGAGGTGGGGGCGGGCAAGACCGTGGTGGCCGCCCTGGCCTGCGCGCAGGCGGTCGAGGCGGGCGCCCAGGCCGCGATCCTCGTGCCCACCGAGACCCTGGCCGAGCAGCACCTGCGCACCCTCGATGCGCTGCTGGCACCCGCCGGCATCACGCCGGTGCTGATCACCGGCACCGTTCCGCGCGCCGAGCGCGACCGGCGTGAGATGGCCGTGGCCACCGGCACCGCCCAGGTGGTCGTGGGGACACAGGCCCTCCTCGTGGGTGACGTGCGCTTCCAGCGCCTGGGCCTCGTGGTCGTGGACGAGCAGCATCGCTTCGGCGTGGAGCAGCGCCAGGCGCTGGCCGAGCGCGTCGGCGCGGGAGCCGACGCCGCGCACCTGCTGTACATGACCGCCACCCCGATCCCGCGAACGCTCGCGCTCACGGCATACGGGGACCTCCGGGTGTCGGCGATACGCGGCCGCCCACCGGGGCGCCAGGAGATCGCAACCCGCTGGGTGCGGGAGGAGGAGCGCGACACCGCATATGAGGAGGTGCGCGCAGAGCTCCGCCGGGGTCGCCAGGCCTATGTCATCTGCCCGCTCGTGGAGCCCGGTGAGGAGGGAGTGGCCGCCCGGTCGGCCGTGGACGAGGCCCGGCGCCTGGCGGATGGCCCGTTCGCCGACTTCCGCGTGGGCCTCGCCCACGGTGCGCAGAAGCCGGATGAGCGCCGTGCGGCCATGGCCGCATTCGCCGCGGGGGAGACCGACGTGCTCGTCGCCACCACGGTCGTCGAGGTCGGGATTGACGTGCCGAATGCCACGGTGATGGTGGTGGAGGACGCCGACCGATTCGGCCTCGCCCAATTGCACCAGTTGCGCGGCCGGGTGGGGCGGGGCGAGCATCCGGGGATGTGCCTCGTGTTCGCCGAGCCGGCGGCCGAGGACGGCGTACGTCGACTGGAGGCGCTCGTGCAGACGAATGACGGGTTCCGGCTGGCCGACATCGATCTCGATATACGCGGGGAGGGGAGCATCATGGGCCTGCGGCAGTCCGGGCCCACGGACCTGCGCTTTGCGCGGCTGTCCCGCGACCGCCGGTCGCTGGCAGAGGCCCGGCGGATCGCCAAGGTGGCCCTGGCGCGTGACCCGCGACTCGAGCAGCCCGAGCATCTCATGCTGGGCGATGCCGTGCGCGCCGCCTTCCCCGACATGCCGAGGCTGCTGGACGCATGAGGGTGATCGCCGGCGAACTCGGGGGTCGCAGGCTCATCGCGCCGCCCGGCACCGGGACGCGTCCGACCGCCGACCGCGTGAAGGAGGCCCTGTTCTCGATCATCGGTCCCGTGGGCGGGGATCGGGTGCTCGACCTGTTCGCCGGGTCCGGCGGGCTGGCCATCGAGGCGCTGTCACGCGGAGCTGCGCGCGCCACCTGCGTCGACGACGACCGGGGCGCCGTCGAGGCCATTGCCGCCAACGCGTCCGTGCTCGGCCTGGCGGACCGCCTGCGCGTGGTGCGCCGTGGATGGCGCGGGGCCCTTGCGGCCGCAACCGAGGCGGGTGAGATCTACGACCTTGTGCTGGCCGATCCGCCCTACGACCTGCTGCCCGTGATCCTCGAGGAGATGGGGGAGGCCGTTGCCGGGGTGCTCGCGCCGGGTGCGATCGTGGTCATCGAGCATGCTCGTGATGCGATCATGGGGGTCGGCGGGGTTCCGGGCATCGCCGTCGAACGAGACATCACGCGCAGATATGGGGATACGGAGATCACCGTGATCTGGACGCCGGGAGAAGGAACATGAGCACCGCAGGGCGAATCGCCCTGTGTCCGGGTACCTACGACCCGGTCACGTACGGACATCTCGACATCGTGGAGCGGGCCTCGCGCCTGTTCGCGACGGTCGTGGTGGCCGTCGCCGAAGGATCGAACAAGAAGACACCGCTGTTCACTGCGGACGAGCGAAAGAGCATGGTGCGTACGAGCGTCGAGCATCTCGGGAATGTGGAGGTCACGGGCTTCAACGAGCTCGTGACAACCCATGCCCGCGCGATCGGCGCCACGGCGATCCTGAAGGGCGTCCGCAGTTCCGCCGACTTCGACTACGAGTCGCAGATGGCCCAGTTCAATCACCGCCTCGCGCCTGAGATCGAGACGGTGCTCCTGCCCGCATCGCCCGAGTGGGCATTCCTCAGCTCTTCCGGCGTCCGTGAGGCCGCCGCATGGGGGGCCGACGTGAGCGGATGGGTGCCGCCACACGTCGCCGAGGCCCTCCTCGACCGAACCGGCCCCACCGCCTGACAAAGGACGACCCCATGGATGTTCTCGCCCTCATCGACAAGCTGGACGACCTCGTGCACAACGCGCGCGCGGTGCCCCTGACCGACCAGGTGCGCATCGACCGCGAGGCCGTGTACGAGATCCTCGACCAGATGCGCTCGACTCTCCCCGAGGAGATCAAGCAGGCGCGCTGGATCGTGAAGGAACGACAGGAGATGCTCGCCGAGGCCAAGCGCGAGGCCGACCGCATCGTTGACGAGGCCAAGGAGAAGGCGGACCGCCAGGCCTCGCAGCAGGAGGTCGTGAAGCTCGCCGAGAAGCAGGCGTCCGACCTGCTCGACGAGGCACGCCAGCGTGAGCGCGAGGTTCGCCTCGGCGCCGAGGACTACGCCGACGAGGTGCTCGGCACCCTCGAGGTGAACCTCGAGAAGTTCACGGCCGCCGTGCGTCGCGGGCGCGAGCGCCTGCAGGGCCCGTCCGATGACCGCGCCGCCGACGGACCGTTCGTCACCGACGAGGCCGACGCGGGCGACTACTAGGCGATGTCCGAGGGGCACCGGGGCGCGCCGGAGGGGGTCGTCGACCTCCGCCGGCTCGATCTGGCGCCCGGCGCGGGCGCGCGGGTGGATGTGCCCGTGCCGCTCGATGACATCACGCTCGGCGGGCAGCCGTACGTGCCCGACCCCCGCGTGGTGGATGCCCGGCTCGACGTGGGGTCGTCGGGGTCGGGCATCGGGCTGCGGCTGAGGTTCACCACGGCGGTGACGGGGCCATGCCAGCGCTGCCTGGCTCCTTCGTCCTGCACGATCGCCGTCGACGCACGCGACTTTCAGGCGTCGGGGCGTGCGGATGCCCACGAGGCGGATGACGACCTCGACTGCGAGTACCTGTCGGGGCCCATGCGCATGGAACTCGACGTCGCGGCATGGGCACGGGACGCCCTGGCCGAGGCGCTCCCCATGTCAATCCTGTGCAGGGAGGACTGCGCAGGGCTGTGCGCGCGCTGCGGCGCTGACCTCAACGCGTCTCCGTGCGAGTGCGTTGACGACGAGGTGGATCCCCGCTGGGCAGCGCTCGGAGAGCTGAAGGAGCGCCTCGGCGAGGCCACGGACGACGACGGGTGACCTGTTCAGGCCGCATGGCTTGCCCGGGCCGCGTGTGAGCCGCTAACCTCCCCCGTCGTTCCGGACCCGGTCCCAACCAGGAGCCACGTTGGCAGTCCCCAAGCGCAAGACCTCTCGTGCCCGTCGTGACAAGCGGCGCGCCACACATTCGATCCAGGCGACCCGCCTGGGTCGCTGCCCGCGTTGCACTGCTCCGGTGATGCCGCACCATGTCTGCATGGTGTGCGGTCACTACAAGGGCCGCGCGGTCGTCGACACCGGCGCCTGAGGCCCGTGTCTGACGTCGTCGTCGCCGTCGATGCGATGGGCGGCGACAAGGCACCCCTCGTGCCGGTCGCAGGGGCGCTGGAGGCAGCCCGCGAGGGCATCGGCATACTCCTCGTGGGCGATGAGGGTGCCATTGGTCGCGCGCTCGCGCAGCACGACCACGTGCCGCGCAACGTGGAGGTCATCCACGCCGCCGATCGCATCCTGAGCACCGACGACGCGGTGAAGGCGGTCCGCACGCGCCCGGACGCCTCAATGGTCGTTGCCTGCCGTCAGGTGCATGAGGGACGCGCAGGCGCAGTGATCTCCGCCGGCCATACCGGAGGCATGCTCGCGGCATCCACCTTGATCCTCCGGCGGCTCCCCGGCGTGATCCGCCCCGGCCTCGCCGTGCCGATGCCGTCCATCGCTGGCCCCATCGTGATGATCGATGGCGGCGCGAACGCGGAGTGCAAGCCCGAGTACCTGGCCCAGTTCGCCGTGATGGGCCGAGTGCTCGGCCGGGACATCCTGGGTATTCACGACCCCACCGTGGGGATCCTCACCATCGGCGAGGAGGCGGGCAAGGGCACTGATCTGGTGCTCGAGACCTATGAACTGCTCGAGGGCACCCCTGGGTTCATCGGCAACATCGAGGGACGGGACATCCCGAAGGGCAAGGCCCGCATCATCGTCACGGACGGGTTCACCGGTAACGTCGCGCTCAAGTTGTACGAGGGCACCGCCGCGATGATCTTCCACGAGATCAAGCGCGGCCTCACCTCGAGCCTGCGCGGGAAGGTGGCCGGAGCTCTCGGCATGTCCGTCTTCAAGGACCTCCGCCGGCACATCGACCCGGAGGAATACGGCAGCGCCTACCTGCTCGGGGTGCGCGGGATCTCGATGATCGGGCACGGGAACACGGGTACCCGTGGCATGGCCAACGGCATTCGCCGCGCCGCCCAGGGGGTGCGCGGGGACGTGACCGGCCACATCCAGGCAGGGCTCGCCGCCGGCGACTGATTACCGCGTCCCGTGGGGCGCGGGCCGTCCGGTGGCGCTGGTACGTTCCTCGCCGTTCCCGGAACCGTTTCACGCCCTTAAGGAGCCAAGGTGGATCGAGCGCAGGCCCTTTCCGAGCTTCAGTCAATCCTCGTCGAACAGCTCGGGGTCGACGCCTCCGAGGTCGTCGAGACGGCGTCCTTTCAGGAGGACCTCAACGCGGACTCCCTCGACCTGGTCGAGATGATCATGGAGATGGAGGACAAGTTCGGGGTGAAGATCCCGGATGAGGACGCGGAGAAGATCGTCACGGTCGGTGACGCCGTCGACTACATCGTCGCCCGCTCCGGTTCCTGACGGACCAGGGCCCGGGCCACGTGATCTGGCGGAGCTCCTCGGCCTGCTCTCCCCGGATGTGCGTCGGGTCGCGCTCACCCATCCCGTCTGGGCACGTGATGCGCTCCAATCGTACGAGCGCCTCGAGTTCCTCGGTGATGCGGTGCTCGGCGTGATCGTCACCGACGCGCTCATGGAGCGGCACCCGGATCGGCGCGAGGGGGATCTCACATGGATGCGCCAGGCGGTCGTCTCGCGCGATGCCTGCGCGTCGGTGGCCGACGCATGCGGGTTGCCCGAAGCCATGATCGCGGCAGCCCCGGCGGCGCGCCGGGATGATGCACGGGGCCTCGCCGCCCATCGGAACGTCAAGGCGGCACTGGCCGAGTCGGTGATCGGCGCCGGGTGGCACGACGCCGGAGAGCCCGCAACGCGCGCCGCGGTTCTCGGCGCATTCGCGGATCATCTCGCGCACGCGCATGAGCGCATCCGCGACCCCAAGACGAAGCTCCAGGAGCGCCTGCAGGCCGGTGGAGGCACTGGCGCGCGCTACGAGATCACCGGCCAGGAGGGCTCGGCGCACGAGGCCGTGTTCCACGCGCGCGTGCTGCGGGGAGACCACGAGCTTGGAGCGGGCTCCGGCAGCTCGAAGCAGGCGGCCGAGCGCGCCGCGGCCGACGCCGCCCTGCGATCCCTCGGCGAGGTGGACTGACGAGGTGCTGAGGCGACTCCGCATCAAGGGATTCAAGTCCTTCGCCGACCCGGTCGACCTCGAGTTCGGCCCGGGCATCAATGTGATCGTCGGTCCCAACGGCTCGGGCAAGAGCAACATCTCGGAGGCCATCGCGTGGGCGCTCGGGGAGCAGCGCTCCGGGAAGCTCCGCGCCCCCGCGATGCAGGACGTCCTCTTCTCGGGCGGCGACGGGCGGCAGCCCGTGGGCCTCGCCGAGGTGGTGCTCACGCTCGAGGGCGGGGTGGGAGATGGACCGGCCGAGATGGGCGTGTCGCGTCGCCTCACGCGCGCTGGCGACTCGGGATACCGGCTCAACGGTGGGAGCGCGCGCCTTGTGGACGTGCTCGACGCTCTGTCCACCCGTGGGCTCGGACCGCAATCGCTGTCCATCATCCGCCAGGGGCAGGTCGAGGCGATCTGCCAGAGCAAGCCGGTGGCACTTCGGGCGATCCTCGATGAGGCCGCGGGCACGGGTCTTCCCAAGCGGCGACGGCATCGGGCCGAACTGCGCCTGAAGCACGTTGACGACCACCTGGCTCGTGCACGGGATCTCGCACAGGAACTGGCATCCCGCGCACGGTCGCTCGAGCGCCAGGCGCGTGCTGCGGAGCGCGCGGCGGAGGTCGAGCAGGAACTCGACGCGTCGCGCGAGGCACTCGCACGCGCCCGGGCCGTCGCCGCCGGTCGCGAGCTGGCCAGCGCCCGCGACGATCGCCGCGCGCGCGCGGCGGAGGTCGGCGTCGCGCGTGATGGGCTCGAGGCCGCGCGCGCGAGTGCTCAGGAGGCGGTGGCCAACCGGCAGCAGGTGATCTCCGAGCGCGAATCGGCCATGCAGTCCGCCGCGCGCATCCGCGGGGTCGCAGAACGGGTTGGCGGGCGTGCCGAGGTCGCGGAAGGACGGGTGTCGTCCGCGGTGGAGGAGGCCGAGCGCCGCCGGGCACGGCGGAAGGAGGCCCAGGAGGCCCTCGTGGCGGCCGAGGCGGCCGCCCGCGATGCCGAGCAGGCCGTGGAGCGCGCCGAGCGCGATGCGCGCGCTGCTGCAGCACGACGTGACGAGGCCGAGGCGGCCGATCAGGCGGCCACGGCGGTGCTCGAGGCTGCCCGCGACCAGCGCCGGGTGACCGAGCGCGATGCCCAGGAGCGGGCCGCGGTCGACGCGCGCATCGTGCGCGCCACCGAGGCGCTGTCGGTACTTGACGGCGAGGGTGGCCCCGATGTTGCGCGTGCGGAGCGGCGCGCCGGCGTCTCCCGGGCCC
>JAPOLI010000001.1 GCA_029977205.1 bacterium
TCCATGTCTGTCGCCGCCAGCTCGACCGTTCCCTCCTCGGCTCGCAGGAGCACGTTGGCGAGAACGGGGATGGTGCCCTTGCTCGACGCGGCACGAGACGCAAGCGCCAGGCGGGAGGCCAGTTCATCTCGGGGACACGTAAGGCGCACGCCGTCAGAGTACCGGCCAGCCAGACGGGTGTGCCCGCCACGGATGTCGTGCCCGGTGACAACGACGTAATAGAAGAAGGAAAAGTTAGTAGAGGCGGTAGTAGGTGCTGTGGATGCCGGGGATGACACTGTGTTACCGCCGCGTAAGGAACACTTTTTCACCTGTGGATGAACTGTGGGTGGTTGGGGGGAACAGCCCGACCCACCAACACCTGTCCACAGGCGAAAAGCGCCTCTGGTAGCGGAGTGGGAGTGGTGTGGAGGAACACGCCCGCGACCCACAGGTTGTCCACACCTAATCCCCAGATATGCGGGGCGTTTCCCACATAGCGGGATACCACAGGAAAAGTCGCTCGGAGCGGGCCCGGCGCCCAACCCGGGCATGGGGCGGGCCCGACACCGCCACGGCGGGGCCCTGAAGGGGGGTCAGCCCGAGATGGACGGGCGCGACGTCGCGCCCGTAAGCGAGGACGTCAACGCGGTGACGGCCGCGTACACATCACCGCCGTCGGCGAGCTGAGTTGTCACCTTCTGCACTGCATAGATCACAGTGGTGTGGTCACGGCCCCCGAATGCCCGGCCTATTGCGGGGAGGGAGGAGTCGGTGAGCTCCCGCGACAGATACATGGCCACCTGGCGCGGCACAACGATGCGCTTGGTGCGCTTCTCGCCGACGAGGTCGTCGATGCTCACCGAGTAGTGGCGCGCCACGGCCTCCTGGATGAGGTCGATGCGCACCTCGCCCTCGCCCGCCGGGAAGAGGTCGGTCAGGACCTCCTGCGCCAGGTCGACGGTGACGGGACGCCCGGAGATGGACGAGTGGGCGACCACACGGATGAGCGCACCCTCAAGTTGCCGCACGTTCGTCGAGACACGGGCGGCGATGAACGAGAGCACCTCGGGGTCGCGTATCTGGTAGCCGTCGGTCTGCACCCTCTTGCGGAGGATCGCGATGCGAAGCTCCAGGTCGGGGGGCTGGACATCCGTAATCAGGCCCATCTCGAACCGCGACCGGAGCCGGTCCTCAAGGGTCTTGATCGCGCTTGGCGGGCGATCGCTCGAGATGACGATCTGCTTGCCGTGCTCCTGGAGCGCGTTGAAGGTGTGGAAGAACTCTTCCTGGGTCTGCTCACGCCCCTCGAGCATCTGGATGTCGTCGATGAGGAGGACGTCCGTGCCGCGATACCGGTCCTTGAAGGAGCGGATCCCCCCGTCGCGCAGCGCGTTGATGAACTCGTTGGTAAAGGTCTCCACAGACACGTACCGCACGGCAAGGCCGGGGTGGTTGTCGGTGACGTAGTGCCCGATTGCCTGGAGGAGGTGGGTCTTGCCGAGACCGACGCCACCGTAGATGAAGAGCGGGTTGTAGGCGCGCGCGGGCGTCTCCGCCACGGCGAGCGCCGCTGCGTGGGCGAAGCGGTTGCTCGGTCCCACCACGAGCGCGTCGAAGGTGAAGCGGGACTGCAGCCGGGTGGACGCGTCCGCCGGCGACGCCGGCGCGGGCGGCTCGATGCGCGGCGGCTCGGGGGCCACGGGCGGGGTGTGCCCATCAGGTGACGGCACCTCTGCCGGTCCGACGACCTCGACCACCACGGCCACGTCGTGGCCGATGACCTCGAACAGCGCGTCGCGCACGAGGGAGTCGTAGCGCTGGACGATCCACCCGCGCGCGAACTCGGTCTCGACCCCGATGCGGAAGCCCCCATCCTCGAGGCCAAGCGCCCGCGCCCGCTCGAAGGTCAGGCTGTAGGTGGCGCTGTTCAGCGCGCCGCGCAGGCGATCCAGGACCTGCTGCCAGATGGACGCAAGCTGCTCCGCGTCCTGGATGATCGGAACGGACGCGCTCATCAGAAGAGGGTGGCGACGATTGCGGCGCCGCGCTCGGTGAGGACACGACCGCCATCAGCGAATCGCACGACAAGACCCCGGTGCTCGAGCATCACGAGTTCGCGACCGACCTCGCCGAGGGGAAGCCCGAGCTCGCGGGCCATGGTTTCGGGATGCGCGGGGGCCATCTCCAGGAGGAGGGCCAACAGGCTTCGTTGGACATCGTTCGGGTGGCCGGGCGCCCCCTCGAGCATGGGCGCCGGCGGGGCGTCGACCGTGATGGTGACCACGGCTCCCCCGCCCAGGTTCTCCTCGATCTCCAGCGCACCGCCCTCGGCCGCGACGAGGCCCGACGCCAGGGCGAGGCCCGATCCGCAGCCGCGGACGACCGCGCGAATGGCCTCGTCCGCACTCGTGTAGCCCGGCTCCAGTGCCCGGCGGGCGTCGGCGATCCCCGGCCCGCTGTCCGACACGCGGACGGTCCGGCCCGCGTCGAGCACGGTCACGAGCGCGTCGCGGAAGTCGGCGTGGATGAGATTCTCGATCACTTCGCGCAGCGCGAGCGGCGGCACCGAGGACTCCTGCGCGACGACAGAGAAGGTCGCCTCGATCACCGCCGCCGGAGCGATGTCGCGGATCTCGGTGACTGCGGGCGGCTCGAGCGCCGCGCGGTGCACGGCGACCCGCACCACGTAGGTGCTGCCTGCGGCGTGCAGCGACGCCAGGCTGTCCGGGACTTCCGTGCTCATAGGGGCGCGGGACGCTACCAACGGGGAATGGCCGGAAACGAGCGTTCGGGGGGCTGTGGAGAAACGGGGCACCTATGAGCGGGAAAAACGCGTCGCCCCCGGGAGAGGCTCCCCGACGACGCGGCACTCAAAAGCCCCATATGCAGGATAAACATCAGTTATCCACAGGTATCTCCACACCTGTGGAGCATTTCGCCGATCGACTGGTCAAAAAGGCCCCCTCGGCGGGTTCGCAATACCGCGCAGAGGGCCCCCCGCCGCGGCTACGCAACCCCGCCGCAGCGCCGGCGCGGGTGGCCCGGGCCCACCGCCCGCCCTTTGGTAGTGTTCCCGCGTCGTGCGCCGTGTTCGAGCGGCGCGAAGTCCAGCCGCGTCCCAAGGAGCAGCAGGCGAGTGAAGCGCACCTATCAGCCGAACACGCGGAAGCGCAGCAAGACCCATGGCTTTCGCAAGCGCATGTCCACTCGCGCTGGCCAGGCGATCATCAAGCGGCGCCGCGCGAAGGGCCGCGCCCGCCTCTCCGCCTAGGCCGCTGGCCCCGTGCCGGACGGCGCCGCCCCACGAGGCAGGCGCAGCCGGATCACCCGATCCGGCGACTTCGACTCCGTATACCGCCGCGGCACATCAGCCGCGGGGCGGCACCTCGTGGTCTATGCCTTCAACCGGGGAGGCGATGATCCCGCGCGGCTCGGGCTGTCCGTGGGGAAGCGCGTCGGTGGCGCCGTGGAGAGGAACCGCGTGAAGCGGGTCCTCAGGGAGGAGTTCGCGCGGATCTCCGCGGGGCTCGCGGCCGGCACCGACTACGTGGTCATCGCCCGGCCGGGCGCGCATGAGTACATCGAGGAGCGCGGGGCGGGGGCGCTTGGCGAGCGCCTCGAGGAGCTCGTCGGCAGGGCGGCCCCGGCGGCCGCGGCGTGAAGGCCGTTGCTCTCAGCCTGGTGCGCGCGTATCAGCGCACCATCTCGCCGTTGTTCCCGCGCCGCTGCAAGTACTACCCGACGTGCTCCGACTACGCCGTGCAGTCCATCCAAATGTATGGTGTGAGCAGGGGTTTTGTGCTTGCCGGGTGGCGACTCCTGCGCTGTAATCCATGGAGCAGGGGCGGGGTGGACTACCCGGCCGACCAGACACTCTTCGGGGCGCGATGAACCCGCTCGACCTCCTCGAGGCACCACTTCGCGCTGTCCTGGACTTCTTCCACGGCGTCGGCTTCACCTGGGGCTGGGCCATCGTGATGCTGACCCTTGTCGTCCGCCTCCTGCTCCTCCCCCTCTTCGTGAAGCAGTACAAGTCGGCGCGGCGCCTGCAGGAGGTCGCGCCGCAGATGAAGGAGCTGCAGCGCAAGTACAAGGGGAACAAGAAGAAGCTGCAGGAAGAGATGATGGCGTTCTACAAGGAGAACGACGTCAACCCGTTCGGCTCCTGCCTGCCGCTCCTGCTCCAGGCGCCGGTCTTCATCGCGCTCTATTACACGCTGCGCAGTCAAGACTTCTCGGACGGCACCGATGTGTCGTTCATGTACGTCATCCCGGACGTATCGAAGCTTCTGACGGACATCGGCTGGGCCGTGATCCCGCTGATCATCGTCTATGCGGTCTCCCAGCTCATTTCCTCGGAGCTCTCGGCCACGGCGAACATGAGCAAGAACCAGCGCTGGCTCATGCGGCTGCTGCCCATCGGCATCGTCTTCTTCATCTTCCAGTTCCCCGTTCCGGCGGGTCTGGTCATCTACTGGGCCACCACCAACCTGTGGACCGCCGGCCAGCAGCTCGTGCTCAAGCGCCGCATCGAGGCCGACATCGAGGCCAACGGCGGGACCCTCATCACGCCGCGGTCCAGCGATGACGACGACGCAGACACGGCTGACGATGCGGCGACGGAGGACTCCGCCGATGCCCCGGCAGAGGTGGCGGGCGCTGTGGCTGCGGTGGCCACCGAGGACGTCGAGGTTCGGACGAAGGCGCTCCCGCGGCGACGCCGACGCAAGAAGGGCGAAAACGCCGATGCCAACGGGGTATCCGGCACCGCCACGGAAGGCGCCGACGCCACGGCTGTGCCGCCTCCGCCCCCGGGAAGCGCGCCTGCCGCAGATGAGGCCGACAACGCGGACAGCACGCCCGCTGATGACGCGGGCCCTGCGGATAACGCTGCCGGTGATGGCACCGACGGTGCCGATGGCGCGCCTGCCGTGCAGGAGGCAGCCCAGGGCGCAGCGGGTGAGGGGGCGAAGAAGAAGCGCAAGCCACCATCGCGCAAGAAGGTCAAGGGCGGGCCTGGGCGGCCCGCCAGCCGCAAGCCACCGAAGAGGCGCAAGTGAGCGAGGATGCCGGCCGTGAGGCCCTTCTGGAAGTCGTGCGTGCCGCGGTCGCGGGACTCGGCGTGGACGCGGAGGTCATCGTCGAGGACGGTGATGAGAACGGCCTGATCGCCCGCGTCGAGGGGGAGGGCCTCGACCCCATCATCGGCCGGGACGGTGAGGTGCTGGACGCCGTGCAGGTCCTCGCCGCCCAGGCGGTGCGCCGTCACCCGGGTGGGCAGCGCCGGGGCGTCCTCGTGGATGCGGGCGACTACCGCGCGCGGCGGGCGGAGCTGCTCACACGCCTCGCCCACAAGGCTGCGGACGAAGCGGTGGAGTACGGCGAGGAGATCGAACTCGAGCCCATGAGCGCCCTTGACCGGCGCACCGTGCACATGGCACTCGCCGATCGCGCCGATATCGAGACGCGCAGTGAGGGCGAGGATCCCCGCCGGCGCATCGTCGTGGTGCCCGCCGCCTCCTAGCGGGGGGTGTTTCACGTGAAACACCCCGACCCGCGGTGACCGCCCGTTTCACGTGAAACGGGTCGCCGACCGCATCGTCGAGCGCAGTGCCGGGTGCGGTGTGGATGTGGACCCCCGCGCGGCTCAGGCGATCGCCGAGGTGCTCGAGGCGATGCTCCGTGAACCACAGAACCTCTCCGCGGTGCGCGATCTCGACCAGGCGGTATGGGTGCACGCGGTCGACTCCCTGAGCGCCCTTCGCGTTCCTGCTGTCGCCTCGGCTGCGGGAATCGCCGATATCGGCTCGGGGGGCGGCTTTCCGGGGATCGCCCTCGCCGCCGCCCTGCCAGATGTTCCGGTTACCCTCGTGGAGAGCGAGCGGCGGAAGGCCGACTGGCTGCGCAGGGCCTCCGCGCCGTTCCCTAATGTGCGCGTCGTGGCGGATCGGAGCGAGGCCCTCGCACAGGTGGAGCGGGATGCATTCCCGGTGGTGTGCGCCCGCGCGGTGGGCTCGCTGCCCGTCGTTCTGGAGCTCTCGGCGCCGCTCGTTGCCCCCGACGGCCATGTCGTGGCCTGGCGCGGCAAGCGCGAGGCGGACGACCACGCGACGGCGTGTGCGGCCGCAGATGTACTGGGGCTATCCCCGACCCCTGACATCAATGTCACACCGATTCCCTCTGTGAGCAGGTACTTTTCGGTGTGGAGAAAGACCGGCCCCACTCCCGCGCGGTACCCCCGACGCCCTGGCATGGCCGCCAAGCGCCCCATCGCATGATCTATGCGGTGGCCAACCAGAAGGGCGGCGTCGGCAAGACGACCACAACGGTGAACGTGGCCGCGTCCATCGCGGCCGCCGGTCACCGCGTTCTGCTCGTTGATGCCGATGCGCAGGCCAACGCGACGAGCGGCGTCCTCGGGGGCGAGCGCCCCGACCCCGACGCCGCCACCACGGCCGATGTGATGCTGGACGGGGTGCCCCTCCGCGATGCACGTATCGCCACCGTGGTTCCGCGCCTCGACCTGGTCCCGGGCGGCGCGGACCTCGCGGCCGCCGCCGTCGAGCTCGTGAGCCGGGACGGGCGCGAGGGACTCATGCGCACGGCGCTGGCGCAGGCCTCGGTGGAGTACCGGTACGTGTTCATCGACTGCCCGCCGTCGCTCGATCTCATCACCGTCAACGCCCTCGTCGCCGCCGATCGCCTGATCGTCCCGGTGCAGTGTGAGTACTACGCGCTCGAGGGCCTCTCGCGGCTCATGGAGACCGTGGCTGAGGTGCGCGCGCGGCTGAATCCGGACCTTGCCATCAGCGGACTGCTGATGACGATGCACGATCCCCGGACGCGCATCAGCGGCGAGGTCGTCACCGAGGTGCGCACGCACTTCCCGGGCCTGGTGCTCGACACCGTGGTGCCCCGCAACGTCCGGGTGACTGAAAGCCCGTCCTTCGGCGAGCCGGTCGTGCGGTACGACCCGCACTGCGCGGCTGCCGAGGCATACCAGCACGCATCGAGGGAGGTCATGGCACGTGGCTGAGAGAAAGCCGTCCCCGCGGTTGGGTCGCGGTCTGTCGACGCTGCTGGGAGACGCCCCGGTGGCGGTCGTGCCGGCAGCCGGTGCGCCACCACCGTCCACCGCCTCCGGCGAGGGTCTTCGCACCATCGGACTCGACCGGATTCGCCCGAATGCAGCGCAGCCCCGCAAGCGGATTGACGAGCAGGCCCTGCAGGTGCTCGCCGACAGCATCGCGCGCACCGGCCTGCTGCAGCCGGTGGTCGTGCGCGAGCTCGGCGGCGGCGACTACGAGCTCATCGCCGGTGAGCGCCGGTGGCGTGCGGCCGGCATGGCGGGCCTGGAGGAGGTTCCGGCTGTCGTGCGCGACGCCGACGAGCGCCAGCGCCTCGAAGCCGGCCTCGTCGAGAACCTCGTGCGCCAGGACCTCGATCCGATCGAGACGGCGCAGGCACTCGCCGTGCTGGTCGAGGACTTCGGCCAGAGCCAGGCCGACGTCGCCCGCGGGGTCGGGCGAAGCCGCTCGTCCGTGGCCAACCTCATCCGCCTCCTCGAGTTGCCGGACGACGTCCAGCAGATGCTCGTGGACGGGCTGCTCACCGAGGGGCACGGTCGAGCCATCCTCATGGCCGATGGTGCGAAGAAGCGCCGCGCGGTTGCAAAAACAGCATATGAGCAGGCACTTTCCGTTCGGGACACCGAGGCGCTCGCCCGTGCGGCCGCCGAGGGCCCTTCCCCGTCCGGCAGGCCGCGCCGCCCCGCGCCCGCGATTGCCGACGAGGCGATCGACGCCTTCGCAGGCGCGTTCGATGCGCCGGTCACGGTGCGCGCGGCGGCGAAGGGCCGCGTGATCGTGCAGATCGTCTTCGATGATGATGCCGCGGCCGCTGCCGCGGTGGATCGCCTCGCCCAGCTGCCGTAACGGGGCGTCTCGGCTCCGCCGCCGGGGCGACTGCGTGGGGGAGGGGCATGGGCGATCCAGGACTCGAACCTGGGACCTCATCCTTATCAGGGATGCGCTCTAACCACCTGAGCTAATCGCCCGCGGCGCGGGACCATAGCAGCGAAGCAGCGCCCACCCCCCGTCTATGATCGCCCCATGCAGGAGATGGTCATCTACGGGGTCAGCTTCGACATGGTCGGCAAGCAGCCGATCGTGCTGCTCAAGACAGTCGACGGGAATCGCTTCCTGCCGATCTGGATCGGGCATGCCGAGGCGGCGGCGATCCTCATGAAGTTGCAGGACACCGACTCGCCGCGCCCGATGACGCACGACCTCATCACCGAGATGATCGACGGCCTGCACGCCGAGGTGTCGCGCATCACCGTCACCGAAATGCGCGACAACACCTTCTACGCGCTCATCCACCTGAGCACGCCCGGGCCCGACGTGGAGATCGACTCGCGGCCGAGCGACGCCATCGCCGTCGCGGTGCGTACCGGCGCACCGATCTTTGCCGCCGAGGACCTGCTGGACGAGAACGCCATCGAGTTCGAGCACGAGCCCGAGGATGACGAGGACATGGTCGAGAAGTTCAAGGAGTTCCTCGACCAGGTGACCCCGGAGGACTTCGCCGACTGAGGCACCGCGCGCCGGGCCGCACGCCCCGGCGCGCGACGGGTAGCCCTGCACCCCGCTGTACGACGCTGCCGAGCGCGGAGCGCCGCGGGGTCAGGCCGCGGTTTCCCGCTTCGTCAGCTCGAGGATGTGCCCGTAGATCTCCGTGAGGCCCTCATCGGAGATCGGACCCGCGTTCGCGCCCGTCAGGTACCGCATCATCCACTCCTCACGGGAGTGGTCGACGAACGCCATCCCCTTCCCCTCCTTGTAGGAGCGCAGCCTGGTCACGAGGGCCACCCGCTGGTTGAGGGCCTGCAGGATCTTGAGGTCGTTGTCGATCACCTGGTCCCGCATCTGGCGGATCACGACGTCCTCGGTGGTGGAAGCAGGGTCATTCGGCATGCCGAAACCCTATCCCAGCGTCCTGTGCTGCTGGCCCGTGCACCCCGAGGGGTCTAGCCTGTGGTGGCTGTGTTCGACCTCTCGCCCATCCAGCTCATCATCGTGCTCGTGATCGCCGTGCTCGTGCTCGGCCCGGCAAAGCTCCCGCAGTTCAGCCGCGCCGTGGGCAAGGGCATCCGCGACTTCAAGGGAGCGATCAGCGGCGACGGCGACGGCGGCGCGGAGCCCGCTCCTCCGCCGCCGACCCCTGCGGCCCAGGCCGCGCCGGTCACCACCGCCACGGCTGGCGCACCCGAGCAGCCGTCGGCCGCCCCGGACGTCCTGGATGGGATCGTGGTGAGCGGTGACGCTCCGCCGGGCGACCAGCCGGGCGCGCAGGGGTAGGACCATGGGTGGCCTCTTCGGGCGGCTTGGCGTGCGCCGGGTCGATCCCGACGACAAGCTGAGCGTCGTCGAGCACCTGAGTGAGCTTCGCCGGCGCCTGTTCATCGCCGTGCTCGCATTCGTCGTGGCCTTCGCGGTGCTCTACGCGTTCAACGAGTGGCTCCTCGACGTCCTGCTCGACCCGCTCGCCCCCGAGTACCGGCGGCTGCTCGCCCTCTCGCCGACCGAGCCCTTCCTCGTGATCCTCAAGGTCGTCGCCGGCGCCGCCCTGCTCGTCGTCCTCCCGGTGCTGCTCTACCAGCTGTACGCCTACGTGGTGCCGGCGATCGGCGAGCAGACGCGCCGCCGGATGCTGGTGATCGTGGCGGGCGTCTCCGGCTTGTTCATCGCGGGCGTGTTCTTCGTGTACTTCCTCGTGCTGCCGGTTGCCCTTCAGTGGCTTCTCGGGTTCGCCGGAAACGACTTCCAGATCGCGCTCCGGGCGGATGAGTACTTCTCGTTCGCCCTCACCATCATGCTGGCCGGCGGGCTGGTGTTCGAGGTGCCGGTGGCGATGCTGGTCCTCGCCCGGATGGGGCTGGTCACCGCCCAGCAGTTCCGGCGGGGGTGGCGGTACGCGATCGTGATCATCGCCTTTATCGCGGCCATCCTCCCGGGCGGTGATCCGCTCAGCATGCTGCTGCTGATGGTCCCGCAGATCCTCCTCTACGGGGTGGGCATCTGGTTGGCCTCGGTCTTCGGCCGACCGGCGCCGTGGACCCGCGGCGAGTCGGCGCCAGCGTCCGAGACCCCAGCCTGACCGCCGTACGGCCTGGTCCCCGGGCATCGGTAGCGGGTGCCCGGCAGCAGGTCATTCCTCGCCCGGCGTGCCCTCGCGAAGCGAGTGGCCCGTGAGCATGATGAAGAGGTCCTCGAGGGTGGCCCGCCGCTCGGCGATGAGCGCCCACTCGATGCCGCTTGCATCCGCCCGTGCGCGCAGCGCATCGGCGCTGTCGCCGAAGGCCAGCACCACATCGCCCGCCACCACGTGGCGGGGGCTCACGGCCGCGGCGAGTTCCGCTGCCCGGGAGCGCTCGCACCGCAGTTCGAGCACCTCGGCGCCCACCTCATCGCGCACGAGCGCCGCAGGCGTGCCCTCACGGACCACCTCGCCGTGGTCGAGCACCACGAGGCGATCGCACAGGCGCTCGGCCTCATCCATGTAGTGCGTGGTGATCACCACTGAGGTCCCGCGTGCGCGCAGATCGCGTAGTCGTTCCCACACCAGGCGCCGTGCCTGGGGGTCCAGCCCCGTCGTGGGCTCGTCCAGGAGGATCAGGTCGGGCTCGTTGATGAGGGCCCGGGCGATCTGCAGACGCCGCTGCATGCCCCCGGAGAGCTTCACCACGGTGTCCCCCGCGCGGGCGTCCAGATCGACGAACCGCAGGAGCCGGTCGGCGCGCTCCCGCGCGTGCTCCCCGGGTATGCCGAAGTAGCGCGCGTACACGAGCATGTTCTCGAGCACCGTGAGCTCCAGGTCGAGATTGACCTCCTGCGGCACCACGCCGAGGCGTGCCTTCAGGTCACGCGGGTCGCGCTCGGGGTCCATGCCGAGCACCGTGAGCTCACCGCTGTCGCGCGGCGAAAGACAGGCCAGCATCCGCATGGCGGTGGTCTTGCCTGCCCCGTTGGGACCCAGGAAGCCGAAGCACTCGCCCCGCCGGACGTCGAGGTCGATGCCATCCACGGCGACGCGGGCGCCGTATGCCTTGCGCAGGCCGCGTGCGCGCACGGCGGAACCGGCCACGGGGCGTCTAGGCCCGGGCGGTGTGCGCGGCCGTGGTGCCGTCGAGCGTCATCCGCAGCCCGTCGGCCAGCCCGATCGTCGGCTCCCAGCCCAGGACCGTGCGGGCGCGCGTGATGTCGGGCTGGCGCACCGCGGGGTCATCCTGCGGCAGCGCCTCATAGACGATCTTTGACGACGAGCCGGTCGCCTCGAGCACTGCCTCGGCCAGCTGGAGGATCGTGTACTCGTCCGGGTTGCCGATGTTCACCGGCTCGTGCTCGTCGCTGTTGATCAGTCGCACAAGGCCCTCGATGAGGTCGGTGACGAAGCAGAACGACCGCGTCTGGCTGCCGTCGCCGAAGACGGTGAGCGGTGTTCCCTCACCCGCCTGGCGGAGGAAGGTCGGGATCGCGCGGCCGTCCTTGGGGCGCATGCGGGGCCCGTAGGTGTTGAAGATGCGCACGATGTGCGTGTCGACGCCCTGCTGGCGGTGGTACGCCATGGTGAGCGCCTCGGCGTAGCGCTTGGCCTCGTCGTACACCCCGCGCGGTCCGATGGGGTTCACGTGCCCCCAGTAGTCCTCGCGCTGCGGGTGAACCTGTGGGTCACCGTAGACCTCGCTGGTCGAGGCGAGCAGGAAGCGCGCGCGGTGCTTCTTCGCCAGCCCGAGCGCGTTGTGCGTTCCGTAGGACCCCACCTTGAGCGTGTGAAGAGGCAACCGCAGGTAGTCGATGGGGCTCGCGGGTGATGCCAGGTGGAACACCTCATCCAGCGGCTCGTCCACCTCGAGATGGCGTGTCACGTCGTGCTCGACGAAGACGAAGTCGTCCGACCGGATGTGCTCGATGTTCTCAAGCGTGCCGGTATCGAGGTTGTCCACGCAGATCACGCGGCGGCCGTCCGCCAGGAGGCGGTCGCAGAGGTGGGAGCCGAGGAAGCCGGCTCCACCGGTGACGAGGGACGTGGGCATCGGCGGGAAGGCTAGTGCAGGCGGCCCGCGCGGGCGGCACCGCCCGAGGCGCTCACGTGGCGGATGACATCACGCGTTGCCGGCGATGGCTGTCGCCACGGCTTCGGCGGTGCTCGGGTTGCGGACCGTCCGCGACGCTCCGGCACCCTTGATCACGTAGGACGGCGTCGCCCCGATCCGGTCCTTGCGGGCCTGGCGACGGATCGAGTTCAGGCGCGAGTACAGGCGCTTTGTCGTGGCATCCCGCAGGAATCGGGTGCGGGAGAGCTTGCAGGTCTTCGCCACCCCGCGGAGCACCGTCGGGTTGATCCAGTCGCCACCACGCCGGGTGCGGAGGTTCGCCACCTGCGCGGTGACGCACCAGGTGCGGTTCTGCCGGGAGGCGGCCAGCACCGCCAGGGCCGCCTCGATGCTGTTGGTGTCCTTGCGCGTCACCACGGGCTTGAAGGTGATCTTCGCCGATCGATCGGCCGCGATGCGCTCGAGCAGTGGCGCAGTGACGCTCAGGTAGGTGGCGGCGTCGGAGGGGTCGGAGAGGTCCATGTAGATCGCCACCTTCACCGGGCCGGACCCGGCGGTGAGGCCTCTCACGGGCAGTCCCTGCGGCACCGTCGGGACCCCTGTGCTTCCGCTTCCACTGCCGCCGGCCTCGCTCCCGGCACCGCTGCTGCGGCCCGCACCCGAGGGCGATGTGCTGCTTCCCCCTGATCCTGCGGCGCTGCCGGGCGATGCCGACGCTGCTCCGTCACCCGTGACGGGGTTCGTGGGGCGCGCGCCACCACCCGACCCGGACGGGCCCGATGGCCGACCTGCGTTGCCGCCGCCTCCGGATGGCCTGCCGGGGTTGTCCGGACGTCCCACCACGGGCGCGACAGGCGTCGCCGGCTCCGCGGGTGGCCTCAGGATGGGGTTTGAGCCCGGCCGCCCACCATTGCCATTGCCATTGCCGTTGCCGTTGCCGCCACCGTGTGAACGGTCGCTCGGCCCATTGGCGGCAGCCTGATGGTCAGGCCCGCCGGCGCCCTGGGGAGGGGCGCTCAGCGCAGCGCCAGAGGCCACGAGCAGGGTCGCGCTCGCGACCGCGCCGGTCACGGCACGTCGAAGGAATCCGCTCTCCACGCGACGACTATGACGCACGAGGGTGGAAAATCCCGCTCAGCGCGTAAATCGCACACAATCTCCTTACACGCCATGAAACGCACTGAATCGACGTCGGAGGGGGCGTCAGATGCGGGCGACGGGCGCCGGAGAAGCCTCCCGTCGAGGCGGAGCCGCACCCCGGCGGGTGGCCTGCCCGAGCACCATCCATGAAATGCGGGCGAGGTGTGCTGGCCCTGCCATTCCGGCATGCATCGAGCGCCCGTCGCCTGCGCACATCGACACCGGGATCTCAGAGATGTGAAAGCCCGCTCTATGCAGGTGAATCAGTAGGCTTGTCTCCGTCAGGCCCCCCGGGAAGCCCTCATCGGCGATCCGTGCCGCCAGAGCCGGGCGCAGCGCCCGGAGGCCGGAGGTGGGATCGGTGAGATGCAGTCCGCCGACCTCACGCGCCATCCAGCGGCACGCCGCCATTCCGGCCCGCCGGAGAGGCGGGATCCGGTAGCCCGGGGACGGGCCGATGAAGCGTGAGCCCAGCACCAGGTCCTTGCCATGCAGCGCGCGCGCCAGCCGTGGCAGGTCGGGTGCCCGATGCTGGCCATCGCCGTCCATCTGCAGGACCACATCCACCGGGTCCGCAAGCGCGTGGCGGTACCCGGCGCGCAGTGCCCCCGCATACCCGGCATGGGTATCCAGGCGGAGCACCTCGGCGCCCGCGGCGCGGGCGCGAGCGGCGGTGCAGTCGCGTGAGGCATCGTCGACCACGATCACGCGGGACCCGGGCATGGCCGACCGCGCACCGCGCACCACGCCGTCGATCGCTGTGCCCTCGTCGCGCGCCGGTATGACGATCGCCGCGTTCATCGCGGAGCACGATACGTGACGGGGCGGGGTGTCCACCGCCAGATCGTGGCATCGCCCACCCGTGCCACCGGCTGCAGGTCGGCACCGGCGCTCATGCGCTCCACGGCACGCTCGACCACCCCCCAGTTCGACGGCCAGCCGCGGGTCGGCGTGATGGGCCCGGTCACGATGTAGCCGCCGCGATACGACGCGGGGTCCGGCAGGGGCTCGAGCCTGCGCGCCTGCGCGCGCTCGGCCTCATCCAGATAGGCCGGGTCCACATCCCGGCGGACGGTCAGTCGGTCCCGCGCGAGGAACGTGTTCAGCTTGGCCCACCAGGTGTAGTCGGCTGCCAGCACCTGCCCCGGGGGCATCTCCCGGAGCACCCCGGTGACCTCCGACACCAGGACCACGTTGTGATCGCGGGTGCCGCCGTTGATGCGTGGCTGCGCCACCAGCACCGTGCCGATGGCGATGGCGGGTACCAGCAGCGGACTGAGCCTGCCGTCGAGCGCGATCGCGATGAGCAGCGCCGCCGGGATCGTGAGCAGGGTCAGGAACCGGACGGGCTTGTCGACGCTGAGCAGGGTGCCGAACTCGAGGTAGACGGCGCCCCACGCGAGCCAGGCCGCAGGCAGGATGGCGGCGCTGCAGCGCCGGCGGATCGCGACGGCGATCGCGACGAGCACGAGCGGGAGCGCCAGCAGCAGTGGTGACCGGGGGTCAATCGCCTGCGTGACCAGCTGCGTGATGTACGCGGTGGTCGCCCCCCAGCCCTCGACGGGCGACCGGAAGGATCCCGCTCCCGCGGTGGCAGTCAGCGGCCATAGCGGCCGCCCGTCGAGGGCGAATACCGCCATGAGGGCGAGGGGAACGATGGCCAGGCCGGCCAGGACGGCGCCGATGCGTGCCCACGCCATGCGCAGCGCGGGCCAGGCGGCCATCACGACCACGGGAAGCATCACGAGGGCCACCTCGCGCGCCGACCACGCGACACCGATCGCAAGCCCTGATCCGCCGAGCCACCACGGGACGGCGCGATGGTCGGCGCGCCTGGCACGCAGGGCCGCCCAGACCCCGAGCGCGATGAACAGCGGCATGACCGCGTCGGGGCGCAGGCGCGTGGCCCAGAGCACCTCCAGCGGCGCCACCGCGACGATGCCTGCGGCCACGAGGGCGGGGCGACGCGCTGCGAGCTCCCGGGCCACGAGGAACGTCGCAAGGATGCACAGAAGCGAGCATGCAAGCGGCCATGCGACGGCCGAGTAGTCGTCGGCTCCCGCGATACGGAACAGCAGGGCCACGGGCCACAGGAAGGCCGCCCGCGCACCAAACCACTCGGCCTCTCCATCCGGGAGCATTCCGTGTGCGAGGTTCTGCGCGACGGCCGCATAGCGTGCGTCGTCGGCCCCCAGCGCGAACTCCAGTCCGCCGAACGCGTAGAGGCGCAGCGCGAGCCCGAGCGCCATGAGCGCCGCGACGGCGAGCGCGGTCTGGGCACGCACGCCGCGCGCGGCATCACCTGCGCGCCGCGCCCCCTGACCGATGCGCCTCGCTGCGCGGCTCCGGAGGCCCTCCGGTCGCGCGAGGGGATCGGGGGGCCGCGTGGTCACCGGCGCCGCGAGAAGGACAGGTTGCGAAGCGATGAGCGCGCATCGGCGAATTCCCGCGGCGCGAGCGTGCGGGCACACACCACGAACACGATCCCGCCCACCAGCGAGACCACGGCGAGCCATGCGAGCGCACCCGCGAACGTGCCCGTATCGGTCGGCATGAGGAAGGCGGGAATCAGTGCGACCGCTCCTGCAACGATCCCGGCCGCGAGTATCCGCCCCTGCTGGCGCGCCAGCATGCGGAGCGACAACTGCGGGGTGCGCCGCCGGAGGAACCACAGCGTGATCGCCGTGTTGACGTAGATGGCGATCGCGCTGGCCAGGGCGAGCCCGGCCTGCTGGAGTGGCCCCAGGAATACCAGGTCGAGGCCGATCGTGAGGACCACCGTGATGATGGTCGCCACCATGATCTCCCGCGCGTGGTTGCCCGCCGAGAGGGTGCGGTTCAGGAGGTATCCGATGAACGCCCCCCAGACGGCGATGCCGTAGAAGGCCAGGGGTGCGGAGATCTCGGCGACGCATGCGGCGTCGCACTTCCCGCGTCCGAACGTGACCTGCGCGATCTCGCTCGCGCCGATGGCGATAAGGATGGAGATGGGGATGGCCACGAGGGCGAGGATGCCCGCGGCGCGGCGGAAGGCATCGACGCCCTGGTCCTTCCGGGACTCTGCGAAGTAGCGCGCGATCAGCGGGAACAGCGGTGTGAGCAGGGGAAACAGCAGCACAGTGCGCGGCGCCGAGCCCAGCGCGCTGGCGAACGACAGCGCGGCGTTGCGCCCGGCCTCGAGCGACGAGGCGAAGAGCTTGTCGGTGAAGGAGTTGACCTGCTGCAGCAGTGAGGCGGCGGCGACGGGGATCGCGAGCATGGCGACCGACCCCAGGCGGGGATGGGCGAACGCGACCCGCAGGCCGCCGCCCGCCCGCGACTCGCGGATGAACTGGGGCAGCTGCAGGACGACCTGGAGCACGGCGCCGAGCGTGACGCCCCAGGCCGCCGCCGTGATGCCCAGCGTGCCCGCGCCGAGGATCACGCCGACGAGGATTCCGGCGTTGAAGGCCACGCCGACCGCGGCAGGCCCGGCGAACCGCCCGTGCACCTGGAGGATCGCCGTGAACATCGCCGAGAAGCCCTGCAGCATGAGCGCCGGAGCCATCACGCGCAGCAGTTCCGCCCCGATGGCCGTGCGCTCCGGCCCCATGTCGAAGAACCACATGAAGAACTCGGGGAAGATCGCCACGATGCCGGTGACGATCACCAGGCCCATGCCGATCCATCCGGCGATGGCCCAGAGCAGGCCCCATGCGCTCTCCGCGCCGTTCTGCGCGCGCTCCTGCTGGAAGATCGGAATCATCAGCGTGGTGAGCACGTAGAGCAGGACGGCCGCCACGGTGTTCACCACGAAGAGCGCGTTGACCAGGGCGTCGGTATCGGCCGTGGCGCCGTAGACACCGGCGAGGACGATCTCGCGGACGAAGCCGAGAACCCGCGAGAGAATCCCGAAGAGCGCGACGACGGCGGCCGCGCGCGCGACCTGCCGGATGCTCACCGGACCGGTTTCATCCCGTAGAGCGTGCGGACCCCGGTCAGCACCAGGAGGTCCGTGATTCCCGTCGCGGGCGTGTAGCGACCGTCGGGGAACGCGAACACGCGCTTGCCGGTCTTTGCATCGAGCGCGAACGTGCGCCCGTCCTTGGGCTGCTTGGCGAGGGTCGAGAACCACACGAGGTCGCCGATGACCGTTGCGGAGCCGCTGATGCGCTCACCGGCGTCAAAGGTCCAGCGCACGCCCCCCGTGACCGCGCTGAGGGCGTAGAGCTTGTGGTCGTACGAGCCGACGTAGACGGTCTGATCCGATATCGCGGGGCTGGAGTACGCCCAGTCGCCCAGCACCCTTACCCAGGCAACCTCGCCGGTGTGGCCGTCGAGGGCGATGACGCGCCCGTTGACGTTGCTCGCATAGATACGGCCGTATGCCACCGCGGGGTTGCCGTAGAACGCACCGGGGCCCGAGATGAAGCGCCCGGGGCTCGTGGTGCGCCAGCGGATGCGACCCGTCCGGGCCGAGAATGCCGTGATGCGGCCGCCATAGTCGCCGGCGATCACGTACGGCCCGAATTGCGTGAGGCTCGACTTGACCTCGCCCGTGGCCCGCGCAGTCCATATGAGCCTGCCGGTGCGGACGTCCATGCAGAGGATGAGCCCGCCGAGCGTGCCGACGTACACCCGGTTCCCGATGACGAGTGGAGACGACTCAGACGCCGTGCCGACGTCCCGGCGCCAGATCACCCGGGAGTCCTTCTGCGCCATCGTCTCGACGTAGCCGTTGATCGTGGTGAAGATCACCATGTCCCCGGCGATCGCCGGGGACGACGCCGACCGTCCGGTGAGGCGCCGCCGCCACACCACCTCGCCGCTCGCCGCGTCGATCGCGAATGCCTTCCGTCGGTTCGTCCCGATGAAGAGACGCCCGTCGTTGATGACCGGCGGGAATTCGAGCAGCGACTCCAGGTCGAGGGTCCAGGCCCGCCTGTACGGGGGCGGCAGGGAGAGGGCGGGGTTGGCCCGAGCGCGCTGGCCGTCGTATCCATACTCGGGCCACTGGTCGGTGCGGAACGTGCGCGCCGGGCGGTCCCCGGACTCGAAGCCCTGGGTCGTGCCCAGCTGGTCGCCATCGTCCAGGCCACCGGCGATGAGCACGTACCCGATGAGCGCGAGCGCGACGAGGCCCAGGACCGTCGCGATGGTCCAGGCGAGCGCGCGCTCCGACCGCGGGAGCATCGCCACAGCGCCGCCCGGCTAGGCGGGCCCGGCCGCGCGCCGGATGCCGCCGCTCGTGGCCAGGGCGATGACGATGCCGATGAGGAAGCCGATGATGGCGCCGGTGATGGCTTCGCGCGCCCGGTTCGAGGTGCTCGTGGACGACGCCGCGCTCCTCGCGAGGGTGACGATCGAGGGGGCCTCGATCTGCTCGGCCCGGGCGAGCTGCAACTCCGACAGCGTGAGCACCTCGCGCACATCCGTGAGCTGGTTCAGCGTGGCCGGGTCGGGTGAGCGACGGGCCAGCGCCTGGAGGCGGATCTCCTCGGCGCGCATCCGGCGCACCTGCGTCTGCAGCGTGGTGCGCACGGCGTCGTATCCGGTGCTCGCGCTGGTGAGCGTTGCATCGGCGTAGGCATTCGAGAGGCGGATGGCCTCATCACGCGACGGCATGGATGCGGCGAGGCTCGCGATGGCGGGCTGGTTGTTGGCAGCGGCACCGGGCGCACGGGGCACGTTGATGTCGGTGTGGGAGCGCACGGCCGAGGGCGTCATGCCGGTGGCCTTCGCCACGGCTCCGACCACGTCGTCCCCGTTCAGTACCACGGCGGCGGTCAGGGGATTGGTGCCGGGCGTCGATGCGAGGTTGCCCACCATCGTGGTGGCCTGCCCCAGGTAGACCTTCGACGTCGCCGTGTAGGTGGTGTCCTGGGTGAATGTGAGCGCGAAGGCCACGAGTCCGGCGACCACCGTGACGGCGACGACGATCCACTTGCCGCGCCAGATGGCGCTCCAGATGCTGCCGAGTGTGATCTCGCCATCAGATGCCACCGCTCACCGCCTCCTCGCGACCCGTCGTGGGCCGCAACTGGTCCCCATCCCGCACGAGAACGTGCTCGGACAGGAAGCGTGTCATCACCACGCCCGCCCTGTGTGTTCCGAGTCGGGGCGCGACGTCCTCCCCCGCCGCGAGGGCGAGTATGAGGGACGGGTAGTCGCCACCTGCGGCAACGGGAAGCGGGAACCCGCCGCCGAAGCGGGTGTTGATGTCCGTGACGCCGAGGATGCGCCCATCCTCGCGAAAGCACTGGATGGTGCATGGGCCCACCAGGCCCAGCCCCTCGACCACCGCGGCACCGAGTTCCACGAGCTGCGGGTCGTCGAGTGTCTCGCCCTTGATCTGCTCGCCACCCTTGCTCTGGTACATCGCCCGTGGGATGGCGCCGATCGCCGTGCCCTCGAGCGACCCCAGGCAGTCGATGCTGAACTCCTCGCCCGGCAGCGCCTTCTGCAGCACGCTGGCCACGGGCGTGCGCGACAGGTGGAAGTCGAGCTCCTCCTGGTCGGCGCACCGGTGGATCCAGCGGCCGGCGAACCCGATGCGTGGCTTGATCATGATCGGGTAGGGCAGTGAACCGCGGTCTGTTCCCTCTGTGGGCCAGGTGGGCGGCGAGGGAAGCCCCGCTGCCTCGAGGGCCACGTGGCAGAGCCACTTGTCCTGGCATGCGGCTGCCACCTCGGGAGCGGGCAGGAACACCGTCCCCCCGGCGTCCGCGACCTCAGGTGCTGCCTCAGCGAGGACGACCGGGTCAAGATCGGTGAGGGGCAGGACAGCCCCGACGCCCTCTCGTGACACCACGGCGGCAACCGCCGTGCCGTAGCCGGGATCGTCCACCGCGGGGAGGTCCACGACGAGGTCGGCGCTCACCAGCGAGGGTGAGAGCGGGTCGAGGTCACTCACCAGCACGCGGCCGCCCTCGCCACGGCGCGCCAGGGCGTCCTGGAAGGCGCGGACGATGTCCACGCGCTGGCCCGAGCACGTGAGCAGGACCGACCTGTGCTCAGCCATCCCCGCTCCCGGCCAGATCGAACCCGCCCTGCTCTCCACGGTACTGCCCGTCCCCACGCACGACCACGCGGACGGTCTCGGCCAGGATGCGCAGGTCAAGCGCCAGGCTCCACTCGTCCACGTAGCGCACGTCGAGCGCGATGCGTTCGGACCACGGGATAGCGGCGCGGCCGCGCACCTGCGCCATGCCGGTGATGCCCGGCTTCGCCAGCAGGCGCCGCCGCTGCTCTGCGTCGTAGTGCGCCACCTGCCCGGGCACCGTCGGCCTCGGCCCCACGATGCTCATGTCGCCGCGGATCACGTTGAGGAGCTGGGGCAGCTCATCAAGCGAGAGCCGCCGGAGCACCCGTCCGGCGCGCGTGATCCGGGCATCGCCCTCCATCACCCGCAGGCCGGAGCCCCGGCCCTCGGCCCCATCCTCCATCGAGCGGAACTTGAGGCAGGTGAAGGGGCGCCCGAACGCCCCCACGCGCCGTTGCCGGAAGATCGCCGGACCGGGCGAGTCGAGCCGCACCCATGCGGCGACCCCCGCCATCACGGGGGCGAGCAGGATGGTGGCGGGGACCGCCACGGCGAGGTCGAAGGCGCGCTTGGCGCTGCCGCCCACGGCGGCTTGGGGCACGGTGTCCTGCACGTCCGGCCCACGGTAGCGGAGGGTGGTGGCGCGGGGCATCATCGTGCCCCTGCGGCGAGGTCGTCGACGAGTCCCACGAACCGGTCGGCGAGCCGTGCGCGGTCGAAGTGTGCAAGCGCGTACTCCCGTCCCGCACTGCCCATGGCGCTGGCGGCAGCGCGGTCCGCTGCTGCTGACCGGATCGCCGCCGCCATGGCCGCGGGGTCCTCGGGCGGCACGCTCCACCCGCAGGCGGCGTCGTCGATCACGCGGGTCAGCTCCCCCTCGGGCGCGGCGGCGAGGATCGGCCGTCCGGCGGCCAGGTAGTCGAAAACCTTGTTCGGGAGCGCGCCGGCGAACAGCGGGTGGTCACGATACGGAAGGAGGCACAGGTCTGCGCGTGCGAGGTATGCGGGCACCTCGCGCTTGGGAACCGGATCGATGAAGGCGATGTTCGTGAGGTTGATGTCGCGTGCCTGTTCCTGCAGCGCCTCCTTGCGGTCACCGGCGCCGACGAGCACGACACGGATGCCCGGGTCGTCCTGCAGAAGGCCCGCGGCGGCGATCACCGTCTCGAGCGAGGAGTACGCGCCGTGCGCGCCCACGAACATCGCGACGAATGCATCGTCCGGCACGGGCAGCACGGCGGGCTCGGGGGACGATGGGACCACGTCGAGGTCGACGCCGTTCGTGATGAGGCTCACCTTGCCGGCGGGGACAACGCCCGAGCGGATGACCCCTTGCCGGATGCCCTCGGTGAGCGCCACGATGCGGTCGGCGCGCCGATAGCAGTAGTGCTCCATGCGCGTGAGGGCCCCGATGATCCGGGGGTTCGTGAACATGCCCATGACCACCGCCGATTCCGGCATGAGGTCGCGCACCTCGAGCAGGAACCGCGAACGCCGGGCCTGCGCGACGCCGGCCGCTGCGGCCGCAGCGGGCAGCTGCGGGGAGGATGCCACCACCACGTCCGGCCGCGGGAGGCGCAGTTCGGCCAGGGCCGACCAGAGGGTGAACGTGGCGTAGTTCGACATGCGCGAGCGCCGGTCTCCGCCGTAGCCCGGGGTCGCGTAGGTGCGTACCACGTGCAGGCCATCCTCCTCCGTGTGCACGATGCGCTTCCCGCGGTACTCCTCGGGGATCGTGCGGCCCTTGTGCTGCACGTAGGAGGTGACCACCGTGACGTCGTGCCCCGCGCGGGCGAGTGCGCGGCAGTGCTGCCAGTGGCGCACGCCACCGGGCTCATCGCCGCTCACGAAGTACTGCGACACGTAGAGGACGCGCGCCATCAGTCGAGCAGCTCGGCGTAGAACGACGTGAGCGCGCCCGCCTCGTGCTCGAACGACAGGCCCTCGAGGAATGCCCGCCGCCCCGCTTGGCCCATCTCACGCGCCATGTCCGGGTCCAGGAGCAGTTGCCGGATGGCCGCGGCGTGTGCCGCGGGATCCGCGGCGGGCACCACGATTCCGCAGCCGGCGTCGCGCACGATGGCGGCCATGTGGGGCAGGTCACTCGCCACCACCGGGCGCGCCATGGCCATGGCCTCCACCAGCTTCGTGGCCACGGTGCGGTCGTAGTTGCCGTGGGGCTGCATTGGCGTCCAGGCCACCGATGCGCGTGCGAGCAGGCCGGGTATCTCGGAGTGGTCCACCATGCCGATGTGCTCGACGCCCGGCGGCAGCTCGCCGAGGTCACCGGGGCCGGCCAGTACCAGGTGCGCACCGGGCACGTCCACCTGCGGGAATGCCTCGAGCATCACGTGGAGTCCCCGGTTCGGTCCGAGGCCCCCGACGTAGAACACCATCCCGCCCTCGGGCTCCCCTTCACCCGTGAACTCCGTCGCGAAGGGCCCGTTCGCGACACTCACCGATCGGCAGCCGTCAACGGCGAATCGGGCTGCGAGGTCCGCATTGGCCGTCACCACGCCGTCGAGCCGCCGGCCCGCCGCGCGCTCTGCGCCCGACGCGATCATCGCCGCAGGGCGACGAAGTGGTGCCGGGATCCATCGCTTTGTGCGGACGGCCGCACCCAGGTACTCGTGAGCGTCGTAGATCACCGGCCTGCCGGTGGTGCGACGGAGCCAGAGCGCCTGCAGCAGGAGCTCGGGGTCGTGCACGTGGTAGGCGTCGGCGTCGATCTCCCGCGCGCGGCGGGCCAGCTGCCAGCCCGCCCGCGCCCGATCCGCCCGGCGCACCGGCTCCTCGGGTGCCAGCACCGACGCGTGGGCGCCGGCCTCCGTCAGCGCCCGGACCTCCTTGTGGAAAATGCGCACATCACGTGGCTGGTGCACGGTGGTCAGGTGCACGATCCGCCTGCCGTCGAGTCGCGCGCCCGCGGGACGATCGGGTTCCGCGATGGGACCCATCGAAGCTCCGCGTGCGCTGAGCTCGTCGAGCAGGTCCTCCCACAGCTCTGCGTACCCCGGCGCACGCTCATCGGCGAGGTAGGTGTTGTGGAAGAGGAGCCCGACCGCGCCCCCGTATCGGCGCGTCGCGTCGAGCACGCGCAGGGCCCGCTCGCGGGCCTCGTCGGCGGACAGACCGAGGTGCGAGTGAAGGGTGGTGTCCATGACGGCGAGGGGCACGAGAGTGATGCGCGCCGCGCGCTCCTCGCCGACGAGCCAGGGGCGGAACGGCCGGGCGTATCCCGCGGCATAGCCCGGGCGCTCGCTGAACCCGATGGTGGCGTCGTACTCGAGGCCCACGCGCTCGACGCGCCGGGGCGTGTCGTGGTACCGGAACCGGAGGTAGTGGAAGCGAATGCCGCGGATGTCCCCGGCTTCCTCGCGGAGCACGTCGAGCTCCTCCCGGAGCGCATCCTCGGACTCCGACGATGCGAAAGCCCCGTGGAGGGCCACCTCTGATCCGTTCGCGTGCACCGCCGCCGCCAGATTGCGCCGCTCGCGCTCGTAGGTGCGCCGGGGCGTGCCGTCGAGGGGATGCCGGTTTCGTCCGATGAGGAAGACGGTCACGCGAAGGCCGCGGCGCCAGGTGGTCTCGAGCAGGTCGGGGATGTTGTCCCAGGGGTCATGCCCTGCGAGGTCCGTGAGCGCCCGGTGCCGCCGCCGCTTCACCATGCCCGCAATCCGGCGCGGCGTGCGCCGCCGGATCCGGTCGATGTCGTGGGTGAGGAAGACCGTCCACCCCGTGGGCGCGGGCAGGCCGAGCACGGTGCGAACCGCCGCGAGGTACCCCTCGACCGCGGGGTCCTCGATGTCGAGGCCGTCCATGACGGCGAATGCGCTTCGGGCGAACGGGAGCCGGCCGAAGCGGTCGCGGTCCGCAACGCGATACTCGTCCCACCGGGCCAGGAGGTAGAAGGCCGAGGCGACGATGTCCCCGGGGATCGGTTCGTCCGGGGCCACCGGGGGGAAGAGCAGCGTCAGCCCCCCGGCGTGGTGCACCGCCTCTCCGGGGAACGCCCCGGGCCCCTCGAAGAAGGCCTGGGCGTCGTCTTGAAGGGGTATCCACGCACCCTCGTCCGGGGGCTCGGGGGCGTAGGTGATGGCGACGTCGCCCGTGTCCTCCACGAACTCCGGGTGCCGGCCGAGGCCCTCGGCGAGGGTCTCGAGCACCCAGCGCGCGCGGGGCAGGAACGCCGGACGGCAGCCGCTGATGCGGATGCGAAGCGGCGCGGGATCGGCGGCGGTGCTCACGAGGCCCTCCGGCGAATCATGCGGCGCACCTGGCCGATGCCGGGCAGGGGGTCGCTGATGGACATGACGCCATCCACCACGGGCGGACGGAGGCTCGATGCCGCCGCACCGCGGCCCCAGCGACGCCCGCGTACCTCGGTGGCCGTCGCGGGGAGGTGGCGCGCCGACAGCACCCAGCGCACGTCACTGCGATGGCCCTCCGGCCATTCGCGCGGCCGTCCTGCGGCGTCGAGGTAGGCGGCCAGCGGGATGTTCACGCCGACCTCGGTCGCGAGGGAGATCCACAGCCACGACCGCGGGTTGACCTCGATGAGGTAGTCGCGGCCGTCGCGCGGATCCCTCTTCACCTCCACCTGCGAGATGCCGTGGAAGCCCATCTCGTCGAGCAGCGCGTGGCACCGGCCGGCCAGGCCGGGGTCCCACCACGCCTCGGCTGCGCGCGCGGTGCCGAACCCCGGCGGCCACTGCCGCAGCTTGTGGCCGGTGAACGAGGCGAGGGGCCGCCCCGCGGCGTCGCGGTAGGAGCCCAGCGTCCAGAGGGCGTCATCTCCGCCGGGGATCACCTCGCACACCTGTGGCTGGTGATGCGCGCATCGCTCCCACTGGCGACGCAGCTCCTCGGCGTCCTCGGCCTCGAGCACCTGCCGGCGGAATGCGCGCCGGAAGCCCGCCGGATCGACGCGTGGCTTGAGGATGACCGGGAAGCGCATCTCGCCGGCCGCGGCCGCGAGGTCCGCCTCGTCCCCGGGCTCGACCGTCGCCGGCACGGGGAACCCGATGCGCCGCGCCGCGGCGTGCTGCGCCGACTTGTCCAGGTACGGCTGCAGGTGGTGCCACGGGCTCCACGGCATGTCGAACCAGCGCGCCAGCCGCTCCTCGTGCGGCCCGATGGCCTCAATGGCCTCGTCGTGCGTCGGGAACAGCACCCCGCGCGCCGACAGTGATGAGCCGAGCACGTCGAGTTCGTCGACGAAGGCCGCGGGCTCGGCGACCGGATCCGGCAGCACGACCTCCGCGGAGTGACGGGAGCGAAGTCCCATCGCACGGGGGTCGTGGTCGGTTGCCATCACCGGCACGCCCTCGGCGGCAAGCGACCGGATGATCCCCAGGGCGTTTGCGCCGGATGCCTGGAGCACCACGGCGACCCTGTCGCCGGTCGTGCTCACCCTGCGATGACCTCGGCGTACACCTGCTCCATGCGCCGGGCATTGGCGGCCCATGTGTACTCGGCCTCTGACCTGCGGAGGGCCTCGGCGCCCATGCGCTCGCGAAGCGCCGGGTCGTCGAGCACCGTGGCGAGGGCGGTTGCCAGCCCGCCGGCGTCATGCGGCTGCACGAGCAGGCCGGTCACGCCGTCGTCCACGATCTCGGGGGTGCCGTCCACGGCGGTCGCCACCACGGGGAGCCCGCATGCCATCGCCTCGCACACCACCGTGGGAAGGCCTTCCGAGAGGGATGGGAGCACGAAGACATCACCCGCGGACATCACCCAGCCGACCTCGTCGTGCAGCACCTTGCCGAGCCATGTGATGCGGTCCGCCACGCCGAGCTCCGCCGCGCGCTGCTCCAGCGGCTCGCGCAGCCCGCCGATGCCGGCCATCACGAGGCGGGGTGCCCCGCTCGCGCGCGCGGCGAGGATCCCCATCGCCTCGATGAGGGTGTCCACCCCCTTGCGCGGTACGAGCTTGCCGACGTACGAGATGACGGGGCCCTCGGGCGGGAGTCCGATGCGCGCCCGGGCCTCCGCGGCGTCGCGCGGCATGAAGACCGCCGCGTCGGCTCCGTTGGGCACGACGGTGATGGGGCGGCGCGGCCGCGCGATGGCATCGGTCGCATCCCCGATGGCGCGGCTCACGGTGACCACCGCGTCGAGCGTCTGTATGGCCTCGGCCACGCGCATGCGGGACTTCGCCCCCTGGGCCGGGATGTCGAGCACGTCGGCGCGATGGGCGGTGCCCACCACCGGCACGCCGAGCTCGTGGCCCACGCGCGCCGCGGCCCAGCCATCGGGCACGACCATGTGCGCATGGATCACGTCGATGGGCCACTCGGCGTGGATGGCGCGCACGGTGCGCCGTATGCCCAGCAGGAAGGCGTCGGCGTTCCGGTGCCCGAGCCGCCCGCCGGGCAGCGTGAGCTTGCGCGGGTAGTTGACCGTGATGCCCTCGACCTCGTCCGTGGCCACCACCTCGCGATATGCGGACCACCGGCCAAGTCCCGGCGGTGCCCACCCCTTAGGCGAGACGACCCGCACGTCGTGCCCGCGGTCGCGCAGCGCCTTCACCTGCTCATGCACGAAGATGCCGTTCGTCGGGTTGACGGGGCTCGGGTACATGTGGCTGATCATGAGGATCCTCATGGGATGCGCCCATCCGGACCCGCGCGCCGGGCCAGCACGATCGTGGTGAGGCACAGGCCGAAGGTGATCCACATCGGGGCGAAGTGGATGGCCGACGATGGCCCGAGGCTGCCTGCCAGGAACCCGAGCAGCGCGAGCGCCCCGGCCAGGCCCAGGTAGCGCAGCCAGGGGTCATGGGTGCGTCGCGCGACCCGGATGTTGCCCACGAACATGTAGACGTACAGCCACGCGTAGAGGAACAGCCCGACGATGCCGGTATCCACCAGGACCTCGAGGGTCCAGTTGTGCAGGTTGGCCACGCCCTCGTAGCCCTGCTTCTCGCGCACCCGTACCTCGGCATTGCCGGCCCCGACGCCGGCACCGCCCGATGAGGTCGCGAGGTCGACTCCGGTGCCGAGGAGCGAGGACCGCACGCCGCCGGATCCGGACTGGGTCTGCACCTGGGCCACAAGCGTGCCGAAGTTGAGCTTCGCCACGGCCTGCTCGGGGATGGGGACGATGCCGGCGCCGAAGAGGGACGGGATGATCAGCACCGCCGCAGCGCCCACCACCACGACGCCGGCGACGAACGCGCGCCGCATGGCGGGGTCGAGGCCGAGGACCACCAGCATGCCCAGGAGGATGATGCCGGTCGCGAGCAGGTTGGCCTTCGAGCCGGTGAACAGGATGAGCGCGATGGCCACGATGCCCCCGCCGATGCCCAGGATGCGCAGGCGCAGGTCCCGGGAGATCACGGGGATCACCAGCAGGTAGGGGAGCGTCAGCGCGAGGTAGGTGGCGAAGTTGTTCTGGTTGCCGAAGAACGACGTCGCGGCGAACGCCCCCAGGCGGCTGGTCAGGGCACTGGCCGGGAACTGGACGCCGAGGAGCGTCTCCGCCACCGCGCCGAGCACCGATGCGATGAACGTGACGCCGAGCGCCCCGAGGACCCACATCAGACGCCTGCGCGACGACGCCGCCACAGGGATCGCCAGCATCAGGCTCGTCATCAGGAACAGGAAGATGGTCCACCGCAAGGCATCGGTGGTCGAGGTGGCCCAGAGCGTTGACGCCAGGGCGAACGCGACCCAGCCCCCCGCGATGCCCATGGGCACCCCGAGGCCATCCGGGACAGGGATGCCGCGTCCCAGGAGGAGCCACGCGGCCATCCCGATGATGATCAGCCCGGCCACGACCCGGAAGGCGAAGACCTCTCGCGCCCCGGGGAGCGCGAGGTTGGGGCCGATGATCGCGGCGACCATCGCGACGATCACTGCCGCCCGGCCGAGCGAGGGCAGGGAGGTTCCCCCGAGCAGCACGACGGCCAGGAGCGCCACCGCGAGCGCGAGGCCCGGAATCGGCGCGTAGACCGCGAGGGCCCCGGCACCGAGGGCGGCGAGGAGGGCGGGCACCACGGCGCGGATGCCGGGCCCCCCGGACGCGCCGGAGTCCCGCAGCGAGGTGGGTGCCGACATCGGGGCGGCACGATAGCAGCAGGGGCCCGAAATCCCCGTTACGCAGGGACTCCCGAGGCATGTCGCAACACATCGAGGACCGCATCGGCCTCGTGCGCCAGCGAGTGGGCCATCGCCGCGTCGCGGCAGGCGGTCGGCGAGGGCGGGGCGTCGATCATCCGCGCGAGCGCGGCGGCGATCGCCGCGTCATCCCGGGGATCCACGATGGCGCCTGCGACGCCGTCGGGGACCACCTCGCGCAGGCCCCCCACCGATGTCCCCACGACCGGCCTTCCGCTGGCCATGGCCTCGAGCGCCGCGACCCCCAACGGCTCCACCAGGCTCACCTGCGCCACCACGTCCGCCGCGGACATCCAGTCGACCACCCCCGCGTTGGGAAGGGTTCCGGTGCGCGTCACGCCGGCGTCCACCCCCAGTCGCCGGGCCTCGGCATCGACGGCACCCGCCAGCGGCCCGTCACCCACGAAGGCCAGGCGGGCATCCGGGTGATCCGCCGATCGCATGCGTGCGAAGGCGCGCACCAGGCCGAGAGGGTTCTTGCGCTCGGTGAGTCCGCCCACCGCCAGCACGAGCGGGGCGTCTGCGGGTATCCCGAGGCGCGACCGGGCCGGTCCGGGGTCGGCGACCGTGAACCGGCGGTCATCCACCCCCATGCTGATCACCTCGAGGCCCCGCGGCGGCAGGCCCTCCTGGCTCATGCGCGATGCCAGCCAGGTGCTCACGCAGATGGTGGACCGAGCGCCCCGTACCCCGGGCGCGGAGAGCCGTCGCACGGCGCCGCGCCCGAGGTTCGCGACGTCGCCCCCGTGGGCGGTCACGACCCATGGCGTGCGCGATGCGCCGCCCGCGATGGCCGCGATGAGGCCGGTGGGGAACAGGTAGTGGGCCCAGATCACGTCCGCGCGGCGCGCGCGGGCAATCGCCCGCGCCGTGAGCCCGGCGTACTTGGCTGGCGTGCGAAGGCGCCCGGAGGCACGCGTGCGGATGACCACCCGGTCCACCTGCGCCCCGCGATCCTCGAGGGCATCGCACATGCGCTCGATGAATGCCCCGTAGTCGGGTGCCCCGGGACCCGGGTACATGTTCGACAGGCACATCACGCGCAGCCGGCTCATGCGCCTGGCTCCGCGATTGCGTCATGTGGATCCGAGCCCCGGGGATCCCCACCCGGTCGCGTGGCGGGCATCGCCACGACGAGGGCTGCGAGTCCGGCTGCCAGCACCCAGGTGTAGGGGTCCTCGAACAGGGCCGAGTAGAGGAGCGCATGGACGAAGATCCCGATGAGCCCGCCAAGCATCGTGGCGCCCGGCACGCCGACATCCTCGTCACGGTCACGGGTGGCACGGATTCCCACGAGGACGGCGATGACGCACAGCCAGATGAACAGGGCGAAGCCGACGGCGCCCTCCTCGCTCAGGATCGTGACCGGCGCGTTGTGGGATATCACCACGCGCGTCCGGCCGCGCTCCTTCGTCGACAGGGACGCCGAGTAGTCGGTGGCGAACGATCCGAGCCCACCGCCGGCCACCGGATGCTCGAGGAAGATGTCGACGCCGCCGCCGACGAGGTCGAACCGGCCCTCGCTCACCCTGTCGAGGCGCTCGGTGGATGTGAGTGCTGAGCGGACCTGGCTCGATGTGGCGACGGCCACCCCGGTCCCCACCACCGCCATGATGACCGCCGTGAGCAGGGTCTTCCGCCATCCGAACATGCGGAGCGCCATGACCAGCAGTCCCGCCATCAGCATGAGGGCACTCGACCGCGAGAACGTCAGCACCAGGGCGGCCGCATCAATCGCGGCCACCGCGCCGCATGCGAGGAGCACGCGTCCGCTGTCGCGCCGCATCCAGGCGACGGCAACGGCGATCAACAGCGCCAGCGCCAGGTACCGCCCCAGGATGTTCGGGTCGTAGAAGATGGAGTTGACCCGGAAGAAGCGGCTGTAGACGTTGTTCTGCATCAGGCGGTGGTTCCAGAGCACCTCGCGCGCGGCGTACTCGCCGATGGCCAGCACGGCCACGGGCACGGACATCGCCAAGGTCGTGAGCGCCAGCGTCCGGAGCGCCCTGCCCTCGCGCCAGATCGCGACCACCACGAGGTACAGGAGCACGAAGGGGATCCAGAAGAACGTGGCCTTGACCGCGCCCTCGCTGCTGTCGGAGGACCACGCAATGGACACCAGCGTGAACCCCACGAACAGCATGAGGGGAAGATCGAGCGGCGTCGTGGGCCAGATGCGTTCGCGCGTGTCGGCGCGTTCCATCCACCAGAGCACCGCCAGCCCCAGCACGATCACCGCGTACAGCGGGAGAAGCAGGTTGGCGTCATCACCCCCGACCGACAGCGGGATGCGCACCGGCAGGGCGAGCCCGAGGAGCAGGAACCACGTCCACGGGCGCATCGCCACCACGCGTCCGAGCGCCAGGAGGACCGCCAGGGCCAGGAGCACGCCGAGCACGCCCACCGCGAGCCCGGCGGGCGACGACAGCCGGTCGGTCAGCGAGTCGGGCACCAGGGTGCCGGCCATCACCACCCACCCGATGAGCAGGGTCGCCAGCCCGGCGAGGCGTCGTCCGCGGTCGGGCAGCCGCGCCCAGGTGGCCAGCGGGGCCGGGGCCAGCATCATCGCCAGGCCGACCGTGGCCACGATGGCCGCTGCGATGCGGATGCCCTCGGCGCTCATCCGCGACCCCGGAATCCGATCAGGGCCTGGCGGTCGGATCCAATCGCCGCCAGGAGCCACACATCGGCAGGGCGGGTGCGGTCGGGGATCGTGATGCGGGTCGTCGAGGCGGGTCCGGTGACCGAGTAGCCCAGCTGGTCGCCCAGCACGGGCTGATCGGCCCGCCCGCCCGGGGAGCCGAGGCGCTGGCGAAGGGTCAGGGTCACCTGCGGGTCACCGGCACCCTGCACGGCCACGCCGACCTCTCCGCCCGAGGACGGCGCGGCGGGCACCGGTCGGGCCACGAGGTGCCCCACCCAGCAGGTGCGCGCGTCGGAGAACGTGTTGCCCTGGTCATCACGGGCCGCCACCTCGACCACCTGGAGGCCGGGCGGCACCAGATCCCCGTCGGTGTCCCGTCCGCGCCAGTTCCAGGTGGTCGCACCGCGGGCGCCGAGCGTGCGGGGACCCGCCGTCACCTGCGTTCCGGTGACCGCGAATCGCACGGTGACAGGCTCGCCCGGGGCGCTCACGGTGGTTCGGCACGCGAGGGCCGCGCTCTCGACGGTGACCCGGGGGCGCGGCGCGGTGGTATCCACCACCAGCTTCCGGCTCTTCGCGAACCGCTTCTCACCCGCCTGGGCCTTGAGGTCAACCGCATAGACACCGTCCGGCACCCGGCGGCCACTCGGGTCGGTGCCATCCCAGCGCACGGCGAGGGTGCGGCTGCGCACCGTGCGATCGCTATCCGTGAGCTCTGCCAGGAGCCTGCCGTCAGTGGGGTCCGTGATCGTGATGGACACCTTGCTGGGCTCGCTGAGCCGGATTGCCACCACGGCCTGGCTGCGCCCCTCATCGGTGCCCGGGCTGAAGGCACGCGTGGCGACGAACCGGGTGATGATCGGTGGGGGCGTGGGGAAGGCGAACGGCAGGACGAATACGCCGAAGGCCACCAGCACGAGGGCGATGATGCCGCCCGCGATGACGCCGCGCCGCCCTTCCGTGGGCATCAGGGGAGGGGCCGGAAGCCCAGGACGATGTAGAAGCCGAAGCGACCGAGCGGCGTTCCGGAGGCCCGGCGCTCGAGGTTCCGTACGGAGTCGTAGCGGTAGACGCGGCCGATCTGCGATCCCACCTTGCCGCCGGGGCGGAAGAAGATGCCGCGCTTGCTCACCGGCACCATCCCTGCCGCGGCGGCGTGCGACTCCAGGTCCACCCAGGTCTGCCAGTTGTCGATGGGCGCGAGGCTGAGGCGGATCCCGGGTACGCCCTTCTCGGCGAGCCAGCGCCGGGCGCCGGGGAGGCTTCGGCGGTTCGGCGTGGAGATGACGAGTAGCGCGCCGGGCGCCATTCGGTCGCGCAGCGCGCGCAGGCAGCCGCGGGGATCCTCGAGGTGCTCGAGCACGTCGGTGAGGCAGACGAGGTCGAACGGCCCCTCGGGCGGCTCGTACGCGCTGCCCACGTGGGCATCGAGGCGATCCGCGGCGCCGATGTCGGCAAGGCGCGTGCGCGCGATCTCCACCGACTCGGGTGAGAGGTCGATGCCCACCCCGGAATATCCCCGGCGGGCGAGCGCCTCGAGGAGGAATCCACCACCGCAGCCGACGTCCAGCACGCGGCCCCCGGGCCCCGGCCCATAGGCGTCGATTGTCGCGAGCACGCAGGAGATCCGGCTCTGGAGGTGCCAGTTCTGCTGCTCGACCGCGCGCAGGTGGGGTGCGATGCGGTCGTAGTAGGCCCGGACGTCGTCGAGCTTTTCATCCCCCCGTGCGTCGTCGGTCATGGGGCCCACGTCGCGGGCCGCGGCGTCCCGGCGACCTGCGCCTGGAACTGCGCCCAGGCCGGCTTCGGCGACAGGTTGCCGCGCAGGAGCCCGCCGGTCCAGAAGGGGTTGTCGCTCACGTTGAACCACATGGCCACCTCCACGCGCGGGTACCGATTGGCTGCGCGCACGGTGTCCACCAGCCAGGCCGCCTGCTGGGCCTCGCTCACGAAGTAGCGGTGGTAGCGGTTGTAGGAGGTGTGATAGCCGGTCTCCGTCACGTATATGGGCGCGCCGCTGCGCAGCCTATCCACCAGCTTCGTGATCTGCGGCACGGTCCTCCACGACGGCACGAAGTACGCCTTGAGCGGAGGACCGATGGGGTACAGGTGGAAGCTCGCGGCATCGATGGGGACGCGCTGTCGGATCATCTCCTGGAAGAAGGTGATGGTGCCCACAGAGGAGTCGGCCTTGTCGCACGCGGAGCCACCCACGGGGCCGGTCACGCCGCCCACGACGATCGACTGGGGGCTGACTGCCTTGATCTTTCCGTACGACGCCGCGAGCAGCGCGGAATATGCGCGTGCGGACTGCATGACGTACCGCTTGCCCTGCCGTCGGCATTGCGGGAACCAGAACGTGCCGATATTGGGCTCGTTCCAGACCTCGATGCGCTTCACGAGCGGCAGCGTGCCGCCGGCACCGTCCGGCCATGTGCCGTTGTAGCGGCGCGCGATGGCGGCGGCGAAGGAGGAGCCATCCGCCGCGCGCGGCGCGGCATTGGTCGCACCCGAGCGTGACGCCCATGCCGGAGTCCAGTAGAAGGTGAACATCGGCGTGATGTCCCGGGCGACCAGCCCGCGCACGATCTGGTCGTAGCGGGCCCAGTCGTACGCGGGGTCTGCGGGATTGGTCGGGTCCGCGGGCTTCGTGGGCGCCACGTACTTCCAGATCACGTCGACCCGCGTCACCTTCGTGCCGCTCGACTTCAGCAGGTCGAGGCGTGCATCGAGTGCAGCGCCCGAGAGGTTGTGCAGCTGGTCGTCCTGCACGGCGAGCACCGCCCCGTGCGCCGGGATCGCCGCGAGGCCGCAGGCGGCGGCGAGAGCGATCATCAGCATCCGCAGGTACCTCACCGCACCCTCCCGGCGATTCGCACCTCGGTCGTGCGCACCGTCTTGGTGCGTCCCTTCACCTTCGCGGTGCGCGATACCCGCTCGAAGACGGCCACGCGGGTGCCGTTGGTGGCGATCGCCGCGATCGGGCCCCGGGCATCCGTGACCTTGCGGGCCCTGCCCCCGCGGCTGGTGAGGACAGCGCGCCCGGCGCCGATGACGACGGCGCGCCCACCCGCGCCCACCTGGGGTCGCACGCTGCCCCGCCACAGCACCTTCACCGCGCCTGATGCGGCGTCGGTGCGGGTCACGCGATAGCCGCCCCTGCGCACCACGGAGACGATGAAGCCCGGCACGGCGCGCACCTCCAGCACGCGTCCGCCCTGGGCGGCCTCGCGGATGCCGTCGACCCCGCCGTCGGACGGCGTGCCCCAGCGCACAGTCGTGCCGCCGACATCGGCCCACGCGGCGATCCCGCGACCGACCGACGCCAGGCGAGGGCCGGGGCGTCCGGGGATCTCCGCCACGGTCACGCGCTCGGCGCTCTCCACGGGGTCCGCAGATCCGAGCACCGCACCGCCCGCTCCACCTGGCGCGGCGGCGATCCACCGCACGCGCGCGCCATCCAGCCCCGCTCCGTAGGGGTGCGGCGCCGCACCGTCACCGTCGCTCGAGAGGACGACCTCCGTGCCGCCCGTGCTGCAGCACCACGTGACCGGACCGGCGAACTGGGCACCTGAGGCGGTGAGCACGAATCCACGCGCGACCCCGGTCGCGCGGATTGCGGCTCCCGTGATCGGGCCCGCGCTGGTGCGCACCGCGACCGGGCCGGTGACGCCCCGGATGCGGGTACCCGACACCCGGGCGCGTGCGGCATCGGTGCGCCAGTACGTGAAGGTCCTGGTCTTCGCGACCTGGGTGTCCGACCACACGAGGGTCGGGCCCGCCATGTCGGCGGTGATCGTGCCCCAGTTGCCGATCCTCACCGCGCCCGACGCCGATGTGGCGCCGGCGGCGAACGCCACGAGCGCACCGCCAGCCAGCACGGCGATCAGTCGGGGATGGCACCTCATGCCAGCGCGCTCCCGGCACGTGCCCCGGCGCGGATGGCCACGACGGCGTCGCGGAGGAGCGCCTCGCTTGCCGCTGCGCGTGCGGGGTCGGCGAGGGGCGTCATGTTCGTGAGCTGGACGTGGTCGGCGCCTGCCGCCTGGATGCGCAGCACCTCCTGCGCGATGTCGTCGGGCGTACCGTGGATCACCGTTCCGAGGAGGACCTCGTCCGGCACGGCCGCGGCCAGGGCGAGGGCGTCTTCGCGGCTCACGGACGTCGGCATGAATGACGTGAGGCCGAATGCACCGTCCCCGAGCGGATGCCGCGCGCCCACGGCCTCGTAGGCCTCGGACGGGCGCGTGAGGGCGATGAAGCGCATGAGCAGGGATCCCAGGATCACCGCGCGGGCCTCATCGGCGTCGTCTGCGACGACGACCCGGCAGTAGGCGCCGGCCGTGACGCTGCCCTCTGCGCGACCCGCGGCCCGCTCGGCATCGCGCACCTGCTCCAGCATGCCGCGATAGGCGTCGGAATCCGTCGTCAGCGGCAGCCAGCCATCACCGAGGCGCCCGGCCAGGGCGAGGCCGCGGGGCCGGTGGGCGGCGACCCAGATCGGCGGCGGGAGGTCGCCCACGGGGCGTACGCCCATGAACGCCCCATCGAGCCGGAACACGCGGCCGTCGTAGTCCACCGGCCCGGGGTCGGCCATGAGCAGGCGCATCACCTCGAGCCCCTCCTCGAGCCGCTGCATGGGCGCGGGGTTCTCCATCCCGTAGGGGACGAGGTTGAGGTCTTCCCCGGTTCCCACGCCCAGCACGAACCGGCCGTTCGTCACGTGGTCGAGGGTGAGGGCCGTCTGGGCGAGGCTCGCCGGGTTCCGGCGCACGAGGTCGGTGACGCCGATGCCCAGGCGCACGGTCGAGGTGCGCGCCGCCGCCGCCGCGATGATCGGCACCGGGTCCATCCAGGTGTGCGGGGTGGGCGACGACGCGGCCTGTGGGACGAGGTCCGGGGTCCAGATCCCGAGCGGGAACCAGTGGAGGAAGTGATCGGCCCACCAGACGGCGTCGAAGCCGTCGGCCTCGCGCGCAGCGGCAGCGGCGATCGCGGCCTCTGCGGGCGGCCGGACGCCGCCCATGGCAGATAGTTCGAGGGTACGACCCATGGCGGCGCCGAGGCTAGCGGAGCCCCTGAGCGACCGGCGCGGTGCGGGGTCCGGTCACACCGCGAGGGCGCGCGGCCTGGCAGGCGCCGCCCCTCATCGGGCGTCCGGCGGCAGGACGGCCTCGCCGCGGAGCTCGGCGATGTCCGTCATCTGTGTCTCGAGCCACTTCGCGATGTCGTTCTCGTTGATCACCTGCCGGATCGCATCGCCGCGCGCGCGCCGCTCGGCGTACGGCATCGTGAGCGCGAGGTGCAGGGCCTCGGCCTGCGCCTCGATGTCGAATGGGTTGACGTCGAGGGCATACGGGCCGATCTCCTCGAATGCGCCCACGTTCTCGGAGAGGATGAGCACCCCGTCCCGCTCGTTCACCAGCATCGACTCCTTGGCGACGAGGTTCATGCCGTCGAAGATCGAGTTGACGATCATCACGTCGAAGTGCTTGTACGCGGTGAGCGCGAGCGGAAGGTTGCTCTCGAACCGCAGTTCGATGGGCATCCAGTCCGTGTTGCCGTGCTTCGTGTTGATCATGCTGACCAGCGCGGTGATGCGATCCACGTATTCGACGTACTCGGGCACGTCCTGGCGGGATGGCTGGAGCATCGCGAAGAAGGTGATGTCCTCGAGGAACTCCGGGTGCCGGTCGAGGAACAGGTCGAAGGCCGTGAAGCCCCGGAGGATGTTCTTCGACAGGTCGGTGCGGTCGACGCGCACCACGAGGTGACGCCGGCGCCGCCGCAGGAATTGCGCCTCCTCGGCGCGCACGGCGTCGCTGTCTGCCATCTGCGTGAAACCCGTGGCGTCGATTGAGATCGGGTAGTGGCGCACGGCCACCGTGCGCTCGCCGACGGTGACCGTGAGGGCGGAGTAGTCGACGGTAAGGCCGCGCAGATCCTCGCAGGAGAGCAGGAAGTTGCGCGCGTAGCGGGGTGTGTGGAAGGCCACCACATCGCATGCGAGCAGGCCATCGATGACTGCATCGCGGATGTGCGGGGGGAGCACGCGCCAGTAGTCGGGCTGTGGCCACGGGATGTGCACGAAGAAGTGCAGGAACGCCTCGGGCGCCTTGGCGCGGATCGACATCGGCGCCGTGTACAGGTGGTAGTCGTGGAGCATCACCACCGCGTCCGGGTTCTGCGCGAGTGAATCCACCACGGCGTCAGCGAACAGGTCGTTGGCCACGAGGTAGCCGTCCTGCCACGCGGTGAGTTCATCCTCGCCGATGTCCGGGACGTTCGAGAGGTCCCAGAGGTAGTGCTGGATGAACCAGAGCATTGGGTTCGCCACCACGTTGTAGTACCGCTCGTACACCTCGGGGTCGATCACCACGAAGCGCCCCGTTGTCGCGGTGCCGCTGCCCGGGATGGGGAACGGTCCGTCGGCCTCACCGGCCATGCGGATGTCCCCGGGCTCGATGGCGGCCGAGATCCACTCGGCGGGCACGAGGTCGATGAGGCCCGTGAGTGCCGTGACCAGCCCGCCCCCGGATCGCTCGGACTGCAGGGTGCCGTCCGCACCGGTCACGAACTCCACTGGACCGCGATTCGAGACGAGGATCAGCCGGCGAGCGTCCATTCCCATACTGTAATCGCGTATTTCACGCCGACTGCGGGCCCGGTGCGATACTCCCCGCACATGCTGAACGGGCGCCTCTACCGGCTCTCATGGCTCGTGGCGGCCCTGGCGCTGCTCGTGGCCCTGCTGACGCTGGAATCCCCCGGCGGGACACCGGATCCCCCGCTGCCACCGGCCTTTGATGCCATGGCTGCACGGGGTATTGCCGCGAACCTCGCCACGGTCGCGCCCGAGCGCGTTCCCGGCACCGCAGGCGATCAGGCGTCCGCGACGTGGATGGCCGAGGAGCTGGCGGACGTTCCCGGGGCCAGCCGCGTGGTGCGCCAGCGGTTCTCGGTGGCGACAGCGGCGGGCCGGATCGTGACCGAGAACGTCTACGTCTCACTGCCGGCGCGCGGAGGCACGGGGGCACCCGGTGCGCTGCTGATCTCGGCGCCGCGTGACACCCCGCCGGGCGTCCGCGGCGGCGAGAGCGGCTCCGCGGTACTCGTGCAGCTGGCGCGCGCGCTCGGCACGGTGGCGCGCAACCGGCCGGTGCTCATCGTCTCCACCGGTGCCTCCACCCTCGGGAATGCGGGGGCACGGTGGTTCATGAGCCGGTTCTCACGGATGCCCCTGGCCGCCGCGGTGTCGCTTGACGATCCCGCCGGGGTCCCCGGTGGACTGCACATCTGGGACGACGGTCAGGACTCACGACGGTCCATCCCCATGATGGCCGCCGCCGAGCAGGCCGCGGTGCGCGCGGATGCCCCGGTCGCGCCGGCACCCGGGCCCTTCCCGCAGATCGCCCAGCTGGCCGTCCCCCAGACATCGGGTGACCAGGCGGCATACATCGCGCTCGGGCTGCCCGCCGTCTCGCTCGCGGCTCGCCCCGAGGGGCCGCTCGTGAGTGGAACACTCGCGACCGAGGATGCCCTCGGCGACGCGGGCCGCACCGCAGAGGGGCTGATCTCCTCACTTGATCGGGCGGACGCCCTTCCTGCGCCGTCAACCGGTCTTGTCATCAACGGACGTGAACTGCGTCCCATCATGAGCCGCGTGGTGATCCTGCTCCTCGCGCTCCCGATCCTGGTTGCGGCGCTGGATCTCACGGTGCGCCTGCGGCGGGCCGGCGTGCGACTCGTGCCCTTCGCGGCAGCGCTGCTGTGGCGCCTCCTCCCGGTGGTCGCCGCGTTGCTCGTGGCCCACCTCCTGGCCATTGCCGGGATGCTGCCCGGTCCCTCCGGCGGCTGGCCACCGCTGGCCGATGTCGTCCCCTTCGACCTCCCGGCTGTCGTCGCGATCGTGCTGTCGGTTGGCGCCGGCGTATTCACGTGGATGCTCGTGCGCCATCGGGCGACACGTCGCGACGCGGAGGTGGCATCCCGTGCTGCCGTGGGCGTGATCGCCCTCGGCGCGGTGACGCTGGTGCTGTGGCTCGTGAGCCCATTTGCCCTCCTCATCGCCCTGCCCGCGGCGCACTGCGCCCTGATCGTCACGCGGGCGACGCGTCCGTGGCAGGTGATCGCCCTCGCGGTGGTGGCAGCGGTGCCGGCGGTGCTGATCGTCTGGTGGGCCTCGGGGCGCATTGACCGGGGCGTGCCGTACTCGTCCTGGTATCTGCTCGAGACCACCGTCGCAGGTGCGCGGGGAATCGTCGGGCCGCTCCTCGCCGCCGCGGTCCTCGTGATCGTGTGGAGCCTGGGCTCGCTCGTGATGTCGCGCGTGCGCCGGGGGCTGGTCGCCGCCGGCCCCTACCGTCCGGTGCCGAGCGATGATGAGCGGCTTGCCCGCCGCGGTCGCCGCCCCCTGCCATCACTCAGCAGGCGGAGCCGATCGCGTCCGCCTGTGCGCGATGGCTCCCGTGATCGGCGGCGTCCGCGATGAGCGGATGGCGCATGCTGTCGGTGGTCGTGCCGGTGTTCAACGAGCGCGACTCGCTCGCCGAGCTCGCCGAGGAGCTGCTGCCGGTGATGGGCGGCACCGGTGTCCCCTTCGAGGTGATCTTCGTCGACGACGGCTCGCGTGACGGTGGCGATGTGGTGCTCGCCGGCCTTGCCCGCGACCATGAGCCGATCCGCGTCGTGCGCCTGCGGAGCAACTTCGGCAAGGGGGCTGCGCTGACCGCCGGGTTCCGCGAGGCGCGCGGAGACGTGGTGATCACCATCGACGCCGATCTCCAGGATGATCCCGCGGAGATCCCGCGGCTGCTCGCAGCGCTGGCAGAGGGCGCCGACCTGGTGTCGGGATGGAAGAAGACGCGCAATGACCCCTGGAGCAAGTCCATGCCATCGCGGGTGTTCAACAGCGTGGCGCGAACGGCGACCGGCGTGGAGCTGCACGACCTCAATTGCGGCTTCAAGGCGTACCGCAGCGACGTGGTGCGCGCGCTGGCGATCCCCGGCGAGATGTACAGGTTCATTCCGGTGATCGCGGCGTCCGAGGGCTTCCGCGTGACGGAGGTCGCTGTGAACCACCGCGCCCGGCGCCACGGGGAGTCGAAGTACGGCTTCGAGCGCTACCTGCGCGGACTCCTCGACCTCATCACCATCTCCTTCGTCGGTCGGTACCGGCACCGCCCCATGCACTTCTTCGGCGGCATCGGGCTGCTGCTGTTCCTCATCGGCGTCGGCATCTCGATCTACCTCACGGTCGTCAAACTGCTGGGCGAGGCCATCGGGGGCCGGCCGCTTCTCATCCTCGGCGTGCTCCTCATCGTGGTGGGCATCCAGCTCTTCACGATCGGCCTCGTGAGCGAACTCATCCAGCGCGGCCGACTGCGATCCGAGGAGGACGAGGCGGCGTCGCGCATCGAGCGCATCATCGAGGGGTGAGCCGCCCCCTGCACGTGGAGTGGGTGGGCACGTACGAGCGCGCATACCCGCGTACGCGGGTGCTGGTGGATGGGTTGCGCGCACATGGCGTGCAGGTCACCGAGCACCATCGCCCGGTATGGGAGCGCACGCGGCACAAGGCCGGTGGCTTCCTGTCGGCGCGGCGCCTTGCCGGTGCCGGCATGGCGTGGGCCGGTGCATGGGCGGCCCTCGCAGGCGGGGAACCCCGCCTGCCAGGTCCGGTCGACGCCGTGGTGGCGGGATACCCCGCGCAGCCGGATGTGGTGCCGGCCTGGCTCGTGGCCCGCGCCCGCCGCGCCCCTCTCGTCGTGGACATGATGGTGTCCCTCGCCGACACCCTGGGTGATGACCGCGGCCGGACGGGGGTGGCGCTCACCCGCGCTCTCGCGGCCGCGGATCGGACGGCCCTTGGGCTCGCGGACATCGTCCTCGCCGACACCGCGTCCGGTGCGGACTTCCTCGTGCGCAGGTTCGGCGTGAGCCCCGCGCGAATCGTGGTGGTCCCGGTGGGCGCCGAGCCCGACGTGTTTCCGCCCACCCCCGTGCCGGGCGGCGCGTGCCATGCGCTCTGGTACGGGAAGCTCTCACCCATGCACGGCCTCGACGTCATCCTCGACGCCGCGCGCATCCCCGGCACGCCGCCGATCCGCCTCGTCGGCGAGGGGCAGCTCGACGAATGGCTCGCGGATGAGCTGCGCCGTGATCCGCCCGCCGCGCTGGAGCATGTGCCGTGGGTCCCATACGAACGCCTGCGCGACGAGGTCGCGGCGAGCGGGGTCGTGCTGGGGATCTTCGGAAGAAGCGGCAAGGCCTCGCGCGTGGTGCCGAACAAGGTGTTCCAGGCAATGGCCGCCGGCCGGCCCGTGATCACCGCCGACACCCCGGGTGCACGCGAGGTGCTGGTGCACGGTCGTGACGCGGTGCTCGTGCCGCCGGGTGAGCCCGCTGCCCTCGCGGCAGCGCTTGTCTCGCTCGCCGGGGATGCCGGTGCACGCACGCGGCTCGGCGCAGCCGCTCGCGACACGTATGAGCGCATGGGCACGCCGGAGCGCGTGGTCGCGCCCCTCATCGACGCGATCGCGCGCCAGCGGCGGGCACGCACGTGAGCGGTCGCCGTGCATGGGTGCGCTGGGCCGGCCTGGCCGCGGGCCTCGCCATCATCGGCGCACTCGTGTGGACGGTGGTCGATGCCTGGGATGTCGTCACGTCGTTCGACTGGCAGCCCTCTGCGGGCTGGCTCGTGCTCGCGGTGGTTCTCGCGCTGGCATCGCTCGTGTTGTCGGCGCTGGCCTACGAGGCCATCCTGGGCGGTCTTCACCGGCCGCCGCCGCCGGTGCTCGCCACCGTGTCCGCATGGGCGCGATCGCTCCTCGGCCGCTACGTGCCCGGCAACGTGCTGATGATCGTTGGCCGCGCGGTCATGGCGGAGGCGCATGGGGTGCCCAAGCGCGTCACGGTGGCGGCCACGACCTATGAGCAGGTGATCGCCCTCGTCGCCGCAGCACTCCTCGCCGTGGTGGCGCTGCTCGACATCGGTTCGGGCAGCCCGGTGGGGCCGGCGGCATGGCTGGTGCTCGCGGTGCCGTTGGCGGCCGTGGCCCTGCACCCCCGCGTGTTCGGGCCGGTCTCGTCGTGGGCGTTTCGCCGCGTGCGCCGCGAGCCCATCGCCGTCTTCCTCCCATTCGGCCGCGTCGTGCTGATGATCGGCTGGTACCTGGTGACATCGGCCCTCCTGGGCCTCGCCGTGTGGTCGTTCATGAGGGGCATCGGTGGCCCCGACATCGGCGACCCGATCGGCGTGGCGTCAGGATTCCTCCTGGCATTCGTGATCTCGATGCTCGTGTTCATCGTGCCCTCGGGGCTCGGAGTGCGCGATGCCATCCTCGCGCTGGTGCTTGCCCGTCAGGTGCCGGGGGGCGTGGCGGTGGCGCTCAGCGTGAGCTCCCGGTTGTTCCTCATCGCCGTTGAACTCGTGTTCGTGGCGCTGGCCGCGGGCGCCGGGCGCGGGCGGGGTCGGTCGTGACCACCTCGTCGCCGGATCGGCAGGCGGGAGCCCGGGGCGCGCCGCGCTGGCGCGAGTGGCGCCTGGTGCGCGACCTGCCGCTCACGCTCGTGCTCGTGCTGTCCGCGACGTGGGCCGCGGTCTTCTCGTCGTTGTCGGTTGCCCGTCACGACGCCTGGTGGACCGGCCGGTTCGACCTCGGGAACATGGTGCAGGCCGTCTGGAGCAGCGCGCATGGCGACCTGCTGATGGCTACCACCGCAGCCGGTGACCAGGTCTCGCGTCTGGGCTCGCACGTCGATCCGCTGTTGCTCGTCCTCGTGCCCCTGCAGTGGGTGACCGACTCTGCGGTGCCCCTTCTGGTGGCCCAGTCGGTGGCCGTTGCGGCCGGTGCGATCCCGGCGTTCCTGCTCGGGCGCCGCTGGCTGGGCGACGACCGGCTGGCCGTGGCCGCTGCAGCCACGTGGCTCCTGTACGCGCCGTTGCAGTGGGCGGTGGTGACCGACCTGCACGCGGTCACCTTCGCCGCGCCGCTGATCATGCTCGCCATCTGGGCCGCGGAGGCCCGCCGGAACTGGGTGCTTGCCATCGCCGTAGCCCTCGCCCTGCTCGGGAAGGAGCAGGTCGGCCTTGCGCTCGCGATCTTCGGCATCTGGATCATCGTGCGCCAGCGGCGCTACATCACCGGGGCCATCGTCACGGCGTCGTCGCTGGCATGGTCGGCCGTCTCCGTGCTGGTGATCATTCCGGCCATGGGCAACGGCGTGCCCGAACCCTTCGGTGAACGCTTCGGTCGGTTTGGTGACACGCCATCCGAGGCTCTTGTCGGCGCCCTCACCCAACCGATCGACGTGATCACCACCGTCGGTGGCTGGTCGCGCCTGGCATACCTGCTCGCGCTGCTCCTCCCCCTGCTTGTCCTGCCGTTCTTCGCGCCGCTCCTGGCGGCGGCCGCGCTGCCGGACCTGCTCCTGAACATGCTCGCGGACTGGTGGCCGAACTACTCGATCGAGTTCCACTACGCGGCGGTGGTGAGCCCGTTCCTCATCGCGGCATCGATCCTCGGGCTCGCGAGCCTCCGTCGGCGGGCTCGCCCGCAGTGGCTCGCCCGCGTCCTGCGCCCGGCAGGCGCAGTGGCCCTCGCCCTTGTGGTGGCGGGCGTGCTGGGAAGCCTCATCCTCGGACCGGTCCCCATCGCGGGTCCCCTGTCGCATGCCACCGCCTCGCGCGTGGAGCAGTACCGGTCGACCCCGCACGCAGTGGCCCTCGAGGAGGGTGCCGCCCTCATTCCCGATGATGCGGTCATCTCGGCCGGGAACAACGCGGGTGGCCATCTGTCTGCCCGCCGCCGCGTGCTGGTGTTCCCGGTCATCGCCGACGCCGAGTGGGTCATCGTGGATCGCACGCGTCCGAATATGCTCGATCGCCTCGATCCCGCGGGCTTCCGAATCGCCGTGGACACCCTCGCGGCGCGTCCCGACTTCCGCCTCGTGTACGACCGCGATGGCGTGCTGGTGTTCCGCCGGCAGGGCACGGTGGCGCCATGACCGGCCGCGCCCGGGCCCTCGGCATCGCGGTCGCCGCCTGCGGGGTGCTGATGGTCGTTCTCCCCGCCCTGCCGTGGTACGGGGCGTCGCTGCCGACGGGGGACGCATCACTGAGCGGCTACGGAGCCGGCGGCACCACATGGATCATCCCCGTCATCGGCGCGGCCCTGGTGGTGACCGGCGCGCTCGCCGTGTGGTGGGGCGTTCCGCCCGGGAGCCGGGGATCACGCGCGCTGGGCGCCGTCGCGCTCCTGTGGGCTGCGCTTGGCGTGGCGTGGGTCGCCGCTGGCGCGCTGTCGCCGGATGTGCATGTGGTGGCCGCCCGCGCGGGCCTGCCCGATGCGGCGCTCGCCGGGGAGTGGGCGGTGTCTGCACTCCCTGCGGCGTGGGCCTGCCTCGCGGTGGCGGCGCTCGCCGGGATGGCAGGGATCCTCCTGATGACGCCGCGGCCGGGTGACGGGCCCGCCGACGAGGCCGGCGCGCACCCCTCGGGAGATCGGGCCTAGGGAGTCGTCGGCGTCGGAGTCGTCGGCGTCGGTGTTGGCGTCGTCGGAGTCGGAGTCGGAGTCGGAGTCGGCGTCGGCGTGGGTGTGGGGGCCGGAGTCGGCGCGGGCGCGGGTGCCGGCGTGGGTGCCGGCTTTGGTGCGGGCGTCGGAGTGGGCGCGGGCGCGGGCGTGACGGTGGTCGGGTCCGCTGCCGGGTCGGGCTTCTGCACCTTCGTCGTGGTGCCGGGCTTGGTCGTCTTGGTGGTCTTGGCTGTGCTCGTGCTCTTCGCCGAGCTGACCATGTACGACCCGGCGGACTCGGTGAAGTCCGACGAGAAGGGGGACCACTCGACCGGGTTCTTCGGGAGCTTCCAGGTGAGGTTGCCGTCCTTGGCCGATGCGACGCGCATGAAGTCGGCCCAGATGCGCGCGGGGAACGAGCCGCCCGACACCGTGATGCCGTGCACGCTGGTCATCGAGCGCCGCACGCCGTCGTCATTCGGGTAACCCACCCACACGGCGCAGACGTAGCGCGGCGTGTAGCCCACGAACCACGCGTCGGTGTAGTCGTCGGTGGTGCCGGTCTTGCCCGCGACGTTGGGCGCGATATTCGCGGCGGTGCCCGTGCCGCTCGTGACGTTGTCCCGGAGGATGCGCGTGACCTCGTACGCGACGCCGTCATCAAACACGCGCGTGCGCTTGGGCTTGGCGAGGTCGCCCTTCGGCATTCCCGCTCCGAGGTCGGTCACCGCGATGGGCGTCACGCGGAATCCGCCGTTGGCCAGCGGTGCATATGCGGCGGCCATCTCGAGCGGCGTCACCTCCCCCGAACCGAGTCCGATGGAGGGCACGACGGGGAGGTCGCTCTGGACGCCCATCTCCTTCGCGATCTCGACGACGCGCTCCGGACCGACATCAAGGGTCATCTGGATGTACACGGTGTTGTCCGAGGCCAAGGTCGCTTGGCTGATCGGAACGGCACCCCGGTACGAGTTGGAGTACGTGGCCACCTTGATCGGCCCCCACTCGGGGTCGTCGATGTCGATCGGCCGGCTGTCGTAGACGGTGGAATACGGGTTGATGCCGTCCGCGATCGCACGTGTCAGCACGAAGGTCTTGAACGTGGACCCCGGCTGGCGCTGGGCCTGCGCGGCGTAGTTGAACTGGGCATCGGCGCCGTACTCCTGGTTCGTGGCCATGGCCCTGATGTAGCCGGTGCGCGCATCGAGCAGCACCACGGCGGCCGCAGGATCGCCCTCCTGCCCGAGGTTGCGCGCGATGGCCTGCTCGGCTGCGCGCTGCAGCTTCGGATCGATCGTCGTGCGCACTGCGAAGCCGCCGTTTTGCACGCGGTCATCGCCGTAGCGGTCGACCAGTTCCTTTCGCACGTAGTCGAAGAAGTAGCCCTCGCGCTTGCGCTCGTAGATCTTTCCGCGCTTCAGCTGCAGGCCGGAGGCCTTCGCCTCATCCGCCTCGGCCTGGGTGATGTAGCCCTGCGTCGCCATCTCCTGCAGCACCGTGTTGCGGCGGGCCGTGGCGTCCTTCGGGTTCACGAACGGGTTGTAGGCCGACGGTGCCTGGGGAAGTCCCGCGAGCAGGGCGGCCTGCGGGAGGTTGATGGCCCATACGGGCTTGTCGAAGAACGTGAGTGCTGCCGCCTGCACGCCCACGGAGTTCTGGCCGTAGAACACGCCATTGAGGTACTTCGCGAGGATCTCGTCCTTGCTGTAGCGCCGCTCCACCTCCTGCGCGAGGTGGGCCTCCTTGATCTTCTGCGTGAAGTTCCGCGGGGCATCGGGGTCGTAGAGGTTCTTCACGAGCTGCATCGTGATCGTGCTTCCGCCTTGGCGGAGCCCGCTGCTGTCGAGGGCGTTGCGCAGCGCCGCCCCGACGACGCGTACCCAGTCCACGCCGTCGTGCTCGTAGAAGCGCTTGTCCTCGATCGCCACGGTCGCCTCGCGCAGGCTGATGGGAATGCGCGACAGCGGAAGCTCCGTGCGGTTCGTGACGCCCGCGATGTAGCCGAGCAACTTGCCGTTGCGGTCATAGATGCGCGAGTTCTGCCCGAGGCCCACCGGCTGCATCTCGTCGATATCCGGAAGGTCGGCCGTGACCGACTGGTAGGTGGTGGCAAAGGCGACGCCCAGCGCGGTGCCGAGGACGACGAGCGTCATGACGATCACGCGACCGAGCCCGATCCGGCCGTGCCGGGCGCGCTCCGTGCGCCGGCGTCGCAGGCGATCGATCTTCATCGGCGGGCTCCTGCGAGCGGCCGGATATCCCAGGCCACGCGGCCGGTGCGGTAGTCGAGGAGCCCGATCACCTGCACTGGCCCGCCCGTGACGCGTCCGGACACAACCCAGTTGAGCTCATTGGCCGGGCGGGCCACCGCGCGCGCTGGTGCCGGTGCCGTGCCGCCGGTCGCCACGGGCACGGCCCATTCCGCCGGAATGGTCTTCAGCGACACATCCGATGCCACCGCCGGGGGCCCGGCCCAGACCTGCGTGGCCTGCTGCATCGCGGCGTCCGGCGTGCCGAGGCGCGCGGTGCGCGACGCGGTGATGGCATCCCAGAGGAACGCCCAGCCCTCGACAGGATTCGCCAGGTACTCGCTGGCAGGTTCCTCGGCGTACGCGGTGGCCACGAATGAGGGGATCCAGGCCACGAGCACGGCCCCGGCCACCACCAGCGCCACGGCGGCCGGTCCGGGCAGGCGGCGCGTTCGCTGTGGGGTGTGGGTCGTCATGGCGGCGGCAGCGGGCACGGCCGCCGAGTATAGGACCGCCCCGCACGCGGTCCCTTCGCCCCGGTTGCCCCTTACCCTCCCCCGCGTGGCCCGCACACCGGTTGATCTCGTGCTCTTCGATGCCTTCGGCACCCTGCTTGCGATGGAGCCCCCGGCACCGCTGCTGCACGCGGCGCTGAGCGACGCCGGGTACTCCTTCGCACCCGAGGTGGTGCAGCGGGCGCTGGACCGGGAGATCACCCACTACCGGGCCCGGATGCACATCGCGCGCGACCGGGCGGGGCTCGATGCGTTGCGCGCCGAATGCGGGGCGGTTCTCGCCGAGGGGCTTGGCGCCGGTGCCCCGCCGGCCCCGGAAGCGACGGCACTCCTCGTGAGCTCCCTGCGGTTCCGGCTGCATGACGATGCCGTCGTCTGCATGGACACCCTCGCCGCAGATGGCCTGCGGCTGGGCGTGGTGAGCAACTGGGACTGCGCCCTGCCCGATCACCTCGACGCGTTGGGGGTTGCCGATCGCTTCGTCGTGGTGGCGACCAGTGCCGCCGTCGGCACGGCGAAGCCTGACCCGGCAATCTTCCATCACGCCGTCCAGGTCGCGGGCGTGGATCCCGCGCGGGCCGTGCATGTGGGCGACCGCCGGGTCGAGGACTACGACGGCGCCCGTGCGGCCGGGCTGCGGGCCGTGCTGCTCGATCGTTCCGGGGCACCCGGGCCTCCGGGGACGATCACCACGCTCACCGAGGTTTCTGCGACGATCCGGGGGTGACGCCGCACCCCGTGTTCCCTGCCCCCCCGCAGCCGTGACCGTGTCCTCGCCGACCGTGCATGCCACGGATGCGCCCCGATGATCCCATGAGCCCGCGCGCGGTGGTCGCGTCCCCCGATGGGATTCCGCACGACGGGGTCGCCGAGGCCCGTGGCTGGAGCTTCGAGGCATCGGAGACGGCGCGCCTTCAGACCGTCCATGCACTGGGCGAGGCAATCCGTGAGTACAGGCCAAGTGCGCTGACGTTCCTCATGGGCGCGGCGATCCTCTTTGTCGCCGGGGCCGTCGTCATCACCGGCTACCTGTGGGAAGCCGCGCCCATCCCCTTCGTTCTGAGCCTCGTCGCGGCGCTCCTTGCCCTGCTCGGGTTCACGCTCGGCATGGTGACCTCGCGGCCGATGACGCGACCGCGCACCCTCGATATCGTCGTGGCCGCAGCGGCTACCGCCGTCACGCTGTTCATGTCACGCGACATGGGAGTGGACATCGTCGTGGCCGGGGCGCTGGTCGGGGTGCTGCTCGGGGTCGCGAGCCTCCCCGGTGGCCCCCTCGACGTACTCGCTGCGGGCAGCGGGTATGCGGGGATGGTCGTCGGGATGGTGCAGCCGGCGATCGTGGTGCCAACAGTGGTGCTGATCCTGTCCGGAGCCCTCGCGGGAGCGATCTTCTCCGCGATCGGCTCATCGGTTCTGCCGGGGCTCGGCTCCCGGATGGGAACCTCGGGCTTCCTCGCATCCGCCGTGGTCTACGTGACCGCCGATCTCCTGGGCACCGAGCGCCCGGCGCTCGTCCCCGCGATGGGCGGCGGGCTCCCCCACTGGGCGATCGTGCCGGTCGGGATCGCGGGCGCGCTCGTCACGTGGGTCCTCGTCAACCGTGCGGGAGTGCCATTCGTGCTGGCATCGGGAGCCACCAGCCTGCTGGTGGCCGCGGCAATCGTGTGGTCCCTTCCCACTGAACCCGGCACGGCTCTTGCAGTGGCATGGTTTGGCGGGACCTTCGTCGGAGGGTCCGGTTCGAACCGGCTCCCGACGGCGTTCTGGATCGGTCTCGCGGCGCTCATCTACGGGGCCCTGATGTTGCACTTCCGGGGTCCCCTCGATGCCCACGCGGGCGTGATCGGGGTCACGGGGGCAATTGCATGCCTCGCCACCGTCGGCATCGAATGGTGCCTTCACGTGGCCGGCGCGCGCCGCTGGTCTGGACGAGAGGCCGCGACACCTGCTTCGGGTGGCTGACACCCTCGGCGCGGGGATGTCCTGCGCGTGGACTAGCGCGAGAGACGCGTGTGGCGGAGCAGCGTGGCGAGCCCGGTCTCGAGCTCGTCAGCGCACATCGTGCCGTCGGCCTGCTGGCACTGGCGAAGCCTTGCGCCGATGAGGTGAAGCCCCACCTGGTCGAGCGCGGCGGTGACCGCCGCGAGCTGCACCAGGACGTCCTCGCACGGGGCATCCTCGTCGATCATGCGCTGCACCCCGCGCAGCTGCCCCTCCGCACGCCGCAGCCGCACCAGGATCTGGTCGCGGGTTGGTGGCGACGCCGTGGTTCCCATGGCCTAGTGGGCCCCGCAGCCACAGCCGCCGTGCGCGCAGCCGCCGCCCGCGCCGGCGGGACCACCGGTGGTGGCGCCCGCCATCTGCGTGCTCGATCGCCCGGCCACGAAGCCCGTGATCACCTGCTCGGCGCGCTCACCGCACGCAGGACATGTGCGGTCCTCGTCGCGCAGGAAGCCCTGCCGGAACGCCTCGAACCCCGCACCGCATGCGCTGCACCGCAGGTCGTAGGTCGGCATGCGGTCAGCCGCCCAGCCCGAGCGCCTGCTCGATGCCGGCGCGCGGCATGGCGCCCACGGCGTTCCGCACGAGCTGTCCGTTCTCGAACAGCCCGATGAAGGGGATGCCCTGGATGCCGTAGCGCTGAGCGATGTCCGGGGCGTCGTCCACATTGACCTTGCCCACGACGATGTCATCGCGCTCGCCTGCGATCTCGTCGATCACCGGGGCGATCATGCGGCACGGGCCGCACCACGGCGCCCAGAAGTCGACCACCACCGGCTTCTCGCTCTCGAGCACGAGCCCCTGGAACGTGTCGCTGGTGATCTCGATGACCTCACCCATGCTGTCTCCTTGTCAGTCGGCGGACGCGCCTGCGCCCGCGTGGTCACCGGCTCCGGCCTCCTGGGCCTCGAGCCATCTCTCCGCGTCGATCGCCGCCATGCAGCCGCTGCCTGCGGCCGTCACGGCCTGGCGGTAGACGGTGTCCTGGACGTCACCGCACGCGAACACGCCATCGATGTTGGTGTAGGTGCTCTCGGGCGCGGTGCGCAGGTAGCCCTCGCCATCCATGTCGAGCAGTCCCTCGAACAGCGAGGTGTTGGGCTGGTGCCCGATGGCCACGAACATCGCGGCCGCGGGGATGACGTCCTCCTCGCCGGTCACGACGTCGCGCACCTGGACGCCGGTGACGACCTCCTCGCCCTCCACGTCTTCCACGACGGCATTCCACCGCACGGTGATCTTCGGGTTCTCCAGGACGCGGCGGGCCATGATCGCGGAGGCCCGGAACTCATCGCGCCGATGGATGATCGTGACGCTCTCGCACATGCGGGTCAGGAAGAGGGCCTCCTCCATGGCGGTGTCGCCCCCGCCCACCACGACCACCGGCTTGTCCTTGAAGAAGAAGCCGTCGCATGTGGCACAGGCGCTCACGCCCCGTCCCATGAGGCGCGTCTCACCCTCGATGCCGAGCCAACGAGCGGAGGCACCCGTGGAGACGATCACGGCGTTCGCCGCGTGCTCGTCGTCGCCCACCCACATCCGCAATGGGCGCTCGGAGAAGTCAACGCGGCTGACGTCGGCCGTGATGAACCGGGTGCCGAAGCGTTCGGCCTGCGCACGGAACATCTGCATCATCTCGGGCCCCTGGACGCCATCCGGGAAGCCGGGGTAGTTCTCGACATCAGTGGTGATCATGAGCTGGCCACCGGCCCCGTAGCCCTCGATCACGAGTGGCTCGAGGCCAGCCCGCGCGGCGTAGATCGCGGCGGTGAGCCCCGCCGGCCCGCTGCCGATGATGACCACCTCGTTCACATCCCCCACTTATACCCCCCTCCGGTATACCCGAATACCGTACCACGCCCTGTTGCCCCCGCCCCGACAGGGGTGGAACCCGGACGAACCCGCATCGGCGGGCTCACGTCGATCACCAGCGGAGGCCGGGCGGGACTGTGCCCTCATCCCCGCGAGACGGTGAACACCAGCCGGTTACCGGCGCCCCAGGGCCGCCGGGCGGCCGCCCAGTAGGTGCGCTTCTCCTCCAGCTGGGTGCGGGCGATGCGCCGGGCGTCCTCGAGGGTCACGAAGCCCCACGCAAGGAGCACCCCGATCACGACGCCCTCGGCGGTGCCGCCCCGCCCGAGGACGGCGACCAGGAACAGCAGGGTGGCACCGGCGGAGATGAACAGCAGCACGGCGACCAGGATGGCGAAGTTCCGCCAGTCCCCGGGGGCAGCCGCGAGGATCCGGCGTCCTTCCGCGGGCTGGGCATCGGGCAGGCGGATCGAGGGCAGGCCGCCCCTGCGAAGCCACACGCGCAGGAGGGGGAAGAAGATGAGCCCGGTGATCCCCGTCATCGCCACGAGCGTGCCGAGCCACCACCACGACCACCCGTCCTCGGAGGTGGCCTCGAGGATGATGGACACCGCGACGAGGACGGCCGACACGGCGAGCAGCTGCAGGCCATACATGCGCGCGAGGCGCGCGTAGTCCCACAGCAGGTCACGGTCGCCGATGCGCACGGCGGTCGGCGTCTTGCGGGTCTTCCTGGCCACGGCGGGGAAGGCTAGCCCGCGGGACCCCCCCGGGGTATACCCTCGGCGACGTGCAGGAGACCTTGCTCCCAGCGCGCCTGCGCGCGATCCGCGCCCGCCTCCGGGCGAGCCCGCGGTGGCGGTGGATGGCGATGACGGTCGTGGCCGGGGGCATGATGCTGTCGGTCCTCAACATCAGCATCGTCAACATCGCGCTGCCGGACATCTCGCGCGACTTCGACGCGGACGTGTCGACGGCCGGGTGGGTCGTGACCGGCTTCCTCGTCACCCAGGCCGTGCTCCTGCCCATCGCGGGGCGCGCGGGTGATCTCTACGGCCGTCGGAGGATCTTCATCCTCGGGGTGCTGGTCATGGTGCTGGCGTCCGTCCTGTGCGCGCTCGCCTGGGATGAGCCGTCGCTGGTCGTCTTCCGCATCCTCCAGGGCGTCGGTGCATCGGCCATGGCGCCGACCGCGTACGCCTATGCGACGATCCTCTTCCCGCCGAATCAGCGGGGCCTCGCCATCGGGATCCTCACGGCCATCATCACGGTGGCCCCTGTCGTGTCGCTCAACATCGCGGGCGTGCTCGTGGGCATATGGGGCTGGCGCAGCGTGTTCTGGTTCACCCCGGTGGTGGGCGCGCTCGTGCTCATCGGCGCGGCGCTCGTGATGCATCGCCGCCCCCCCGGACCACCACGCCCCTTCGACCTCGCGGGCGCCGGGCTCGCGGCGCTCGGGCTCTTCCCGATCCTGACGGCGCTCACCAGCGCGTCGAGCTGGGGCTGGGGCTCGGGCAGGACACTCGCCATGCTCGCGCTCGGCGTGCTGGGCCTGGCGTTGTTCGCCTGGCGTGAGTCCCGTGCCCCCGATCCGATGGTCGACCTCGGGCTGTTCCGACTCCGCACCGTGCGCAACCCGAACATCGCGGGGTTCTGCGTGGGAGCCACGATGTTCGGCACGCTGCTCCTGCTCCCGTTCTACTTCACCTCGGTGCTCGGCTACAGCAACGTGATGCTCTCGCTCGCCATCACGCCCGTCGCGCTCTCGTTCATGGTGGGCTCACCGATGTCGGGCCGGCTCCTCACGCGCGTGGGGAGCGACCGCATGATGCGCACGTCCCTCGTCCTGGCCGTGGCGGGGGCGCTGGTTCTCGCATACGGGTTCGGCTTCGAGGCGTACTACGCGGTGCTGCCCGGGATGGTGCTGCTCGCGCTCGGGCTTGCGACATCCACGGCCCCCGTTACGACCACGGTCATCCATGAGGTGCCCGAGGATCGCCTGGGCGTGGCGTCATCGCTTCCGAACGTCTCGCGCTACTCCGGCGGGGCGCTGGGCGGGGCCCTGCTCAGCACCGTGGTGGCCATGACCATTCCGGCCAGCGTCACCGCCGAGGACGGGCTCGTCAGCGCACCGCTGCGCGCGCTCGTTGCCGACGGCATGCGCAACGCCCTGCTCGTGGGTGCGGGCATCCTCGTGCTCGGGGCGATCGCGGCATTCCGCGTGCCGCGCGTGATCGGACCCGGGGCCACGATCGCGGCGCGCATCCCCGGTACGGGGCCCGGCGGCGGCCGGTGACACGCGGCTCGTACCTTGCCCTCGTGGCACTGCTGGTGTTCACGATGGGCACCAGCATCATCACACCGCTGCTCCCCCTCTACCAGGGCACCTACCACCTGTCGAACGGCGTGCTCATGCTGCTGTTCGCCACGTACACGGCCACGGTCGTGCCGACCATGCTGCTCGCCGGAAATGCCGCCGATCGCCTCGGCCGCAAGCGACTCGCGATCCCGGCCATGCTGGTGATGACCACCGCATCCCTGGTGTTCTCGTTCGCCGAGTCGGTGCCGCTGCTGTTCGCCGGGCGTGTCCTCCAGGGCCTTGCCATCGGCATGTACCTCGGGGTGGGCACGGCGTTCGTCATCGACCACGCGCGACCCGGGGCGAAGGCTCTGGCGTCGATGACCGCGGGTGCGGCCTTCCGCATCGGCTTCGGGCTCGGTCCGCTCATGGGCGGCCTGATCGCGCAGTACTGGGGCAACCCGCTCCACCGCCCCTTCGAGTTCCACGTGGTGCTCATGGTCATCGGGCTGGCCTGCGTGCTCATCGCCCGCGAGACCGTTCCCCGGCGGCCCTACAAGTTCGAGATGCGCGTGGGCATACCGGCGGGGCAGGGGCTGGGCTTCGCCGGCTTCATCGGGCCGGCCGCGTTCACCATGTCGTTCATGGAGGGCACCGTCCTCTCGCTCGTCCCGCTGTTCCTCTACAACACGCTCGGCGCGACGAACGTGGCCATCGCCGGCCTGTGCGGGTTCCTTGTCCTCGGCCTCGGAGGTCTCACCCCGATCCTCACGCGCAACGTCGACCCGCGGAAGGCGGTGATGATCGGGGTCGCGGTGTCGGCCGTGTTCACGTGGCTGATCGCGGGCGCCGCCTTCGCCGGCAGCGCCGTGCTCGTGGTGGTCGCTGCCGCCGCGCTCGGGTTCGTGAACGGCCTGATCCTGCAGGGCGGCACCGTGATCTGCGGCACCATCGTTCCGGTCGAGGAGCGCGGCAAGCTGATGTCGGCGCTCTACATGTGCGCATACGCGGGAACGGTCCCGACCGTCGGCCTCGGGTACCTCTCGCAGGCCATCGGGCTCACCAACGCACTGATCGTGTTCAGCTGCATCGCGTGCCTGCTCGCCGCGTGGATCGTGCTCGTCGGCAGGCGCCTCTTCCCCCGCGTCATTCCGTACCGCGAGCCGATCACGATAGGTTCCCCCGCCTCATGACCGATCAGATCGCATCCATCCTCAAGTCGTGGGGTGAGCCGTCCTACCGCCTGAAGCAGGTGGACGACGCGCGGCGCTCCGGCGCGCGCGACTGGGACGACGTCACCACGCTGCCCAAGGACCTCCGCGCGCGACTCGCCGAGGTGGCCCCGCTGTGGACCGTGACGCCAGATGCCATGGCCGAGAGCCGCGACGGCACGATCAAGTGGCGCCTTCGCACCGGCGACGGCCTGGCGATCGAGAGCGTGCTCATCAAGCACGCCCGCGGCCGTCGCACGCTGTGCGTGTCGAGCCAGGCCGGGTGTGCCCTCGGATGCCGGTTCTGCGCCACCGGGGCCATGGGACCGGGCCGCGACCTCACGGCCCGCGAGATCGCCGACCAGGCGTTCCTGGCTGCCGATGTCGCCCGCGAGGCCGATGCGCGTCTCAGCAATGTGGTGTTCATGGGCATGGGTGAGCCGCTGCAGAACACCGCGGCGGTGTTCGACGCCATCCGCGAGATGCACTCGCCCGATGGGCTCGGCATCTCGGCGCGATCAATCGCCGTGTCCACCGCCGGCTGGGTGCCGGGCATCGAGGAGATGGTCGCTTTCGAGGTGCCCGTGCGCCTCGCCCTCTCCCTCCACGCCGCCGACGACGACACCCGCACGGCGCTCATGCCCATCAACAACCGCTGGCCGATCGCGAATGTGCTGGCGGCGTGTCGGCGTTATGCCGACCGCACTGGCCGACGGGTGTTCATCGAGTACCTGCTCCTCGACGGCGTGAACGACTCCGTCGCCGACGCGAACCGCCTTGCCAGCCAGCTGCGCGATGGCCGCTTTCACGTGAACCTCATCGAGTACAACGCCACAACGGGCCAGTACCGGGGCTCATCGCCTGAGCGCGCCACGCGGTTCGCCGAGGCGCTCCAGGAGTCCGGGCTGCATCCGTCGTTCCGTCGATCGCGCGGAGCGGATATCGCCGCCGCGTGCGGTCAGCTCGCGAACACGCCGGCCTGACACCCCGGCGCCGCGGCGACCGTGGAACCGGGCGGGCCGCACATCAGGGTTGCGGACACTCGCCGAAGCGGGATCGGCATGTGCGGGGGCCGCACATGCATCATCCCCGGCTGCGATCTCCGCAACCCTGATGTGCGGCCCGCCCTCCCGTGGCGCCGCGGCGCCGAGGTGTCAGGCCTTCAGGGCCTCCGCGCCCGGCGCGGCGAGCACCACGTCGTACTCGCGCACGTCGTACTCGGCGACGCCCTCGGTGACATAGGGGTCGGCGGCGATCATGGCGTCCACCTCGTCGCGGGTAACTCCCACCGCGACCAGGAGGCCCCCCTGGAGGGGGACCTCCCGGCCTGCGGCAATGAACCGTCCGGCCTCCGCGTGCCCGCGCAGCCACGTGCGGTGGGCGTCGAGGTGCACTTCGACGTCATCCACGGGTGCGAGGTAGCGGCCGAGCAGCAGGAACATCGCGCGGCTAGGCCCGGCAGGTGGCGAGCGACGCGATGAGGCGGTCGGCGTCCGGCATCTCGAGCGGGGCCACCTGGTCCACGTCCACGATGATCCCGTTGGCGTCGATCACGTAGGTGCAGCGGCCGGAGAGCCCCGCCTGGTCCAGGTAGACGTCGTACAACTGTGCGACGTCGCCCTTGGGGTGGAAGTCGGCGAGGAAGTGGACGTTGTTCGCCTTCATCTGCTCCTTGAAGGCGTTGAGCGTCCACTTGCTGTCGACGCTGACGCCGATCACCACGGCACCCTCGTAGGGCGAACCATCTGCCGCGATCGCCGTGAACCAGTCCGTGCATACCGGCGAGAACGCCACCGGATAGAAGTTGAGGTACACGGGCTGTCCGCGGAACTGGGAGAGGGTCACCTCGTCGCCGTTGCTGTCGGCCAGGGTGAAATCGGGTGCCTCGGCACCGATGTCGAGAGCCATGGTTACTCCTGCGAATTCGCGTCTTTACGGGGAATGACGCGGAGCGTACCGGGTGCGGTGTCGGGGCGAGCAGGGAAACGGCTGTCCACATCGAATGCGTGCGCGAAACCCCCTCGCGCGCTCGTCGCATGTCGCCTGGCATGCGGGCGACGCGGAGATCGTGACAAGGAGTCCGCTGATGGACGAACGACGTGCCGCCGGCATGCTCATGGGCCTCACCTACGCCTCGGGCACCGCGGGCGTGGTCTGGGGCATGGGCGTGGCCTTCACGGCGAATCCGGACCTGCGGTGGCCATGCTTCCTGGCGGTGGGCATCTCGGGGATCCTCTCGTGGGTCCGCCACTCGGTCCTGCATCGGGGCGACGCCCTGCGCATGGGCTGGGACACCGGTACCACCAACCCGTTCCAGATCGAGGTCGGCCTGGCCAACCTCGCGTGGGGCCTCTTCGCCATCCTCGCCGTGCTGCTCTCGTGGGGACTCGCCGCCTATGCGGCGGCCTTCCTCGTGAACGGCATCTACATGGCGGCGGTCGGCATATACAAGGCGATCAGGGCAGCCAATGGGCAGCAGGACTGGCGCACCGTCTTCGCGGCGGCCTCGTGGGGCGTCGTCATGATCATCATCGGCGCAGCCGGGATGGCCGCGCTGCCGTAGGCGGCTCCGCAGACCGGGCCCGCGCGTCCCGGGCGGGGCGCGCGGGCATCCGGTGGCGCTGGCGGGGTTGGTGGGTCAGGCGGGGATGGCCACCGGGATGACGTCTGCGAGATCGCGGGCCAGCACCACGGCCACCTGCTCGCGGGCCTCATCGGAGAGCTCCTCGAGCTGGTCCTCGTTGTCGGCGGGGATGATCACCGTGGCGATGCCCGCGCGAAGGGCGGCCAGCACCTTGTCGCGCACGCCGCCGATGGGCAGCACCTGCCCTGTCAGGGTGATCTCGCCCGTCATCGCCACGTCTGCGCTCACGGTGCGTCCGGAGAGCGCCGACACCAGCGCGGTGGCGATGGTGATCCCTGCGGACGGGCCGTCCTTGGGGATTGCCCCGGCCGGCACGTGCACGTGGATGTCGTGCGCGCCGAAGAAGTCGTCGGCGAGGTCGAGCCCGAACTCGCCCGCACGTGCCCGCACGCAGGTAAGCGCCGCCTGCACGGACTCGCGCATCACCTCGCCCAGTTGCCCGGTGACCACGAGCGAGCCCTTGCCGGGCATCACGCTGGCCTCCACGAACAGGATGTCGCCGCCCGCGCCGGTGACTGCCAGGCCGGTGGCCACCCCGGGCTCGGCCGTGCGCCGCTTGGCCTCGGGGTGCACGCGCTCGGGGCCCAGCATCTCGCGTGCCTCGTCGGGGCCGATCACCCACGTGCCCTCACGCCCCTCCGCGATGTCCAGGGCCGCCCGGCGCAGCAGCGCGCCGATGCGCCGCTCGAGCCCGCGCACCCCGGCCTCGCGGGTGTACTCGGAGATCACCACATGGAGGGCGTCGTCGGTGATGTCCACGGTATCGGCTGGCACGCCCGTCGCCTCGAGTTGGCGCGGGATCAGGTACTGCCGTGCGATGTGCACCTTGTCGTCATCGGTGTAGCCCGAGAGGCTGATCAGCTCCATGCGGTCCAGCAGCGGCCGCGGGATGGTGTCGAGCACGTTGGCCGTGCAGATGAAGAGCACCTTCGACAGGTCGAGCGGCAGGTCGAGGTAGTGGTCGCGGAACGTCGAGTTCTGGGCGGGGTCGAGCACCTCGAGCATGGCGGACGACGGATCGCCGCGGACGTCGGATCCCATCTTGTCGATCTCGTCGATCATGATGACCGGGTTCATGGACCCCGCATCGCGGATGGCACGGACGATGGTGCCGGGCATCGCGCCCACGTATGTACGCCGGTGCCCGCGGATCTCGGATTCATCGCGCACCCCGCCGACGCTGATCCGCGCGAACTCGCGTCCGAGGGTGCGCGCGATGCTGCGCCCGAGGGAGGTCTTGCCCACGCCCGGGGGGCCCGCGAACAGGATCACCGTGCCCGCGGCATCTCCCTTGAGGCGCGCCACCGCCAACTCCTCGAGGATCCGCCGCTTGACGCGCTCGATGTCGTAGTGGTCCTCGTCGAGCACGCGGCGCGCCCGGTCGAGGTCGAGGTCGTCCTCGGTCACGGTGCCCCAGGGGATGTCCAGGATCCAGTCGAGATACGTGCGGATCACCTGGTGCTCGGCCGACTGGTCGGGGATCCGCCCGAGGCGCGTGAGCTCGCGCTCCGCCGCCTGGCGCACCTCGTCGGGCATCGCGCCCTCCTCGATCCGCCGCCGGAGCTCGTTGATCTCCGCCTCGTCGCCCTCGCCGAGTTCATCCTGGATCGCCTTGAGCTGCTGGCGAAGCACGAACTCGCGCTGGCCGGTCTCGATGTCCTGCTCCACCTCGGCCTGGATGCGCGCTCCGAGCTCCAGCACCTGCACCTCGCGGGCGAGGATCTCGCTGAGGCGCCGGAGCCGCAGGGACACGCGCACCTCCTCGAGCAGCTCCTGCTTCTCGGCCACGGGCAGGCGCAGCGATGAGATCACCAGGTACGAGAGCGTGGATGGGTCCTCCATGCTCGCCGCCGCCATCTGCAGCTCATCCGGCAGGTACGGGACGAGGTCGACCACCCGGGCGAAGGCCGCCTGCACGTTGCCGGCCAGCGCCTTGAGCTCGTCCGACTCCTCCACGATGTCGGGCATGGGCTCCACCACGGCGACGAGGAAGGGGTCGCGCGCGGGGTAGTCGGTGAGGCGCACCCGCTCGCCGCCGTGCACGAGCACGCGCATCGAGCCGTCGGGCACGCGCAGCATCTTCTCGACGGTGGCCACCACGCCGACCTCGTAGAGGTCGTCGGGGGCGGGTTCCTGGGTCTCCGGGTCACGCGCGGTCACGAGCACCAGGCGCCGGACCTCCCGGTCCATCACGCCGTCCACGAGGCGGATGCTTCGCTCCTCGCCGATGGCGAGCGGCGCCACGGCATCGGGGAACACCACGGTTCCCTTGAGCGGCAGCACCGGCAGCTCGGCGGGCCACGAGATCTCCGGTGGCGGCGCCGACTCGACCGGCGTCACCATGACGTCCTCGGCCACCGTGTTGCCGCCGACCTCGACCGGGACCGCGGTGCCGCTCTCGTCCGGCTCGTCGCTCACGCGTCACCCCGGACGTTCACGCGCACCGTCTCGGGCCCCCGTCGTGGAGAGAGGGGGAGCGTGATCGTGAGCATGCCGTTGTCGTAGTCGGCCGTCGCGGCGTCCACGTCCACGGGCGCGCCCACGCGCAGGCGCCGCTCGAAGCGGCCCCACTCGATCTCGGCGTGCTGGTAGACGCGCCGCTCACCGGTGGGCCGCCGGCGCTCCCCGCGCACCACCAGCAGGTCGTCATCGAGCTCGACGCTGATCGCGGTGGGATCGACGCCGGCGACGTCGAGCTGCACGACGACGCGCGGCGGGTCATCTGCCAGCCAGACGTCCGCCATCGCCCGCATTCCCGCAGCACGCGGTGCACGCCCCCCGCCTGCGAGCTCCGCGAACATCCGGTCGAGCTCATGCTCGAGGCGCCGGTACTGCACCAGCAGGTCCTCCTCAGCCCTTCCCATTCACACAGGGTACCGGGGGGCCGAGCAGCGGCGGCGGCCACCGGTAGGGTAGGACCCGTGAGCGCCCCGGATCGCACCCGACGCCGCAATCCCGCCACGCCGCCTGTGGGCGGATGGGGCTTCGGCGCGGCGGGCATTCCCGCAGGCTTCTGGGCCGGGCTGTCGGTGCTCCTCGTGGTGGTGGCGATCGTGCTGCTCGCGGTCGAGTACACCGGCTACGGCGCGCTGCTCCTGATCCTCGGCCTGGCCGCCGCGGTCAACCTGATCCCGTGATCGACCCCGGGGCGCTGGCCGAGGCCCTGCGCGCGGCCCGGCCGGACGCCGAGCCGGGGGAGATCCCGCCCGATGAGCTGGACGACCTCGTGCGCGAGGTGGGTGGCGATCCCGCTGACCACGACATGGTGGGGCGGGCCCTCGTGGAATGGGAGCGCATGCTTCCCTAGCCCGGGGCGGCGGTGCCCCGCGCCCGTGCGGGCTGCGGGTCGCGTGCTGCGGGGATCAGCCGGGGAGCCCGGCCACCTCCTGTGGGGCCAGGTCAAGGCGTGCGGCGAGCGCCGCCATCAGTTCCTGCTCCACGGCGTGCCGGTCGTCGGTGCCGCCCTCCGCGGCGATCGAGCTGGCCATCACCTCGGGTGCGCCACACGCGCTCATGCGGGCGAACCAGGCGAGGTCGGGGTCCACGTTGAGCCCGATCCCGTGCATCGACACCCCCTCGGCCACCCGGATCCCCACGCTGCCGAGCTTCCGTCCTGCGACATAGGTGCCCATCGAGTCATGGTCGCTCACCGCCGCCGTGACCCCGCAGGCGTGGCAGGCGTCGGTCATGGCATCCACCAGGCTGCTGACGAACCGCCGCACCCCCGGCCCACGGCGGAGGTCCATGATCACGTACCCCGTCACCTGGCCCGGTCCATGCCAGGTCATCTGCCCACCCCGGTCGCTTGCGAGGCATGTGGCACCCAGGGCGGCGAGGGCTGCGTCATCCACGAACAGGTCGGCGCGGGTCCCGTGCCGACCGTAGGTGTAGACCGGGTCGTGCTCGAGCAGCCAGATCACCGCGGGGCTGTGCCCGGTGCGCACGAGGTCCGCCAGCCGCCTCTGCTCATCCCATGCAGCCACGTAGTCGATGCGCGCCGTGCGGGCGATGAGCGCCGGTCGTGCACCATCGGTGGCGTCGGCGCCGGGGCCCACCGGCATCACACCAGCAGCGCGGCGGGGTGCTCCAGCAGCTCCGCCACGCGCCCGAGGAAGGTGGCGGCCTCGGCCCCATAGGCAATGCGGTGATCGACCGAGAGCGACAGCGTCATGACGTCGCGCACCACGACGTGCCCATCCACCACGACGGGCGTGGGCACGGCCCGGCCAACCGCGAGGATCGCCGCTTCGCCGGGGTTGATCACCGCGCGGAACCGGTCGATGCCGAACATGCCGAGGTTCGTCACGGTGATGACCGAGCCCTCGAGCTCGTCGGGGCGCAGGTCACCTGCGCGCCCACGCCGCGCGAGGTCCCGCACCTCTGCGGCGATCGCAGGCACGCCCTTGCCGTCGGCCTCCCGGATGACCGGGACGATGAGCCCACCTGGCACGGATACGGCCACGCCCACATCAACCGCGGCCGGCACCACGAACTCGTCCCCGTCGAGCCGCGACACCATGTCGGGCCGCTCACGCGCAGCCATTGCCACGGCGCGGATTACGAAGTCGTTCACGCTCGGGCGGTTCTGCTCGGGAAGCGCCACGCGCAGGTCGGCGCGCGCCGCGGCGAGGGCGGTGGTGTCGACATCGCGCTCAAGGGTGAAGTCGGGGATGGCGTTGGCCTCGTCCATGCGCGAGCGGATCGTGCGCTGGAGGCGGGAGAGCGGCGTGCGCTGCCCCGCGGGCCACGGGTCGAGTGGCACCGGTGCCGGGGGTGGGGGCGGTGCGGGCACCGGTGCGGCGTCCGGCGCGGCGACCGCTGCAGGCGCCTCCGACGTCGCCGGGGGTGCCGGGGCGGCAGCCCCGGGGACGTCGCCCAGCATGGCTTCGACGTCGGCCTTCACGATGCGCCCGCCGGGTCCCGTGCCCCGGATCGTTGCGAGGTCGAGTCCGGCCCGCGCGGCGATGGTGCGGGCAAGCGGTGACGCTGCCACGTGCCCGCTCGTGGCGTGGACATCTGCGGGCGTGAAGGTGGCGGCGATGGCGTCGGCCGTGCCGTCATCCGCGGTGGGGATGCCCTGTGCCTCGTCGGCGGGTTCGGCGCCTGCGGGCACCGTGACGGCCTCGATCTCCTGCGTCGGCGCATCGGGCACCTCGATCACGCCCGTTGCCCCGGGGTCGTCCGCCTCAGCGCTGGGCGCGGGCTCCTGGCCGGCGCCCTCGCCGATCGCGGCGATCGGCGCGCCCACGTCCAGCACTGCGCCCTCTGCGGCGATGATGCGCAGGGTGCCCGATTCGGGGGCCTCCACCGTCATGGTGGCCTTGTCGGTCTCGATCTCCACGAGCGGCTCGCCCTTGGTCACGGCCTCGCCGTCGGCCTTGAGCCAGGTCAGCACCGTGCCCTCCTCCATGGTGTCGGAGAGCTTGGGCATGAGCATCTCGCTCACCGGGGCACCTCCCGTGCCAGGGTCGACATCACGGCAGCCACGACATCGGCGGGCTGGGGGATGGCGGCCTGCTCGAGGTTCTTCGCGTAGGGCATGGGGACATCAGCCGAGTTCACGCGCGCGATGGGTGCGTCGAGCCAGTCGAAGCAGGCCTCATACAGATGTGCCGCCACCCCGGCGGCAATGCCGCACTCGGGCCAACCCTCGTCCACCACCACCGCGCGTGAGGTGCGGCGCACGCTCCCGGCGAGGGTGTCGAGGTCCAGCGGGCGGAACGTGCGCGGATCGATCACCTCGACCTCGACCCCCTGCGTGGCCAGCTGCTCGGCGGCGGCCAGCGCAACCCAGACCATGCGCGACGACGCGATGACCGTGCAGTCGCGCCCCGGACGCCGCACCACCGCCTGCCCGAAGGGCACCAGGTCGTCCTCACCGCCCACCGGGCCCTTCTTGCCATAGAGCCCTTCGCTTTCGAGCAGGATCACCGGGTCATCGTCGCGGATCGCGCTCTTCAGGAGCCCCTTGGCGTCGTCGGGCGTCGCCGGGACGGCCACCTTGAGGCCGGGCACGTGGGTGAACATGGCGTCGAGTGAGTGCGAGTGCTGCGCCGAGAGCTGGTGCCCCGCACCACCCGGCATGCGGATGACCATCGGCACGCTCACCTGCCCGCCGAACATGTAGTGGATCTTCGACGCGTTGCTCACGATCTGGTCCATCGCGACGAGGGCGAAGTTGACGGTCATGATCTCGATCACCGGCCGGAGGCCCGCCATCGCCGCGCCGATGCCAAGACCGGTGAACGCGGCCTCGGTGATGGGCGTGTCCACCACCCGCTCCTCGCCGAACTCGGCGAGGAGGCCCTTGGTCACCTTGAAGGCGCCCTCGAAGTGGCCGATGTCCTCGCCCATGAGGAAGACCGATTCATCGCGGATCATCTCCTCCCGCAGCGCCTGGTTCAGCGCCTCCCGGTAGGTGACGGTGGCGGAATCCGCGCTCATGGCCGCATCAGCGCGCTGCCGCGTGCGTCGTCGTTCCACGGCTGGGCGTACACGCCGTCGGCGAGCTCCGCGATGGGAACCTCCGGGCTCTCCTGCGCGAACGCGGTGGCGTCGTCGACCACCTGGGCGACCTCCGCCTGCATCGCCGCGATGCCGTCCCCGTCCATGATGCCCTCGCCGAGCAGCACGCGCTCGAAGGTGACGAGCGGGTCGCGTGCCTGCCACCGCTCCTTCTCCTCCGCCGCGCGCACGGTGTCCGGGTCGCTCATGGAGTGCCCGCGGTACCGGTAGGCAAGGAGTTCGACGCATGCGGGCCGCCGCTCGTCGCGTGCGAGCCGCGCCGCCTCCGACAGGGCTGCCCGGACGGCGAGCACGTCCATGCCGTCCACCTTCCACGACTCGATGTCGTATGCCGCGGCGCGCGGGAAGAAGTCCTCCGCTGCGGCGGCGCGCTCCACCGGCGTCCCCATCCCGTACTGGTTGTTGAGGATCAGGAAGACCATCGGGAGATCCCAGAGCCCGGCCATGTTGAAGCACTCCGACACAACGCCCTGGTTCGCGGCCCCCTCCCCGAACATCGTCACCGAGACCTGCTCGGTGCCGCGGTATCGGGCGGCCCACCCGAGGCCGAGGGCCAGCGGCACCGCGCCGCCGACGATCCCGTAGCCGCCGTAGAAGCTGCGATCGAGGTCCATGAGGTGCATCGAGCCGCCACGCCCCCCGCAGATTCCCGTGGCACGTCCGAGCAACTCGGCCATGATCGCCCGGGGGTCGGTGCCGCGTGCGAGCGCCTGCCCATGCTCGCGGTAGGTGGAGGTGAGCGGGTCGTCCGCGCGCAGCGCCGACACGGTGCCGACGATCGCGGCCTCCTCGCCGATCGCCAGGTGGAGGAATCCGCCGATCCGGCCGGCCATGTACTCCTCCGCGGCACGCTCCTCGAACCGCCGGATGAGCGTCATCGTGCGGAAGATGTCGCGCATCTCATCGGGCGGCGGCACCGGTGGCGGCGATGCGCTCATCGGTTCTCCGCGAGGTGCAGCTCGACGACGGTCACATCGCGCCATGCGCCATCCACGTGGCCGTGCGCGTGGTGGGTACCGACCTCCCGGAAGCCGCGCCCGCGCGCGAGCGCGAGGCCGGCCTCATTCCCCTCCAGGATCATCCCCACGAGCTTCCAGTACCCCAGCCCCGGTGCCTCACCGATCAGGTGATCGAGCATCTGCCCGCCGACCCCGCCACCCTGCGCGCTGCTGGACACATACACGGTGTACTCCGCCACGCCGTCGTACCACTCGCGGTGCGAGAACGGAGCGAGTGCCGCCCATGCGATGGCGGTGCCGTCCGCGTCCAGCACCCATACCGGTGCGCGCTCGCCCCGCGCGGCCAGCCACGTGCGTCGCTCGGCAGCGTCGTGAGGGCCAGCGGCGAAGGTGGCGACGCCCGTGGCGATCGCGTCGTCGTAGATGGCACCGATCGCCCCGGCATCCCGGGGTTCGGCCCTGCGGATGAGGTGATCGGGCGTCGGCACGCGGACCAGCATAGAACGGCTGGACCCCACGCCGACGCCGTTCATCAGCCCGTCCCGAGGTCCGCGGGGCGGTCCTCCAGGCGCAGCGTCACGGTCTTCTCCTGGCCGTCCCGCAGCACGGTGACGGTGATCGACTCGCCTACGCGCCGGCCCGTTACCGCCCGGCTGACGTCGGCCATGTCCGCCACGGCCGTCCCGTTGATGGCCACGATGAGGTCGGCCCCGCGCGGGATGTCCGCCCCGGGCGCCGTTGCCCCTCTCAGGCCGGCGTCGGCGGCCGGGGCACCCGCCACGACCTCGGTGATCACCACGCCGCGACGGTCCCCGAGCTCAAGCGCCCTCGCCATGGCAGGTGTGAGCCGTCGGCCCGTGATCCCGATCCAGGCGTGCTCCGCAGAGCCGTCCTCGATGATCGATCGTACGATCGGCCTGATGGTGTCAATCGGCACCGCGAAGCCGAGGCCCACGTTGCCCCCGTTCTGCGTGGCGATCTGGGAGTTCATGCCGATCACGCGCCCCGCGCGGTCGAAGAGCGGTCCGCCGGAGTTGCCCTGGTTGATCGCGGCATCGGTCTGGATGGCGTTCTGGATGGTGAACCCGTTGGGCGCCTCGATGGACCGCTCGAGGGCGGAGACGATGCCGGTCGTCGCCGTGCGCTCGAGGCCATAGGGGTTGCCGATTGCCACGACCTCCTGCCCCACCACGAGCCCGCTGCTCGATCCGAGCTGCACCGGGGTGACGCCGCCGGGCACCGCACCCACCCTGAGCACGGCGAGGTCGGTGGACGTGTCGACGCCCACGGTCTGCGCCGTCGCCTCGGTGCCGTCGGAGAAGGTCACCGTCGTCGTGGTGCCGCCGTCAACCACGTGCGCGTTGGTGAGGATGTGACCGTCGCGGTCGATGAGGAATCCCGACCCCAGGCCACCGTCGCCGGCTTTCGACGTTGCTTTGATGAGGACCACGGCGGGCGATTCGCGTCGGACGATCTCCTTCACCGAGAGGGCACCGGTGCCCTGCACGGCGTCCTCGGCGACCACGGCGGCGTCTGATGGCGCGACGGTCGTGGCGTTTGCCGGTGCCGTGTCGCGGATCACCGTGACCTCGCCGCCGCCGATTCCGCCGGACACGGCCAGTGCGCCGACCGCCACGCCCGCGCCGACCAGCGCGGGGATCACCAGGGCCACGATTTGGCGACCTCGGGACGGCCTCTCGGGTGGCGATCCCGGTGCGGGTGGCTCGTGCATGCCCGGGTTGTACCGCGTGAGCATTAGGGCCGGGTTAGGACCGGTAGCATCGCGGCATGGCCGAACGGGTGCTGGTGGTGGACGATGAGCAGTCGATCCGCAAGGTGGTGGAGTACGCCCTGACGGAGGGTGGCTTCGAGGTGCTCACCGCCAGCCGCGGCGACGACGCCCTCGAGATGATGGAGAAGGAGCCAGTCGACCTCGTCGTGCTCGACCTCATGCTTCCGGGTGTCGAGGGGATGGAGGTGTGCCGTCGCATCCGCGCGACGCGCAACGTCCCCATCATCATGCTGTCGGCCCGCGACGACGAGGTCGACAAGGTCCTTGGGCTCGAGATGGGCGCGGATGACTACGTCACGAAGCCGTTCTCCCCGCGGGAGCTGGTGTCACGGGTGAAGGCGAACCTGCGCCGCGCCCGGACGGTGCCGACGCAGGAGGACCCGATTCGCGTCGGGGACGTCGAGGTGGATCCGGCTGCACGCACCGTGGTGCGTGACGGCGAGGACATCCCGCTCACGTTCTCGGAGTTCGAGATCCTGCTCAAGCTGCTGAAGTCGCCCCGGCGGGTCTTCACCCGCGAGGAGCTGATGGACCACCTCTGGGACGGAGCCTTCTACGGCGACCTGCGGAGCGTGGACGTGCACGTCCGGCACCTGCGCCAGAAGATCGAACGCGACCCTGCGAACCCGGTGATCATCCGCACGGTCCGCGGCGTCGGATACGCGCTCGGCCGGGAGGACGGGGCGGCGGAGTGATCCGCCCCCGGGCACGCACCGGGCTCCAGACCTGGCTCATCGGGTCGTTCATCACGCTGGGCGTCGCGGCGAGCCTCCTGATGTTCCTCGTCCTTCTCCCGACCCTCGAGGGCAGCGTCGTGTCGGGGGCCAGCGAGCGCACCTCCCAGGCCACTATCCGCGTGCTGGAGGACCTCTCGGAGGTGCCGGGGGAGGGGTACGGACTGAGCGATGCCGAGGGTGATGCCTACGTCGCACGCCTGGCGTCCGAGGCACGTGGCGCGGCCCGGTACTACGACGTGGCCACCGGCTGGCACGCGGCGAACCTCTCGTCTGCACCCGGTGCCTTCCCCGCTGATGCGCTGACCCAGGAGGGCGACCTCGCCGACAAGTCGGTGTCGCCGTCGCCGGTGCGCACGCGGGTGGCTGAGGGCCCGGGCGATGCGCGCACGGTGTTCTCCGCGGTGCGCGTGACCCAGGGCGGCACGGTGGTGGGTATCGCAGAGGTCGCCGTGCCCGTGCCCCCTCCAGCGGCCGAGATCGGTGCCCTGCAGCGGCGGGTGCTGTTCGCGGTCGTCGCGGTGCTGCTCCTCGCCACCGTCGCCGGAGTCGCGCTCTCGCGGGTGCTCGGACGGCGCATCGCCCGCGTTGCAGATACGGCGACGACGCTGTCGGGTGGTGATCTCTCGGCCCGTGCGCCGGAGTCGTCTCCGCGCGAGGTGGCCACGCTCGCGAATGGACTCAACCGGATGGCCGATCGCGTCGAGGACCTCATCGGCACGGTGACGGGCGAGCGCGATCGCGCGCGCACCCTTGTGTCAGGGCTTGCGGAGGGGGTGCTCATGATCGACCCCGAGGACGAGGTCGTGGTGGCGAACGGCGCCGCCGTGCGGATGCTCGGTCTCGCCCCCGGGCGCGATGCCCACATGGCCGACCTCGACCCCGACCTCGTGGATCTCGTCGGCCGCGCGCGCGCGGAGGGTCAGCCGCTCGATGGACCGGAGCTCACCACCGGCTTTGGCGCCCTCGCCGTGGAGGCGGTGCCGCTCTCCGAGCCGGCCGGCACCGTCATCCTCACGATCCGCGACGTCACCCAGGAGCGGGCTCTCGAGCGGACGCGCAGGGAGTTGGTGGCCAATGTCTCGCACGAGCTCAAGACGCCCGTCGCTGCCATCCGCGGTCTGCTCGAGCTCATGGAGGACGATGCGATGCCGGAGGAGGATCGCCGTGAGTTCGTGCGTCTCATGAGCGCGGAGTCCGCCCGGCTGCAGCGCCTGGTCGAGGAGCAGCTGCAGCTCGCGCGACTCGATTCCGGGGGCCTTCCCCTCGAGCGCGAGCCGATGGATCTCGCGGCCACCGTCAGGGCGGCGGCGCGCCCGCGGGCCCTGCTGGCCGAGCGCGAGGGCGTGACCCTCGGCATCGAGGCGTCATCGCCCGTTCCCATGGAGGGTGATCCCTCACGCCTCGAGCAGGTGCTCCTGATCCTGCTCGACAACGCTGCGCGGCACACCCCGGCCGGCGGCACGATCACCGTGGAGGCGCATGTGGAGGGAGGCGACGCCGTGATGTCGGTCACCGACACCGGCGAGGGGATCGACGCCGACGCCATCGACAGCGTGTTCGATCGCTTCTACCGCGCGGACGCATCACGGGAGCGCGTGGACCAGCAGGGAGCGGGCCTGGGGCTGGCGATCGCGCGCGGCATCGTGCGTGCCCACGGCGGCGATATCTCGGTGCGCTCCGATCCGGGACGCGGCAGCGTCTTCACCGTGCGGCTGCCGCGCGATGCGTCGGTAGGCTCCGCGTCGTGAGCACCCCGGTCGCATTGGTCACCGGCGCCGGCCGCGGGGTCGGGCGCGCCACCGCCGAGCGCATGGCGCGTGGAGGCTACGCCGTGGTCGCGGGCGTGCGCGATCTCGCTCGCGCCAACGAGGAGTACGACGACCCCTCTGCGCTCACCCTGGTGGAACTCGATGTCACGCGCCCCGCCGACATCACAGCCGCCGCCGCCGTAGCCACCGATCTGGCAGGTGGCGGGGCGATCGACGTGCTCGTCAACAACGCCGCCTACGCGATGATGGGCCCGCAGGAGAGCGGGGACCTCGAGGTGGCGCGCGAGATGTTCGAGACCAACGTGTGGGGTGCCGCCGCCATGGTGCAGGCGGTGGTGCCCGCCATGCGCGCGGCCCGCCGCGGCACCGTGGTCAGCGTGTCATCGATCGGCGCGCGGCTGACGAATCCCCTCGTCGGCTTCTACCACGCGTCGAAGTACGCCCTGAACGCACTCTCGGAGGCGCTCTCAGCGGAGATGGGCCCGTTCGGCGTCCGGGTGATCATGATCGAGCCCGGGATGATCGATACCGACTTCCCGAGCGCCACGCGCGTCAGTGGTGGCGTCACCGACCCGGACTCCCCATACGCACCGTTGTTCGGGGACCTCCGCGCGGGCTTCGGTGCATGGCGCGAGCGCCCCGACTCGAGTACCGCGGCCTCGTGCGCCGAGGCGATCTGGGATGCCATCCACGCGGACCCGCCGCCCCTGCGCGTGGTGGTAGGCGACGACGCCGCGGAGCTCGACGAGGCGATCCGCACCTCGGTGGACGACGTCGAGTTCCAGGAACGCCTGCGCGGCTTCCTCGGGCTCGACTGGGCACCGCAGCCCCCCGCGCCCCGCGCCTGAGATGCGGGTCGTCGCGGCGCCCGCGCCCTTCAAGGCGGCGCTGGGCGCGGCGGATGCCGCCGCGGCGATCGCACTCGGCGCCCGGCGCGCCGGCGCCGAGGTACGGGAGGTGCCGGTGGCCGACGGCGGGGAGGGCACGCTCGACGCCCTCGTGGCGGCTGGCCGCGGCCGCATCATCGACGCCCCGGCGCGCGATCCTCTGGGGAGGCCCGTCCGGGCCGCGGTCGGCCTGCTGCCCGATGGCACTGCGATCGTGGAGCTGGCGCAGGCATCGGGATATGAGCGCCTCGCCGACCATGAGCGCGATCCCGAAGCCACCTCCACCGCGGGAACGGGCGACCTGATCCGCGCCGCGCTCGACGCCGGGTGCACGCGCATCATCGTCGGGGTCGGCGGCAGCGCCACCACCGATGGTGGCCTCGGCCTGGCCATCGCGCTCGGCGCGCGTGCGCTCGATGACCACGGCGAGGAGCTGTCCGGGACAGGCGGCACGCTCATGCACGTGCGGCGCGTGGACCTGAGCGGGCTCGATCCCCGCCTCGCGGGCGTGCCGATCGAGGTGGCGTGCGACGTCACGAGCCCCCTCGTGGGGCCGGCGGGTGCCGCCGCCGTCTTCGGCCCCCAGAAGGGGGCAACGCCCGATGCGGTCGCGCGGCTTGACACGGGACTGCTCAACCTCGCAGCGGTGCTGGCGTCACAGGGGTTGCCCGACGTCGCCGACATGCCGCGTGCCGGTGCGGCCGGCGGCGCGGCGGGCGGCATGATGGCCATGCTCGGCGCCGCGCTCACCGATGGCGGGGCGCTGGTGACCGGCGCCGCGGGCCTGGCCGACGCGCTCGCGGACACCGATCTGTGCATCACCGGGGAGGGCCGCCTCGATGAGCAGACCCTGACGGGCAAGGCCCCCGCGGCGGTCGCGGCGGCGTGCGCCGCGGCGGGGGTGCCCTGCGTGGGGCTGTTCGGTCAGGTGGACGTGCCCCCCGAACTCATCGGGAGCATGGGGCTCGTGGCCGCGCTCGCCATTGGTCCCCCCCGGCGCCCGCTCCCCGAGGCGCTGGCCGCCACGGCGGATGACCTCGCCATCGCGGCCGAGGCGACCGTGGCCCGTCGCATGTGAGCCGCCGCGCGAGCCGGGTGTCGGCGGGCGGGGTGCGCGGGCCTGCCGGCGCCGCATCGGCATGGCACGCCGCTGCTAGGGTCGCGCGCTGTGAGCAGGGAACTCAAGGGCCTCGTGCTCTCCGGCGGCGCCGGGACGCGGCTCCGGCCCATCACGCACACCTCGGCGAAGCAGCTCGTGCCCGTGGCCAACACGCCGGTGCTCTTCTACGGGCTCGAGGCCCTGCGCGACGCCGGCATCACCGACATCGGCATCATCATCGGCGATACCGGGGACGAGATCCGCGAGGCCGTGGGCGATGGGTCAGCGCTCGGAATCCGCGCCACGTTCATCCCCCAGTCCGCCCCGCTCGGGCTCGCCCACGCGGTGCTCACCGCCGAGGAGTTCCTCGGCGACAGCTCCTTCGTGATGTACCTGGGCGACAACCTCCTGCGCGATGGCATCACGCCGCTGGTCGAGGAGTTCCGGGCCTCGGACCCCGACGCGATGATCCTGCTGCAGCACGTGCCCAACCCGTCCTCCTACGGAGTGGCTGTGCTCGACGGCGACCGCGTGGTGAACCTCGAGGAGAAGCCGGCCGCCCCGAAGAGCGACCTGGCGCTCGTGGGCGTGTACATGTTCACGCCATCGATCCTGGACGCCGCCAAGGCGATCGCGCCCTCCGCCAGGGGCGAGCTCGAGATCACCGACGCCATCCAGTACCTCATCGATGAGGGCCGTCGGGTGGAGCCGCATGTGGTGACGGGCTGGTGGAAGGACACCGGCCAGGTGGAGGACATGCTCGAGGCCAACCGGTTGATCCTCGACGTGATGGAGCCGCGGGTCGACGGCGAGCTCATCAACAGCGACATCGAGGGCCGCGTGGTGATCGAGGCCGGGGCCCGGCTGGTGAACAGCCACGTGCGCGGCCCGGCGGTGATCGGCCGCGACGCAGTGGTGGAGGACGCCTACATCGGCCCGTACTCATCCATCTCCACCGGCTGCGTGGTGCGGCGGGCCGAGATCGAGCACTCGATCCTGCTCGAGCGCGTGCACCTGGAGGACCTGGACGCCCGCGTGGAGAGCAGCCTCATCGGCCGCGACGTCACGATCACCCGCACCGACGCCAAGCCGCGGGCCTACCGGTTCGTGCTGGGTGACTCGTCGGTGATCGGCCTCACCTAGGGGCAGGGCATGCGGGCTCTGGTCATCGGGTACCGGGGGATGCTCGGCACCGACCTCATGGAGCACCTTGCGGCTGCCGGTCACGAGGCCACGGGCCTCGACCTGCCGGAGCTCGACGTCACTGATCGCCGCCGGGTCATGCGCGCGGTATCCGACGCCGCGCCAGACGCCGTATTCCACCTGGCCGCGTGGACCGACGTGGACGGCGCCGAGGAGCACGAGGAGCAGGCCCTGCGGGTGAACGGCGAGGGCACGCGCAACGTGGCCATCGCCGCCGGGGAGGCCGGCGCGGCCCTGGTGGCCGTGAGCACCGACTACGTCTTCCCCGGCACCGGCGGGCCGTATGCGGAGGACGATCCCACCGATCCCCTCCAGGCCTATGGCCGCACCAAGCTGGCGGGTGAGCGGCTCGCCGAACTCGAGTACCCGGAGGGCACGCGCATCGGGCGGACGGCCTGGCTCTACGGCGCACACGGCCGCAACTTCGTGGACACCATGATCACGCTCGGATCCGATCCCGCCCGGGACCACGTGGATGTGGTGGCCGACCAGGTGGGCTGCCCCACGTGGACGCGCGACCTCTGCCCCGCGCTGGTGGCACTGGTGGAGCAGCCGGCGGGCATCTACCACGTGGCGGGAGGCGGCAGCACCACATGGGCGGGGCTCGCGCGGGAGGCATTCCGGCTGGCCGACGTCCACTGCGAGGTGCGTGACACCACCACCGAGGCCTTTGCCCGGCCCGCCGCGCGGCCGGCGGTGAGCGTGCTGGAGGTCACCCACGAGGCAGCTCCGCGCCTGCGGGCGTGGGAGGATGCCCTCGCCGACTACGTCAGGGAGCGTTCGTGAAGGTCCTCATCACCGGCGGGTGCGGGTTCATCGGCTCGGAGGTCATCCGGGTGGCCATCGAGCGGGGCCACGAGGTGGTCAACCTCGACAAGCTCACGTACGCGGGCAACCCCGCCAACGTGGCGGAGTTCATGGACGATCCGCGCTACGCATTCGTCCAGGGCGACATCGCCGACCCGGATGTGGCGGCGCGGGCCGTGGATGGATGTGAGGGGGGCATCAACCTCGCGGCCGAGAGCCACGTGGACCGCTCCCTCCACACCCCGACGGAGTTCATCCAGACCGATGTGGTGGGAACCGCCACGCTCATCCTCGCGGCGCGCGCGGCCGGGGTAAGGCGGTTCGTGCAGGTGAGCACGGACGAGGTCTACGGGTCGATCCCCACCGGGGCATTCCGCGAGACCGATCCGATCCAGCCGTCCTCGCCGTACTCCGCGAGCAAGGCCGGCGGCGACCTGCAGGCGCTCGCCATCCACCACACCTTCGGGTACGACATCGTGATCACACGCGGGTCGAACACCTACGGCCCGCGCCAGTACCCCGAGAAGCTCGTGCCCCTCTTCATCACCAATGCGCTCGATGGCCTTCCGCTGCCGGTCTACGGCGACGGCCAGCAGGTGCGCGACTGGATCCATGTCCGCGACCACGCCGAGGGGATCTGGTTCGCGATGGAGCACGGTGAGGCCGGGCAGGTGTACAACGTGGGTGGCGGCAACGAGTGGCCGAACCTCGAGATCACGCGTCGCATCCTCGCCCACACCGGCGCATCGGACGACCTCATCACCTACGTGGAGGACCGCCCGGGCCACGACCGGCGCTACGCGCTCGACACCTCGCGGATGCGCGCGCTGGGCTGGGAGCCGCAAGTCGACTTCGACGCCGGCCTCGCGGCGACCGTGGATTGGTACCGCGATGGCAGGCCCTGGTGGGAGCCGATCAAGAGCGGCGAGTACGCCGAGTGGTACGCGAAGAACTACGCGTCGCGCTGAGGCCTGCGCGCCCTACTGATTCTCGAGAAGTTCCTCGTCCGGCACGTCGCGCCACACGCGCGCGGGCAGCCCGGCCACGAGCTTGCCGGCCGGGATGTCCTTCGTGACGAGCGCACCCGCGGCCACGAAGGCCTCCTCCCCGATCTCGATGCCGGGCAGGATCACCACGCCGCCACCGATGCGCGCCGCACGGCGGATGGTCGCGCCCTTCTTGAGGGCATGCCGGGCCTCGGTGCGTCCCATGAAGTTGTCGTTCGTCGTCGTCACGCACGGGGCGATGAACACGTCATCCTCGAGCACCGTGAGCTGCGTGATGTAGGAGTTGCTCTGGATCGAGCACCGCGAGCCGATCTCGACCTGGTTCTCGATGCATACGCCGCGTCCGATGCCGCACGCATCGCCGATCGTGACCTCCTCGCGCACGAAGGCCTGGTCTCCGATCACCGTGCGCGCGCCAACGGTGCTGCCGGCGAACACCACCGCGCCCGAGCACACCGTCACGTTCTCGGCCAGCACGAGGCCGGGCAGCGCCCGGGCCGTGGCCGTGGACCGGGCCGCCAGCTTCGGTGTCTTGCCGAGCACCACGTTGTCCTGGATCACGCACCCCGGGCCGATCACCGTGCCGGAGTGGATCACCACGTTGGCCCCGATTTCGACGTCATCGGCGATCTGCACGCCCTCTCCCATCACGAGGTTCTCGCGGCTCATCGGGATGCCCCCTCCAGGGTGATCGGCCGGCCACCGTTGGCCAGCGAGGTGTCCATGGCCTCGAGCACCTCGACGGTGGCGAGTCCGGCCCAGCCGTCGGCCACGGGGGCCGTGCCGTCACGGATGCTGTCGAGGAAATGCTGGCACACCAGGCGCAGCGGCTCGGCGCTGTCGATCTTGGGGCTGAAGATGTCCCCGGACCTGACCTGGATGTACTCGCCGTAGTCGCCGGTGCGCGGCACGGGTCCCTTGTCGTACACGGTGATCTTCCGCTCGCTCTCCATGTCGTCGAAGACCACCATGCGCTCGGAGCCGATCACCGTCATGCGCCGCATCTTGTGCGGGTCGAGCCACGACAGGTGAAGGTGCCCGATGACGCCGCTCGCGAACAGGATGCGCCCGAACACGACGTCCTCGACGCCCTCCTGCAGGTAGCAGGCGCCGGTGGCCGATACCTCGACGGCGGGCTCGCCGACCAGGTGCATCATCACGCTGATGTCATGCGGGCCGAGGCTCCACAGCGCGTTCTCGTCCTTGCGGACGATGCCCAGGTTGAGCCGATTGCCATACAGGTAGTGCACCTGTCCCAGGTGGCCCGTGTCCACCAGCTCCTTCACCTTCGTGACGCCGGGGTGCAGTACCAGCAGGTGGTCCACCATGCAGGTGACCCCCGCGGCGTCGGCGGCCTCGGCCACCGCGCGCGCGTCCGCGGCGGTGAGCGCCAGCGGCTTCTCGACGAACACGTGCTTGCCGGCCGCGATCGCCCGGAGCGCCAGCGCGGCATGGGTGGGCACCGGGGTGGCGATGACCACCGCATCGGTGTCCGGATCGGCCAGCACCTCGTCGAGGTCGGTCGTGAAGCCCGTACGGGGGAACGCTGCGCGGTGGCGGTCGAGCAGCGAGGTGTCGAGGTCGCATGCCCAGGCCAGTTCCGATCCCTCGATGCGGTCGAAGTTGCGCGCGAGGTTGGGGCCCCAGTACGACATGCCCACCACTGCGACGCGAAGCGGCCTCACAGCGTCCACACGTTCTCCCCCCTGGGTACCGCGTTGCGGAAGTCCACCACGAGCGGGCTGAGGTCCGCCACCCGTTGCCAGTCGATGCCGGAGTGCGCGGTGACCACCACCACGGCATCGGCCCCGGCGAGGGCCTCCTCGGTGAGGTCCGTGCTCGTCATGGCCTGGGAGAGCCCGTGCTCGGCCTTGAGGTCCGGCACGAGCGGGTCGTGGTAGGTCACGTCGGCACCGCGCTCCTGGAGCAGCGAGATCACCTTGAGCGCGGGGCTCTCGCGCATGTCGTTCACATCGGCCTTGTACGCCACGCCGATCACCAGGACCTTCGCGCCGTTCAGCGCCTTCCGGTGCGCGTTGAGCGCCCGGGCGAGCTTCGCCACGCAGAAGTACGGCATCTGCGAGTTGATCTTCCCCGCGAGCTCGATGAACTCCGTATGGAAGTCGTACTCCCGGGCCTTCCAGGTGAGGTAGAAGGGATCGATGGGGATGCAGTGCCCGCCGAGGCCCGGACCGGGGCGGAAGGGCATGTATCCGAATGGCTTCGTGGCGGCGGCGTCGATGACCTCCCACACGTCCACGCCCATGCGGTCGCAGAGGATCGCCGTTTCGTTGACGAGCGCGATGTTCACGCTGCGGAAGACGTTCTCGAGGATCTTCGTCATCTCGGCCACCTCGGGGGTGGACACCGGCACCAGGGCGTCGAACGCCTGGCCGTAGACCTCCAGGGCGCGCGCCGTGCAGGCCGGGGTAAGCCCGCCCACGACCTTGGGGGTGCTGCGGGTGGTCCAGTCCTCGCGTCCGGGATCCACGCGCTCGGGGCTGAAGGCCAGGTGGAAGTCGCTTCCCGCACTCAGGCCGGATTCCTCGAGCAGGGGCGCGAGCTCCTCGCGGGTGGTTCCGGGGTAGGTCGTGCTCTCGAGCACCACGAGCTGACCCGCCGTAAGGCGCGGGGCGATGTCGCGGGCGGCGCCGAGGACGGCCTTCAGGTCCGGCTCGCGGTGCTCGTCCAGCGGCGTGGGCAGGCAGATCACGATGGCCTCGAGGCCCGGCAACTCATCCAGGTCGGTGCTCGCGCGCAGCATCCCCGATGCGGCGAGCGGGGCAAGGCGATCCGACGGGACGTCCTCGATGTGCGAGATGCCGCGGTTGATGGCGGCGACCTTGTCGTCGACCACGTCGAGCCCGACCACCGGCACGCCCGCCTCGGCGAACACGACCGCGAGGGGAAGGCCGACGTAGCCGAGCCCGATGACGCCGATGCGCGGCGAAGGGGCGCTCACAGGGCGCCCGTAGTGATGTTGGTTCTCGGCGGAAGCAGCGGCGGTATCGTAGTCACCATGGCCGATGCAGCGCTCGCGGGGCTCCCGCGCATCGTTCGGGCGGACGACGAGATCCGGTGGCGCGGGCAGGTGCTCACGTCACTCGGCCTCGCGTCGGCCTCGTACTGGATCATCCTCTGGCTGATCGATGGACCGGTCGACCCCGTACTGGCGGGCATCGTGTTCGCGGCGGCCCTCCTCGTCGCGCTGGTGCTGGGTGGCATCACGAGCCGTCGGCGCGTGGCGCACGCCATGCTCACGCTTCGGCCGCCCCGATCCGTGGTGCACGAGACCGCGGCTGACGCCCGGGAGCGGCGGGTTCGCGCCACCACCGTGATGTTCCTGGGCGTGGGCATCCTGCTGCTGCTCGACACGATGGTGAGCGAGGTGGGCGCGACGGCGGCGCTCGTGGCTGGCGCCGGCATCGGCGCCGGGATCATTGATCGCCTGGAGGCCCGTCGGTGGGCGCGCGCGGAAGACGAGCGCGAGTCCCGCATCTTCCTCATGCTCCGGCCCACGGCCCTCATCGCGCGCATGGGAATTCAGGACGCCTACGAGCTGCCGCGCGGGCGACGGGACGACGACGCGCCGCCGGAGTTCCCGGGCACCTATCTCTAGTCCAGCTCGGCGATGAGCGCGCGCGCGATCGCGTCCGCCGCGTGGCCATCGCCGTAGTACGGCGGCCGCTCCGCCGGCATCGACAGGTGTGCGAGCGCGGCCTGCACGGCCGCGGCATCCATCCCCGTGAGCACGTTGAAGCCCCCCGCGACGGTCTCGACCCACTCGGTGGTGTCCCGCACTGTGACGCACGGCACGCCATGGAAGTAGGCCTCCTTCTGGACGCCCCCGGAGTCGGTGACCACGGCCCGGGAGGTCATGAGGAGGCTCATGAAGTCGACGTATCCGATTGGTGGGGCGAGGATGAGGCCCGGTACATCCTGCAGGGCGTCCCAGCGCCCGCCCGCTTCAAGCTTGGCGCGGGTGCGGGGATGCACGGGAAATATCGCGGGCACACCGAGCGAGGAGAGCACCTCGACGGTGGCATCGAGCGCCTCGGGGGTGTCGGTGGCCGCGGCGCGGTGGATGGTGACGAGCAGGTATTCCCCGGGCGTGAGCCCGTGGGTGGCCGCTGCGGCGCGCCCCTCGGCCAGCGGGGCGAAGATCCGGCTGGCGTCGAACATGACGTCGCCCACGAGGTGCACGCCCCGGGTGATGCCCTCGGCGGCGAGGTTCTCGATGGCCTGTTCGGTGGGGACCAGGAGGACGTCGGAAAGATGGTCCGTGACGACCCGGTTGCGCTCCTCGGGCATTGATCGGTCAAACGAGCGAAGGCCTGCCTCCACGTGCGCGAGGGGGATCGCGCACTGGGCTGCGGTCAGGGCGCCGGCGAGGGAGGTCGTCGTATCGCCGTACACGAGCACGGCGTCCGGAGACTCATCGCGGAGCACCTGCTCGAACCGCTCCATGATCGTGGCGACCTGCTGGACGGGCGTCCCGGGTCCGACCTCGAGCGCGTGATCGGGGGTCGGGATGCCCAGCTCGTCGAAGAAGAGATCCGCGAGCTCGGGGTCGTAGTGCTGGCCCGAGTGCACGAGCACCTCCTCGCCCTGTGCGCGAAGTGCGATGCAGAGGGGCGCGGCCTTGACGAACTGGGGCCGGTTCCCGACGAGGGACACGATGCGCACGAGGGCTCCTAGAGGCCGGCGAAGCCGATGGTTGCGAGACGCTGGGTGATGCGCTCAAGGTTACCCGTGAGCACCATCACGCCCAGGACGATCATCAGGGCACCGCCGATGGCGTTGACCGCATACCACCGATCGCGCAGCCACTTCGACGCCGACAGCGTCTGCGTCATGAAGATTCCGGCCAGCAGGAACGGTATTCCGAGGCCGAGCGAGTAGACGAACAATAGGAGCGCGCCCGCCGCGGGGGAGCCCGTGGGCGCCGCATAGGTGAGGATGCTGCCGAGGATCGGACCGATGCATGGGGTCCAGCCCGCCGCGAATGCCGCGCCCACCAGGCCCGCGCCGACGAGCGTCTCCGGGCGGCGCGAGAGGCGCACGTGGCGATCCGACTGGAACCACCCCATGCGGGGGAGCAGGATCATCGCGATTCCGAAGAGGACGAGGATGATCCCCGCGACGAGGTTGAGCACCGCCCGGTCGCGTGCGAGCGAGCGTCCGATCAGGCCCGCGCTGGCGCCGAACAGCGCGAACATGATGGCGAAGCCCAGCACGAAGGCGGCCGTCGGGCGGATGACGGCCTTCCAGCGCTGGTCCACCTCGTCTGCGGGCACGCCCGAGATGAAGGACAGATACCCGGGTACGAGGGCGAGCACGCAGGGGGATACGAACGACACGAAGCCGGCCGCGAATGCCACCGCGAGCGAGATGACGGAGAGCTGGTCCACCGCGGGCCATCGTATCCCCGCGCCGCCCCCGGGCCGTCAGTCGCCCGGCGGGTGCGGGACCTCTGTCAGGCGGCGCGCGGTGGCCGGGTGCGGATCCAGCTGTAGACGATGCTCGTGCCGAGTACCACGACGATCACGGCGAGCGACAGCCAGATGGGCGGGTGCCAGATGTCCTTCATCAGCATCTTCGCGCCCACGAATGCCAGTACCAGCGCGAGGCCGTAGCTGAGGTATGGGAAGCGGTCGACCAGGCCCTCGAGCACGAAGAACAGCGAGCGGAGCCCCATCAGCGCGAACGCGTTCACCGCGAAGACGAGGAACGGCTCGCGGGTGACGCCGAAGGCCGCCGGAATGGAGTCGAGCGCGAACACCAGGTCGGTGCCGGCCAGCATCACGAGCACGACGGTGAGGGTGGTGTACATCCACGTCGCGTCGACCTTCACCCGGAACTTCTGTCCCTCATAGGTGCCGGTGAGGGGTAGCCACCGGGTCAACCATCGGAGCATCGCCGACTGCTCGGGGTCGGTGGGCTGGTCGGAATGGCGGAACAGCTTCCACGCGGTGTAGATGAGGAACGCGCCGAAGATGTAGAGCACCCACTCGGCACGGACGATCAGCGCCCCGCCGATGAGGATTGCGATCAATCGGAGCCCGAGCGCGATAAGGATGCCCAGCGTGAGCACCCGCAGCTTCGCCGCGGGCGGCACGGCGAAGTAGGCGAACAGGACGATGAACACGAAGACGTTGTCCATCGACAGCGAGTACTCGAGCAGGAAGCCCGACAGGTACTCCGTGGCATAGGTGGTGTCGAATGCGACGCCGACCACGACCGCGAACAGCAGGCCGAGCGTGAGCCACACGCCGGTCCAGGCGAGCGCACCCCTCAGGCTCATCTGCCTGTCGCCCCGTGATACGACGAGCAGGTCGACAGCGATCACGGCCACGGTGCCGGCGACGAGGGCGATCCATGCCCAGAGTGGGACGTTCACGGGGCGGCAGTCTTACCGACGCCGCGGCGCAGTGCCCACGCCGGCGGGTGGCGCCAGCGTGTCAGACGCCCTGCCGGCGTGCCGGCCGGCGTGCGGATCCCGTCAGCGCCCGGGGGCGGATGCCACGGTGCGCGCGGGGTTCTTCACGCGCTCCCATCGCACCTGGCGTGCCCCCCAGTGCCACAGCGACCTGTAGCCGAGGGCGCGCACGACACCCAGGTTCATGTCGATGCGGCGCTTTGCGGAGAGACCGGGGCCCCAATCCCGCCGCTGGGCCACCACGCACCGCTTCCCGTTGATCAGGCAGATGCGGATGTAGGCGCCGCAGGGGACGAGATCGCTGCCCACCGTGAGGTCCATCTTCTTCGTCTTCGGCAGCCCCGGGCAGAAGTTGCCCTCATCCCAGGCGCTGTAGGCCGATGCCTCCGTCGTGCGCCGCGGGAGGACTGCGGGAACGACGAGCGCTGCCGCCGACCAGGCGCGCGTGGGTTGTGCCGGCGCACGCGGCGCAGGAGCCCGCTCGCCTGCGGGAGGCGCGGATACCGACGACGTGGGCATTCCTGTTGGCATCGAGGCCATGGCACCTGACACGACGACGCCCCCGAGGAGGGCGAGCGAGGCAACGGCGATGGCGATGCGATGCAGCAGGGGATGCTCCCTGACGCGGTGGCGGCCCGGAGAGGCTGTCCGGAGGGCGGACGGCCGATACGCACGGACCCGACGTGTTGCGAGGGCGCACCCTACCGGGATGACGTTCGTATGCCCCGGATAAAACCGCTCTGAGCGACGAGCGACATCGCATGGCAATTTCGCTGGGAGCAGGAAAATCGTGGTCTGCGCGCACCTGGCGCGTGATGTGCCACGGCGTGTCCGGCATCGCTCGGCGCGTCCGTGCGGCGGTCGTGGCGGATGCGCCCGGCGCTACCCCGCGGCGGCGCGCACGCGCCACTCGAACACCCTCGTGATACCCACGACCACGAGTGCGGCGATGACCCCGAGGATGACCGGTATCCACCAGGTGCCCGTCGGCGCACCGAGGCCCGTGTCCTCCACGCCTCCGGGCCACGGCCAGAGCACGCGGAGGGAGCCGATCATGAGCCCGACCATTGCCGCGAGCACGATGTCATGGTGGCGGGAGAGCGCCCAGTCGAGCACTTGCGAGAACAGTGCGAGGCCGACGACGGCACCCAGTGCGAACACCCCCAGGACGAAGACGTCCCGCTCATCGACGGCGGTGATCACGACGTCGTACATGCCGAGCATCAGGAGAAGGAATGACCCCGAGACCCCCGGCAGGATCATCGCGCAGATTGCGATCGCGCCCGCGCCGAAGATGACCAGGGCCGAGGGATCTGTCACCGCGCCGCCCGAGATTCCCAGCAGGAGGAAGGCGGCAATGCCGACGAGTGCCGTCGTGACGGCAGCGGTGGCATCTGGGCTGCGGATCATCCGCCATGCCACCCATGCCGAGGATGCAACCAGCCCCGTGAATACACCCGCCATCGCCTCGGGGTAGTCGTCGAGGAGACGGGTTATCACGCGCGCCAGCGTGAAGATCGCGACCGCGATGCCGATGACGAGGGGCAGCACCAGGCCCCACTCGACCGCACGGAGGCGCGCTGCAGCTGAGCGCAGGTCGAGGCGCAGCAGGTTCCCGCATGCCTTCGCGGCAAGGCTGATTGCCGCGATGAGCCGCTCGTAGATACCCAGCAGGACCGCGATCGTTCCGCCCGAGACCCCGGGGACGACGTCGGCAGATCCCATGAATACGCCGCGGAGGATGTTCGCGAGAAAGGCCATACGCATGACGTTCCGCCCTCTCTGCAGCAATGGCCGACCGTGACGGCCGACGCTGCGCGGTGGATGTACCACGGACTCGGCGCCGACGGCGGGAGGCGCGAGGCACCGCGGCCGCCGGGGATTCGGATGGGCCGTGCAGGGATCGAACCTGCGACCTTGGGATTAAGAGTCCCCTGCTCTGCCAGCTGAGCTAACGGCCCGGCGGCACGCTAGCACCGGGCAGGGCCCCGGGGGAAGTGCGTCAGCCTGTGGTGGTGGCGGAACTTGCGAGCGCGTCGAGGCGGTTCCGGATGTCGGGCGCCAGGGTGTCGTCGGGCGCCAGCTCAAGGAACCGCTGGTAGGCGAGCACGGCCTGGTTGCGCTCGCCTGCCTGCTCGGCCACCTGCCCCCAGTAGGCGTAGGCCTGCGCGTCCTTCGGGTTCCGGGCGGTATAGGCCTGCAGCGCCGGAAGGGCCGCGCCGGGGTTGTTCTGGCTCGTCGAGACGGTCACCAGTCCGAGCACGACGTCAAGGTCGCCGGGCGCGTTCTTCGCTGCTGCGAGCGCCGTCGTGAGCGCTTGGGGGTCCTGCGGATTCGCGGCCAGCAGCGCCTGCGCGAGGCTGATCCGCGCCTGCCCGAGATCGTTGCGGGCCTGGGTGAGGTCCTTCTTCGCCTGGTTGTTCTTCGGGGCCTTCTTGAGCGCGGCCTGTGCGGTGCTCACCGCTGTTGCCCCCTGCTGCACGCGTGCCTGGGCATCGCTGACTGCCTGGGCCAGCGGGTCTGCGGCGCCGCATCCGCCTCCCACGGCGAGGAAGCCCGCCACGAGGCCGAAGCCCGCAAAAGCGATGATCGCGATGATGGCGATCACCTTGAGGCCTGTCTTGTGGTGCCTGCCGTCGAAGAGCACGGCGCGACGCTACATGATCCGGTCGCGGGCCTCTGTGGCCCCGGCCACGATGGCAGGGCCGTCGAGCAGCACCGCTCCGTCGGCATCCAGGACCTGCTGTCCGTCCACCCACGCAGCCACCACCTTCGCGCGGGGGTCGAGCACCGCCAGCTGCGGGTCTGCCTCGAGAGGTGCGTCCTCGGCGGGGCGGATCGCCACGATATCGGCCCGCTTGCCCGGAACCAGCGAGCCCAGCTGGTCGTCCATGCCGAGGACCCGGGCCGATCCCATCGTCGCCATCGCCAGCATGTCGGCTGCCACGGGCCGCGCACCCCGCCGGGCCGCCACCTCGGCTGCCCACCGTGCCTCATCGCGCATGTCGTATGCGCCGGCACTCGCCGGGCTGTCGGTGCCGAGGCCCACGGTCACGCCGAGCGCCTCGAGCATCTCGATGGGTGCATCCCCGCACTCGAGCCGCATGTTGGAGTGCGGGCAGTGGACGACCCGCACGTCGTGATCGGCGAGCACTGCCGCGTCGCCCTCGTCCACCTGCACGCAGTGCGCGGCGATGAGGCCCGGAGCGAGAGCCCCCCCGGCGTCCAGTCGCGAGATGACGCCCGGCCCGCCGCCGGGCCACCGGGCGGGATCGCGACCGACCGAGCGGATCGCATCGACGAGCGGCCCGACGCCGCCGTCGAGGAGCATCACCTCGTCGGGCGACTCGGCCACATGCGTGGCCACGGATCCCGCACCGAGAATCGGATCGGCGAGCACTTCTGCCCACAGCGCGGGTCCCACCGTGTACGGCGAATGCGGTGACACGCCCACGCGCACCCGCGGGCCAGCCGCGTCCCGCGCAGCCAGCACCGCCTCGCCATGACGCGTCACCTTCTCGCGTGCCTCCGCCCCGCTGTCGCGGCCGAAGATCTCCATGTGCACCACGGCACGGAGCCCGGCGGCGGTCGCAGCCCCCACGCCAAAGCCGCTCGGCCCGGAGTCGGCGAGGGTCGTCGTGCCGTGTCGCAGCGCCATGAGCGCGCCGTAGCGTGCCGCGGCCTCGCGGTCGGCCGGCGTCACCTCGGCGGTGCGACGCACGAAGGAACCAAGCCATTCGCCAAACCTGGCGTCCGGCACGAGACCGCCCATGAGGGCCCACTCGAGGTGGCAGTGCGCGTCGACAAGGCCCGGGATCAGAACCGCGTCGCCCATGTCGGTCACCGGTGCGTCATCGCAGGGCGGCAGGTCGCGCTCTCGCCCCACGGCCTCGATGACGCCGTCGCGGATCAGCACGCCGCCGTCCCGCACCACGGGACCCTCGACGGGCACGATCCAGGCCGCCCGTATCAGGGCGGTGGGTCGCCCGCTAGGAGCCGGCGGGGGTGGTTTCGTCGGTCTTCTGGGGAAGCGCCGGGTCGGACGCCTGGGCGGCCGTCACCTGCTCCTCGGCGTTCTCGTTCTTGTCGCCCGTGACGCCCTTCTTGAACTCGCGCATCCCGGTGCCGAGGCTCTTGCCGATTTCCGGCAGGCGCTTGGCGCCGAAGGCCAGAAGGATGATGGCCAGGATGATGATGAGTTCGAGCGGGCCGATGCCGAATGGCATGGACGTACCTCGTGGTTCGCGGCTCCCGGGCGGGGAACCGATCGATGCGACGTTAGCATGGGGGAGCAATTCGGCGATCTGGTGGGGGGTGGGGGAATAGCGCTTGAGCCCATGGCGGTCGGTTGGGGTGGCCTGATCGGGACGATCGGCCTCGCGGCCTCCGCAGCCGCGCCTACGTGGGCGCGGGCCCTCATCATCATCGCGGCATTCCTGTTGGGTGGTTTTCTTTCTGGCGTCCGCACGCTCGACCACCGTTCCCTTAACGCCCTGGGCGCCTGGGTCTTCGGCTGGCTCCTGTGGGCGGCCATCTGGATCGTCCTCGCGATCGTGAGCGCCGCGGGCGGCCCCGCCGATCCCGAGTACGCGCCGGGCTCGGGATCGGCCTCGTTGCTCATCGCCGCGGGGTCACTGCTCGCCGCGCTCGTCGGCGGCATGGCGGCCGACCGCCGCTACAGCACCCGCGCTGTCCGCCGGCGGTACTGACCCCCCGGCAGTCCACCACCGCTCCGGCTAGTTGTCGACCGCGAAGTCCCGGTGGGAGCGGCTGGAGGTCGGGCCGGCCTGGCCCTGGTACTTCCCGCTGTAGGGGGTGTCCACGGGCGTGGTCATCTGCAGGAACGAGATCTGCCCGATCCGCATCCCGGCGTGGATCGCAATGGGCAGGCTCGCGACGTTCGAGAACTCCAGCGTGATCTGCCCATCGAACCCGGGGTCGATGTAGCCAGCTGTCGAGTGGATGAGCAGCCCGAGTCGTCCGAGGCTCGACTTGCCCTCGAGTCGCGCTACGAGGTCGTCGGGTATCCCCACGCGCTCCAGCGTGGAGCCCAGCACGAACTCGCCCGGGTGCAGGATGAACGGCTCGCCGTCGTCGACCCGCACCAGCTCGGTGAGATCCTCCTCGGGCTCGCGCGGGTCGATGTAGGGCTGGCGGTTGTTGTGGAAGACCCGGAACTCGTGCGAGACACGAAGATCCACCGATGACGGCTGGACGAGGAGGTCGTCGAATGGGTCGATGACCAGTCGCCCGGCGGCGACCTGCTCGCGGATGGTTCGATCAGACAGGACCATGGGAGGGGACGCTACCCGATGGTCCTCCCGACCTCGCGGGCTGGGCTAGCCTGCGGGGCGTGACGGGTGACGCGCAGGCGGCAGCGGGACGGCAGCGGGGCTTCCGCGTGGATGCGCCCGCCGATGATGCCCTGCGGCACCGCGTTGTCACTGCGCAGGCCCGCGGCGCCGTGCCCGACATCGTCGTGGGAGGAGTTCTCGTGGGAACCGGTCCCGAGGATGCCCTCGACCTCGTGGACGTCACCCCGGGCGAGCTCGACCAGCTGCTCGACGGCCGCAGGCTGCCGCGCTGGGTCGTCGAGAAGGGGTCGTTCGGTCCGGGCTACGTGCAGCTCAAGTCGCTCATGCGCCAGGAGAGCCTCGTCACGGTGTGCGAGGAGGCCTCATGCCCCAACATCCAGCGCTGCTGGACCCGTGGCACAGCCACCTTCATGATCGCCGGGGAGACCTGCACCCGCGGATGCCGGTTCTGCGACGTCACCTCCGGGAAGCCCATGCTTCCCCCGGACCCGGGGGAACCCGCACGGCTCGCCGACGCCGCTGCGGCCATGGGGCTGCGCTACGTGGTGGTCACCGCGGTTGCCCGCGACGACCAGCCGGATGGCGGCGCGGGCCACTTCGCCGCCGTCATCCGCGCCCTGCGCGAGCGACTGCCGGACGCGCGCGTGGAGGTCCTGATTCCGGACTTCCGCGGTAACTGGGATGCCCTCGATGCGGTGATCGAGGCGCGCCCCGACGTGCTCAACCACAACACCGAGACCGTTCCCCGGCTGTACCGGCGCGTGCGTCCGGGGGCCCGGTATGAGCGCACCCTGGAATTGCTTGAGCGGTCGCATCGGGCGGGGCTTCCCACCAAGAGCGGGATCATGGTGGGCCTCGGTGAACAGTTGCCGGAGGTACAGGCCGTGTTCGCCGACCTTGCGGCGTCGGGGTGCGAGGTGGTCACCGTCGGGCAGTACCTCAGCCCGTCGGGCAGCCACCTGCCCGTCGAGCGGTTCTATGCGCCGGCCGAGTACCCCGCCCTTGCGTCGCTCGGCCGTGACGCCGGCCTGGCGCATGTCGAGGCGGGCCCGCTCGTGCGCTCGTCGTACGAGGCCGACCGGGTGGCCGACGAGGTCGGCGCAGGTGTCGTCTAGGGTCTCCGCATGGAACGGATGACCCCTGAGCAGGCCAAGGCCGCCGCGGATGCTGGCGACGCCGTGATCATCGACGTCCGCGAGGACGATGAGGTGGCCCAGGGGGCGATCCCCGGCTCGCGCCATATCCCGATGGGCGATGTCCTCGAGCGGATCGCCGAGGTGCCGCGCGACACCACCGTGATCTTCAGTTGCCGTTCCGGTGGCCGCTCTGAGAATGTCTGTCGCTACCTCGAGGAGAACGAGGGCTTCAGCGACCTGGTGAACCTCGAAGGGGGCATCACGGCGTGGAGCAGAGCGGGGCTTCCCGTCACCCAGTAGGGCCGCTCCCGCCCGCCGGGATCAGAAGCGCCGGACGGTGCGGTACAGGGTGTCGCGCTGCACGGCGCGGCGACCGGTGGCCTCGATAGCGGCCACCATCCGGGGGGTATCCAGCGTGAAGGCCGTGCCGGCCGCGCGCACGACGTTCTCCTCGATCATGATGGAGCCCATGTCGTCGCAGCCGGCCTCGAGTGCCAGCATCCCGATGCGAAGGCCCTGCGTCACCCATGACGACTGCATGTGGGGGATGTTGTCGAGGTAGAGCCGCGCGACGGCGTTCATCATCAGGTAGTCGGCGGCGGTCGCGTGCTGGTGATCGTCTCCGCGCGCCGAGCAGCCGCCCGGCTGGTACGACCAGCAGGCGAAGGCGGTGAAGCCGGCGGTCTCGTCCTGGAGCGCCCGGAGCACGCGCAGGTGCTCTACGCGGTCATCCACGGTGTCGACGGTGCCGTACATCATGGTGGCGCTGGTGCGCAGCCCGCGCAGGTGCGCCTCGCGCATGACGTCGAGCCACTCCGACGTCGTGGTCTTGCGCGGTGCGATGACGTCCCGCACCGGGTCCACCAGGATCTCCGCGCCGCCACCGGGGATGGAGCCGAGGCCCGCGTCGATGAGGCGATCGAGCACCTCGCCCACGTCGAGCTTCGAATAGCGCGCGATGTGCAGCACCTCGCTCGGCGAGAGCGCGTGCAGGTGGATCGGGTACCGGCGCGTGATGTCGCTGAACAAATCCTCGTACCACTCCATGCGCAGGTTGGGGTGATGCCCCCCCTGCATGAGCAACGCGGTGCCGCCGAGGTCGAGCGTCTCCTCGATCTTCCGGAAGATCACCGGCTTGCTGAGCACATATCCGCCGGGGTCGCGCGGGTGGCGGTAGAACGCGCAGAAATCGCAGTCCGTGACGCAGAAGTTGGTGTAGTTGACGTTGCGGTCGATGACGAACGTGACCTCGTCGGGGTCCGTCACCCGGTCTCGCGCCCGCCGGGCCGCGGCGGCAACCGCCACCACGTCGCGGGAGTCGATGAGCGCCCGCGCGCCGTCGTCGTCCAGGCGCTCACCGGCGTCGAGCCGCTCGATCACCTCGAGGTGCCGTGCGGGCGCGACGGTGCTCATGCGGCCACCACCCCGGGTGCGGGCAGGCGCGCCAGTTCGCCGGCATCGTGGGCCATCTCGAGGAATCGCTCGAGCCCCGCCCGCTCCGCATCGCCGAACCCATACCGCAGGCGCCCGAGGTAGTCGCGGATGTATCCCTCGTCGAAGGGGAACCTCTGCGCTGCCGCATGCGCCACGCCCTCGGGGTTCCGCGCGAATTCCTCGCCACCACGGGCGATGGCGTCGCAGAGCGCGTCGAGCGCGCCGGGACGGGTGACGGCGGCGTCCTCCCGCGCTGCCCAGACGGCGAACACCATCGGAAGCCCCGTGCGCTCCTGCCAGAGCGCGCCGAGGTCGAGTGAGTAGGGCGCAATCCGGTCGCGGTGTGCCATCAGGGCTGCGTCGGCGATGAGCAGCACGGCCTCCCCGTCAGCGAGCGCCCCCGCCGCATCGGTATCCGTACGCATCACCCGGAATGTCACATCGGGCCCCATGAGCACGCGCAGCAGGGTCACGCTGCTGGCGCTGTGCGGGGTCACGGCAACGCGCCGGATCTCATCGAAGGGGACGGGCGCCAGCACGCGGATGGAGTCAACGGCGCCCTCGCACGCGATGCAGCCCACGGGGAGCATCCGCAGCGCGTCCGCATTCCGCGCATAGGCGATGCTGGACATCGCCGATACGTCGAGGTCGCCCGCGATGACGCCTGCGTTGAGCAGCGCGGGCAGCCCGTCGGTGAAGGTGACCCCGGGCAGGCCTGCGTGCTCGAGGTGGTGGTAGACCGGGAACATGTTGAGGGCGCTGATGCGCCCGACACGCAGGTCGCTCATCGCGCCACCGCCCGTGCGCCCACGGCTGCCGCGAGGTGGTCCGGGTCGGCGTCCACGTCCTCGGGAATGGCCCACTCATCCGCGCCGAAGGATGCCGCCACCTGGCAGGCCTGCTCGCCCAGGGCGGTCCAGTCCGGACGGATTGCCAGGTCGGGGAGCACTCGGCGCGCGACGGCCGTGACGAGCAGGTCCTCCGTCCCCCACGAGCCCGGTCGCTCGGCGCTGTCGTCTCCGGGCACGAGCACCACGGCCCTCACGGCATCCGTCCCTCCGGCGATCTCGAGCAGGCGGTCGGCGATCCCGGCGCTCGTCGTTCCGCGGCCGTAGCGCACCTCCTCCACCCCGACGCCGCGGCCGTCTCCGCGCACCCAGCCGACCTCATCAGGCACCGGCAGGCCCGCCGCGGCCGCCAGCGGGTCATGCGAGTCGAGCAGCGCGATGATCTCGTCGCGCGTCATGCGTAGCGGTCCACCACGCCGCCGGCGATGGTGCGAAGCGCGTCCGCATCGGCGCCGCCGATGTCGCCGTCCAGCGCGTCGGTGGCCAGGGCGACCAGGTCAAGTGCACGCTGGCGCGCCGCGGCGGTGCCTGGATGGCCGGCGAGGTGGTCGCACAGGGCATCGAGGCCCTCGCCCCCGGCGGTGACGCGCCCGATCTCGACCGCGACCGCCGGATCGTCGGCGATCGCGAGGATCTGGGGGAGGGTGACCGTGCCGCTCAGGATGTCGGTGCCGCGGCGCTTGCCCGTCTCCGACGGCGACCCGGACAGGTCGAGGATGTCGTCGAGGATCTGGAAGGCGACGCCCACGTGGGTACCGAAGGCTGCCAGGCGCAGTTGCGCTTCCTCCGACGCATCCGAGAGCAGGGCGCCAAGGCGGCACGCCACCGAGAACAGGGCGCCCGTCTTGCGACGGCACCGCGAGATGTAGGCGTCCACAGTGAGGCCGAGGTCCCCCGCGGCGCGCTGCTGGTCCATCTCGCCGAGTGCCAGGTCGAGGGAGGCGTCGGCAAGTGCGCTGACGGCGGCGGGGCACCCGATGCGCGTCAGCTCCGCGAAGGCGCGCGCGAAGAGGAAGTCGCCCACGTTGATGGCAGTCTCCGCGCCGTGCGCCCGCGCCACGGTCGGGCGCCCGCGTCGCGTGGTCGCACCGTCGATCAGGTCGTCGTGCACCAGGGTTGCCATGTGCACCAGCTCCACCGCGGCCGCCGCCGCGACCAGCGAGGGGCGATCATCCTCGCTGCCGGAGCTCGCGCAGAACACCAGCATCGGTCGCACGCGCTTTCCGCCCGCCACCAGGGTGTCCATCGCCGGCCCGCTCACCTCCGGCACGTGCCCGCCCGCATACCGCGCGAGCATCTCCTCGCACTGCACGAGCCAGGGGCGCAGGGGCTTGACGAATGCGTAGACAGGTGGCGCGGTGCTCATGGCGCGTCCTCACCGGTCGCGATGCGCGGCTCGCCCCACCGGGTGAACAGCACGTGATCGATGCGCAGCACGTCGAGTGCCTTGCCCACGACGAAGTCGACGAGGTCGTCGATCGTCTCCGGGCCCGCGTACAGGCCGGGCGATGCCGGCAGGATCACGCCACCGGCCTCGGTGACGGCCACCATGTTCCGCAGCTGGATGAGCGAGAGCGGTGTCTCGCGCGGGATCAGCACGAGATCGCCGCGCTCCTTCAGCATCACCTCGGCCACGCGGTGAATCAGGTTGTCCCCGGTGCCGTGCGCGATGCGGCCGAGGGTCGAGGTGGAGCACGGGGCGATGAGCGCAGCGCGGGCGCCCGAGGATCCGGATGCGAACGAGCACGCGATGTCGTCGTGATCGAGGAGGTCCACCGCGCCCGGGCCTTCGGCGAACCGGTGCACGAAGCGCTCCCGAACGTCGGCGTAGGACGCGGGCCGCGGGCCCTCCCCGAGGATCTCGTGGCTGATCACGCGTGCGCCCGCATCCGAGATGCACAGGCCCACGTGGTGGCCTCCCGCGGTGAGCGCGGTGAGGGAACGCGCGCCGTAGAGGGCGCCGCTCGCTCCGGTAACCCCGAGGAAGATCCTCATAGTCCTTCGATCGTAGACCCGGTCGGGGCCAAAACGGCCGGGGTCCCGCGCATGCGGGACCCCGGGAGAGACCGTTCGACAGGTGTGGGATGGCCTACTTGTACTTCGTTCCCAGCCCGTTGACGAAGGTGGCGAGGTTCTCGAGGTCCTCCGGCGGGAGCGATGCATAGGAGGGCATCGGCGCCTTCGGCGCCTTGAACCAGGCGATCATCTTGGCGTTGTCCCAGCCCTTTGCCCCTTCATTCGTGAGGTCGGGGCCCGGTCCGGGTGCTCCGACGCCCGCCACCATGTGGCAGGAACCGCAGCCGTTGGCCATGTAGACGTCCATGCCCTTGGTCGCCTGCTCGTCGAGGCCGCTCAGCGGGAGGCCCTGCGAGGCGACGCCTGCGGGCGAGTTGGCGCCCATCCAGGTCAGGTAGCAGAGCAGGCCGGTGACGATGACGGTCATCCCGAGGGCGAACGGGCGCTTCCAGATGCGCCGCTCGGGACCGCGGTCGATGAACGGCCACACCACGAGCAGGATGATCATGATGTTCGGGACCATGAAGGTCGCCATGATCACCGGGGTCAGCGCGTCCTGGTTCTTGAAGATCTTCAGGAGTTCGAACGCGAAGTAGAAGTACCACTCGGGACGCGGGACGAAGTCGGTGGTGGCCGGGTTCACCGGCTCGCCGACCTCGGCGCGGACGGTGATCGCAAGGATGATGGTCGCGATCACCGTGAGGCCGGCGATGATCGTGTCCTTGTAGATCGCATAGGGGAAGAACGGCTTGCCGGTCTTCTTCGCCTGCGCGTAGTCCTTGTCGTAGGCCTTCTTGTCGGCGGGCTTCATCGGGTGGCCTCCTCGGCCTCCACGGGCCAGCTCGCCGGGTAGTTCACGCTGCCCGGCAGGGCCTTGGCCTTCTCACGGGCGGCCGCCCGTCGCGCGTCCTCCTCATCCCGCTCGATGCGCAGGCGGCGCTTCGACCACGGCGGCTCCGAGATCCCGAGGCGCACGATGAAGTACAGGTGCAGGCCTATGAAGGTGGCTATTGCCCCGGGTATGACGAGCATATGTATCGAATAGAAGCGCGATAGCGTCGCGGGTCCGAATTCGGGCCCGGCGCGCAGGATGTCGCCGATGTACGGGCCGAGGATCGGCGCGCTGGCGAAGATGTTCACCGCCACGACCGTCGCCCAGTAGGCCTTCTGGTCCCACACGAGCAGGTAGCCCGTGAGGCCCATGAACATGGTGAGCAGGAGCAGCATCGCGCCCGTCACCCAGGTCAGTTCACGCGGGTACTTATAGGCGCCCCAGATGAACACGCGCGCCATGTGCAGGAACACCACGATGATCATCACCGATGCGCCCCACTTGTGCATGCCGCGCACCAGCCAGCCCCACGTCACCTCATTGGTGATGTACTCGATGCTCTTGTAGGCGCCACCCTGGGTGTCGGGCACGTAGTACATCGCCAGGATGATCCCGGTGATGGCCTGCATCCCGAACACCACCATGGCGGTGAAGCCGAGCGTCTGGAACCAGCTGGTTCCCTCCGGGATGTTGCGGAAGAGGAACCAACGCGTGCCGGTCTTGACACCCGACCGCTCATCGACGAAGTCGATGGTGGCGTCCGCGCCCTTCTGGACGGGGTTCTTCGGCCCGATGTCCTTGGTCGTCACCGTCGGCTCCTACGTGAACGGGTAGAGGTGGGAGAGGGTGCCGGAAACCGGCATGCCGGGATCATGCAGCGGGAACGGCTGCTGCTCCTGGTCGATGGAGTACGGCTTGCCCACGAGCACCCGGAGGTTCGGGTTGTTGCTCGTGGCGGCGACCTCCAGCGGGATGCGGTCCTTGCCCGCTTCGATGTCCTGGGGCTCATACATCTTGGTCTGGTCGACGATCTTGATGTCCACGCGGTCCAACGGACGCGGTGGCGGGCCGCCGGTCACGAGCCCCCGTGAGTTGTAGGCGCCGCCGTGGCACGGGCACACGTAGCCGGCGCTGCCGGGCGAGTACGCCACGGGGCAGCCCAGGTGGGCGCAGCGGTTCCAGATGGCGAGGAGGTCGAAGTCCTTGGCCCGCAGCGCACTTGCCCAGGCGGCGAACTTCTTGTCGAAGGCCTCGCTGGACTCGTCCGGTGACGGCTGCGGGCGGGTGGAGGGGTCCTTGAGGCCGTAGACCACGTAGATGCGGCGATCGGCGTCGGACGATGGGCCGGCTACGGCAAGGGACGCCACCTCGCCGATCTTCGTGGATGGAGTGGGGTTGACGTAGGGCGGCGGGTTCTTGAGGTAGTCACTCGCGGGCCCGATGTCGACCCAGCGGTAATTCTCGCGCTTGAGCGGGTTGGTGACGGCGAAGCCGACGACCGGCACCATGATGGCGGCTGCCAGGACGCCGGTCCCCGCGAAGGCGGCGTTCGAGAGGAAGCGCGTCCGGGTGATGTAGCCGGGGTCGTCCGAGTGGTCGGGCTCGGGGGTGACGTCAGCCGCGCGCGGGCCCTGGTAGGGACCGCTCTGCATACCGGGCGCGCCGTTTCTCGGCTCGTCCTCAGCCACTCCAACCTCCGTCGACGTTCACTTGACCAACGACACTAACCGAGGAGGACCCCGTTGGCGCGGAAATCCGCGCCCTCAGGGGGATATGGGGCCGGTTGTCCCGGCCCCGCGGGGACGGCCCGCACATCCGTCAAGCGCCGGGCAGGCGGATTCCCAGTTCCGCCCATCGTGCGCTCACCGCCTCACGCACCTCGTCGCTCATGCGGATCTCCTCCGGCCACGGGCGAACCTGGCCCTCGCCATCCCATTTCGCGGTGGCGTCGAAGCCGATCTTGGCCCCGTACGCCGGCCATGGTGCGGCGTGGTCGAGGGCGTCGACGGGACCGTCGACCACCAGCACGTCGCGTCGGGGGTCCACGTTGGAGAACGCCCGGAATGCCACCTGCGAGACGTCGTGCACGTCGATGTCCTCGTCGACCACGATCACGCAGCGGGTGAGCGACAGCAGGCCGAGGCCCCACACGGCGTTCATGAGTTTCTTCGCATGGCCGGGGTACCGCTTGCGCACCGACACGATGGCGCAGTTGTGGAAGACCCCCTCGAGCGGGAGATTCATGTCCACCAGATCGGGCACGGTCATGCGGATCAGTGGCAGGAAGAGCCGCTCGGTGGCCTTGCCGAGCCAGTAGTCCTCCATCGGCGGCATGCCCACGACGGTCGTCGAGTAGATGGCGTCGCGGCGCATCGTGAGCCCCGTCACGTGGAAGGCCGGGTACTGGTCGACCGGGGTGTAGAAGCCCGTGTGGTCCCCGAACGGCCCCTCATCGCGAATGTCGGCGGCGTCGACATACCCCTCGAGCACCACCTCGGCGTGCGCGGGCACCTCGATGTCCTGCGTGACGGCCTTCACCATCTCCACCCGGTCACCGCGCAGGAACCCCGCGAACATCATCTCGTCCAGCGCGGGCGGCAGCGGCGCGGTGGCCGCGTACGTCACGGCCGGGTCGGTGCCGATCACGACGGCCACCGGCACGCGGCCATCGGAATCGAGCAGGTGCTGCCTGCCGTCCTTGTGGATCTGCCAGTGCATCATGCAGGTGTTCCGGTCCACCTTCTGCACCCGGTACATGCCGCAGTTGCGCGTCCCGGTGCGCGGGTCGTTGCTGAAGACCAGCGGCAGGGTGACGAACGGCCCGCCGTCTCCGGGCCAGCACGTGAGGATCGGCAGCCGGTCCAGGTCCACCTCGTCACCGGTCAGCACCACCTCCTGGCATGCCCCCGACCGCACGCTCTTGGTGCCGAGGGACGCGAGGTCCTTAAGCGTGCCGAGTGCCTTCACCTTGTCCATCAGGCCCTGCGGCGGCTGCATCTGCGCGATCTGTGCGATGCGCCCCGCGATCTCGTCGAGGCTCGTCCCGCCGAGCGCCATCGCCATCCGGCGCTCCGACCCGAACTGATTGATCAGCACGGGGAGTTCCGAGCCCCTGACCTTGGTGAACAGCAGGGCGGGACCGCCGGCCTTCATGACGCGGTCGGAGATCTCCGTGATCTCCAGGTGGGGGTCCACCTCGGCGGCCACCTCCTGGAGCTCGCCGATGCCGCGGAGCGCGGCGATCCACTCGCGCATGTCCTTCATCGGGCCAGGGCCTCCTCGAGCGCGGGCGCCGGGGCCAGGCCCGCGGCGAGGTCATGAATTGGTCCGGGCACGCCCTCGCGCAGCGCGGCGCGTGCGGCGCGCACGGCGTCCGCCGTCCCGGGCCCGGACTCCGCCGCCATCGCGGCGACGGTGCAACGCCAGAGCGGCACGAGGTCCTCCTCGCGACCGGCGGCGACCGCCGCGGCCGAGAGGGCGACGAGGTCGCCGAGCGCCTCGACCATGCCGAGGTCCCCGGTTGCCGCGATGCGAACGAGGCCCTGCGCGTAGCAGTAGTCGCCGGCGAGCACCGCTGCGCCCATCGGCACGTTGTCCACGTGGCGCGGGCGCCCGTGGTGCAGCAGGAAGCCCTCGAGGATCAACTCGATGCCCAGCGCATTCTCGTGCGGCAGCGGCGGGCTCACGAGCGGCACCAGCACCTCGGCGGCATCGACGGTGCGGCCGGCCAGGGCGGGCTGCTCGGCGAGCACGCTGCTCACGCGGTCGTCGGTGGCGTCGATCACGCGCCGGCCTCCTCGAGCGCGCCCGCGAGGGCCTCGGCCAGGCGGGCGAACTCGTCATCGCCGTGACACGTGCTCACGAACCAGGCCTCGAACTGCGATGGCGGCGGGTACACGCCGCGTGCCAGCAGCCCGCGGGCGACCGCCGCATAGAGATCGGTGTCGCATGCGGTGGCGCCCGCGTAGTCGGTGACCGGCGCGTCGCCGAAGAAGGGCGTCAGCATCGACCCGACCCGGTTGATGGTCACCGGGGCGCCGCTTCCGGTGATCACCTTCTCCAGGCGCGCCCCGCCCTCCTCGAGCAGGTCGTAGATCCCCGGCTCGGCGAGGCGGCACAGCACCGCCAGCCCGGCCGTGGTCGCGAGGGGGTTCCCGGACAGCGTGCCGGCCTGGTAGCAGGGCCCCTCGGGCGCGAGCTCGGCCATCACGTCCGCGCGCCCGCCGAATGCACCCACCGGCAATCCCCCGCCGATCACCTTGCCGAGGCACGTGATGTCGGCGCGCACGCCGTAGAGCTCCTGCGCGCCACCGCGCGCCACGCGGAAGCCGGTGATGACCTCATCGAGGATGAGCAGGGCACCGGTGCGGTCGCAGGCGGCACGCAGACCGTCGAGGTACCCCGGCGCGGGCGGCACCACGCCCATGTTGCCCGCGATGGGTTCGATGATGATCGCGGCGGCTCCCTCGAGCGCGGCCTCGGCGGCGGCCAGGTCGTTGTACGGGACCAGGCGCGTGGCGGAGGTGGCACCGGCGGTGACGCCCGGGCTCGTGGGCACGCCGAGCGTGGTGGCGCCGCTGCCGGCCTGCGCGAGCAGGCCGTCGATGGCCCCGTGGTACCCGCCCTCGGCCTTCACGATGGCCTCGCGGCCCGTGGCAGCGCGCGCGAGGCGCACGGCGCCCATCACGGCCTCGCTGCCCGAGGACGTCATGCGCAGCTTCTCGATCGACGGGAAGGCCTCGGTCACCGCCTCCGCGAACAGCACCTCGCGCTCGGTGGGTGCCCCGTAGGACGTTCCCCGGGCGAGCGCATCGCGCACGTCGCCGATCACGAGCGGGTCGGCGTGCCCCGTGATGGCGGGGCCCCAGCTGGCCAGGAAGTCCACGTACCGGTTCCCGTCGGCATCCCACACGTATGCGCCCTCGGCGCGGTCGATGAACACCGGGTCCCGCCCGATGCCGCGCATGGCGCGCACGGGCGAGTTCACCCCGCCCACCAGCACGCGCCGGGCGCGGTCGAAGAGCTCCCGGCTGCGGGCGTCCACCGGCGCGTCGGCCATGGGGATCAGGCCACCGGCAGCGGGGATCCCGCCAGGGCCAGGTCCTCCCACGCGCGGTACTCGGGCGAGTAGTAGCGCAGGCGCACCTTCTTGAACTCGAAGGTCGAGTAGAGGACCGTGTAGTCGTCGGCGCTGAGCCCGGCCTCGTCCGCGAGCGCGGCGATCGTCTCCTCGCAGGCGTCCTTCGAGCGGGCGTGCACCATGGTGAAGAGGCTGTAGGGCCAGTCGTCGTACACGGGGCGGCGGTAGCAGTGCGACACCGAGGAGAACGAGGCCATGCGGCTCCCGAAGTCGTCCACCACATCGGCGGGCACCTTCCACACCGCCATGCCGTTCGCGCCGAACCCGGCCTTGCGGTGGTTCAGCACCGCGGCGAAGCGCCGCATGAGTGTGCGATCGCGCAGCTCCCGGCCCTTCGCGAGCAGGCGGTCGGTGTCCCATCCCGCGGCCCCCGCCCACTCCGCGAATGGCTCCGGCACCAGCGGCAGGTCCTCCTGGAGGATGAGGATGGCCTCGCGGTCCTCGTCGCTCGGCGGGTTGCCGTCGCCGCGCTGTGGCGGGGCCACGGGCTCGGCGCGTGCGGTGGTGCCGCGCTCGCCGGTCATGTCCAGTTGCACGTTGATCTTGTAGAGCGTCAGGGTGGGGAGGATGCGCATCGAGATCGCGCCGGTCTCGCGCGCCAGGACGTCGAGCACCTCCTCGAGCGACATCCGCGCATCCGGCTCGACGGCGAGCGTGAACCACATGTTGAAGTGGTGCGTGCGCCGGTAGTTGTGGCTCACCCCCGGGTGCCCGTTGATCACCTTGGCCGCGTCGAAGAGGAGGTCGTCCGGGTACGCGGCCGCCACGAGGGTGCTCTCGTAGCCCAGCGCGCGCGTGTCGAATATCGCGGACACCTGCCGGATGATCCCGGCGGCCTTGAGCACCGCCATGCGCGACAGCACCTCGTCCTCGGATATCCCGACGCGCTCTGCGATGTCGAGGAAGGGCCTGTGGTCCATCGCGATCCCGGCCTGCAGTTCGTTCAGGAGCCGCTGGTCCACCTCATCCGGTGCGTGCCGCACCCGGGCGCCGGCCTCGGTCGTGCTCATCGCTCCTCCTCGATCCATCGGGCGGCATCGACGGCCGCGTACGTGATGACGATGTCAGCGCCCGCCCGCACGATCGCCGTCAGTGTCTCCATCATCGCCCGGCGCGCGTCGAGCCAGCCGCGCTCCGCGGCCGCGTGGATCATCGCGTACTCGCCACTCACGTGGTACGCGGCCAGCGGAAGGTCCGTGGCGGCCCGCACATCGCGGATGACGTCGAGGTAGGTCGCGGCGGGCTTGACCATCACCATGTCGGCGCCCTCGGCCACGTCCTCGCGCACCTCGCGCACCGCCTCGCGCGCATTCGGGGGGTCCATCTGGTACCCGCGACGGTCGCCATGGCCCGGTGCGGAGCCCGCCGCCTCGCGGAACGGGCCGTAGAACGCCGAGGCGTACTTGGCCGAGTAGCTCATGATGGCCACGCCCTCGTGGCCGGCGTCGTCCAGCGCCTGCCGGATGGCCGCGACCCGACCATCCATCATGTCGCTCGGTGCCACGACATCGGCCCCGGCGTCGGCATGGCTCACCGCGGTGCGGGCGAGCACCTCGAGCGAGGGATCGTTGGCAACATCACCGTCGTCGTCGAGCAGGCCGCAGTGGCCGTGGTCGGTGTACGCGCACAGGCACACGTCGGTGATCACCACGAGATCGGGCACCGCGACCCGGAGGGCGCGCACCGCCTGCTGGACCACCCCGTCCTCCGCGTGGGCCGATGAGGCCACGGCATCCTTCTGATCGGTGACGCCGAAGAGCAGGACTCCGCCGATGCCCGCCTCGTACGCCGTGCGGGCCTCCTCCACCAGGAGGTCGGGCGAGAGCCGCGCGACCCCCGGCAGTGCGTCGACGGGCTGGCGCACCCCGACCCCCTCCACGGCGAACATGGGCAGCACGAGCTGCGATGGCCGTGGGACGGCCTCCCGGACCAGGCGGCGTATGCCCTCGGAACGGCGAAGCCTGCGGTGGCGCACGGCGGGGAACACCCCCGTCTGCGCGCCAGCCTGTGCGGTCGGTACCTCCACGGCCCCCGAGTGTATCGTCGCTTTCGTGGCTCACGAGCCCCACCCGCCGGGCGCCGACGAGGCCGGGACGTCCATCATGGCGCTTCGCCGCGCGGGCCTCGCACCCGACCAGATGGTCCGCGGGTACCTCGGTGGCGCCTTCCCGATGGACGAGGCCGACGCCGTGGGACCCGTCGGGTGGTACCTGTCGGACCCGCGCGCGGTGATCCTGCCGGCCGAGGCCCGCGTGCCGGCATCGGTGCGCAGGGCGCTCAGGCGGCGCGGCTACGAGGTCCGGGTCGATACCGCGTTCGCCGAGGTGGTGCATGCGTGTGGCGGTGATCGCGACGGCATGTGGCTCACCCCGCGGCTCGCCACGGCCTACGACGCCCTCCATGCCGTCGGCATCGCGCACAGCGTGGAGGCCTGGGACGGCGCGCACCTCGTCGGTGGCCTCTTCGGCGTGTGGCTCGGCCGCTTCATGACGGCCGAGAGCATGTTCCATCGGGCTCCCGACGGTGGTAACGCCGCGCTCGCGGGCCTCCTCGAGGTGGCCGCGGAGGGCGGTGCGCAGGTGATCGATGTGCAGATGATGTCCGCGCACGTAGCCCGCTTCGGTGCGCGCGAGATGCCACAGGGGGAGTTCATGAGGCTGCTCGCGACGGCCGTCGGGGGTGAGCCCCCGGGCTGAGGAACGCGCAGCACCCGCAGCCGGTGCGGTGCGTGGCGCCCCCGTGCAGGCGCTTCTACGCGTGCATCCGACGGTCGAGCGCCACGCGCGCGGCCACGATGTACACCAGCGCCACTCCGGCGAGGGTGCCCATGCCGATGTAGATGTCGGAGGTCACGTCCGGGTCCACCAGGAGGCCCTGGAAGATGCGCGCGGCGGGGCCGAAGCCCGCGACCGCACTCGCCCAGTAGGCGATGTCATTGCCGGGGATCAGGGCGATGACCGCCAGCGGAAGGGCCAGCATGAGGCCGGCCAGAAGGGCCGTGCGCGTCTCGCGCGCGAGGGCTCCGATGAGCAAGCCGAAGGCCCCCGATGCCAGCCCGGCGAGAAGCAGTGCAGGCAGCCAGAGGAGCCACCGGCCGATCGTGATCGAGGTGGTGAGCGCGACCACGCCGAGGAGCACGTACCCCACGGCAGTGCAGGCGAGCGCGGCGAGCACGGCCTTCTGCGACACGATGGTGCCGGCTCCCGCGAGC
>JAPOLI010000020.1 GCA_029977205.1 bacterium
CGGTGATGTAGCCGTCGTGGTCGAGGATGCGGAAGTGGTGCGTGATGGCCTGCCGCTCATCGGGCAGGCGGCGACGCTGCAGCTTGGCCGGCGCGGCGCCGGCCTCGTTGGCCGCCTTCATGTCGGCGGGCGAGTCCTTGCCCGTGGACAGCGGCTGGGTGCGCTTGCTGCCGTCGCGGTAGATGGCGAGGGCCTTGACCCCCTCCTTCCACGCCAGCACGTAGGCCGCCGCGATGTCCTCGGGCGTCGCCTCGTTGGGCATGTTGACGGTCTTGCTGATGGCGCCCGAGATGAAGGGCTGCACCGCGCCCATCATCTTGATGTGGCCGCGGTAGTGGATGCTGCGCTCGCCGTTGGCCGGCGTGAACGCGCAGTCGAACACCGCGAGGTGCTCATCCTTGAGGCCCGGCGCGCCCTCGATGGTCTCGTGCTCGTCGATGTAGGCCACGATCTGCTTGATGGCCTCCTCGTGATAGCCCAGCTTCTCGAGGGCCTGCGGCACGGTGTTGTTGACCATCTTGATCACGCCGCCGCCCACGAGGCGCTTGTACTTGACCAGCGCGATGTCGGGCTCCACGCCCGTGGTGTCGCAGTCCATCATGAAGCCGATGGTGCCCGTGGGCGCCAGCACCGATGCCTGCGAGTTGCGGTAGCCGAACACCTCTCCGCGGTCGACGGCGGTGTCCCACTCGGCGCGCGCGGCGGTGAGCACCGCCTCATCATGCACGCGGCCGTCGGCGATGTCCTGCGCCGCGCGGCGGTGGCTGCGGATGACGCCGTTCATGGCCTTGGCGTTGGGCTCATAGCCCTCGAAGGCGCCCATGCGCTCGGCCAGGCGGGTGCTCATCGCGTAGGCACGGCCCGTCATCAGCGCGGTGATGGCGGCGGCGTACTCGCGACCATCCTCGCTGTCGTACGGCAGGCCGTGGCCCATGAGCAGCGCGCCGAGGTTGGCGTAGCCAAGCCCCAGCTGGCGGTACTTGCGGGCGTTGATGCCGATCTGCTCGGTGGGGTAACCGGAGCGGGCCACGATGATGTCCATCGCGGTGATCACGACGTCCACGGCCTGCTGGAAGTCGGCCACGCGGAACGCGCCGTCCTCGTCCACGAACTTCATGAGGTTGAACGAGGCCAGGTTGCAGGCGGAGTCATCGAGGTGCATGTACTCCGAGCACGGGTTCGACCCGTTGATGCGCCCTGACACCGGGCAGGTGTGCCACCGGTTGATCGTGGTGTCGAACTGCATTCCGGGGTCACCGCACACCCATGCGGCCTCGGCGATCTCCTTCATGAGCTCGCGGGCCTTCATGGTCTCGACGACCTCACCGGTGGTGACGGCGGTGGTGTGCCAGTCGCCGCCGGCCTCGTAGGCGTACATGAACTCGTCGGTCATGCGCACCGAGTTGTTGGCGTTCTGGAACTGGATGCTGTTCCAGGCCTCGCCGTTCAGGCCCATGTCGTAGCCCATCTCGCCGAGGGCCCAGGCCTTCTTCTCCTCGGTCGCCTTGCAGTTGACGAAGTCCCGGATGTCCGGGTGGTCGACATTCAGGATGACCATCTTGGCCGCGCGGCGGGTGGTGCCACCGCTCTTGATGGCGCCGGCGCAGCTGTCGGCGCCGCGCATGAACGACACCGGGCCCGAGGCCTCGCCGCCGCCGGAGAGGCGCTCACGTGAGGAGCGGATGGCCGACAGGTTGATGCCGGAGCCCGAGCCGCCCTTGAAGATCACGCCCTCCTTGCCGATCCAGGAGAGGATGGAGTCCATGGTGTCCTCGACCGACAGGATGAAGCACGCCGAGCACTGCGGGTTCTCCCGCATGCCGACGTTGAACCACACCGGGGAGTTGAACGCGGCCATCTGGTTGACGAGCAGGTGCGTGAGCTCGTACTCGAACACCTCCGCCTCGTCCTTCGAGTTGAAGTAGCCCTCCTCGAGGCCCCAGGCCTTGATGGTGAGGACCACGCGGTCGATGAGCTGCTTCACCGAGTACTCGCGCTCGGGCGAGCCCATCGCCCCGCGGAAGTACTTGCTCGCAACCACGTTGGTGGCGAGCTGCGACCAGGCAGCCGGCACCTCGATGTTGTCCTGCTCGAACACGCTCGTGCCGTCGCCCGACGAGATGCCCGCACTGCGACGCTCCCACTCGAGGAGGTCGTAGGGGTGCTTCCCCTTCTTGGTGAAGTGGCGGGTGAGCCCCAGCGCCTTGCCGCGCTTGGTCTTCCCCTTCTCGTTCGGCGTGGTGCCGACGACCTCAGTCGCCATCGGTGGCCTCCTCGGGCTTCAGTTCAGTAGTGGTTGCGTCATCCTCGACTCCGAGTCCGCCCGCCAGGGCCCGCAGGCGACGGCGCGCGGGGCGCTCGACCGGCAGCGACTCGGTGAGGAGCTCGAACATCTGCTCGTCGAGCGGGCGCTGGCCGCGGGGAAGCGGGGGCTCCCGCTCCAGCCGGTGCAGCTCGTCGGCGAACTCATCGGTGTCCTCGAACTGGCGGTACACGCTTGCGAACCGCACGTAGGCCACCGTGTCGACGTCCTTCAGCCTGCGCAGGGCGAGCTCGCCGATGGCGGTGCTCGAGACCTCCTGCTTCAGGCGGTTCCTGAGGCTCACCTCGATGTCGCGCACGGCGGCCTCGAGATGAGCGGTGGGAACAGAGCGCTTGTGGCACGCCCGCTGCAGTCCCGACAGCAGCTTGTCGCGATCGAACGGCTCACGGTCGCCGTTGCTCTTGATCACGATGAGGGGCATCTCCTCCACGCGCTCGTAGGTCGTGAACCGCCTGCCACACGTCTGGCACTCCCGGCGCCGGCGAATGGCGTCCTTCGTGTCAGGGACACGGGATTCCATTACGCGATGCTCAGAACCGTCGCAATATGGACAGATCATACGTTCGGCACTAGGTGTGGGGTGGGCGGCATGGAGCGGCACACTACATCTTGTGTTCTGCACGATGCAAGACGCCCCTTCGCTGCATCTGTTGCAATCTCGCAGCAAAATGCGCGAAAACACTGATCGGTGCCGCGATCGCGCAGTTGGACCCCGCCGGGGCGCCCGGCGGCCTCCCCCGGGCGCTGCGCGGAGCGGATCGCGACCGGTATCCGCGCCCGTGACGAGGCTCCGCACCCGGCCCTGCCCATCACCGCGGGGCCGTGCGCGCCTAATCCAGGAAGCGCACCCGCGAGATCGGCCAGTAGATCATCTCGGCCTGTCCGATCACGTTCGAATCCGGCGTGAACTCCGCCCCGCGCTCGAGCCAGACGTGGGCGTCGCACGAGCCCGGCCGGTTGTCGCCCAGCACCAGGATCTGGCCGGGTGGGACGGTCGGGAAGTTGGCCTGGTAGTCGGGAGTGATCGCCGCGTCGACGATGAGCGGTCGCTTGGCCGACTCCCCCGCCGTCTTCACGTAGGTCACGTAGGTCACATCCCCCTCGCCCAGCGGCTCCTCGCGCACGCCGTCCGGCCCGTACGAATTCGGCACTGCCACGCGGCGCACGGCCAGCGCGCCGCCGGGCCGCAGCGCGGGGTCGGGGTTGGTCTGTGAGATCGTGACCTGCTCCACCGTGACGACGTCACCGGGAAGCCCCACGACGCGCTTGACGAAGGGAACGTCACCCGGCTCGCTGCACGCCGCGCGTGCGCCGGCCGTGGGGTCGAACACCACCACGTCGCCGCGCGAGATGTCGCGCAGCTTGTAGATGACCCGGTTGGCGATCACGCGGTCCGGCGCGCGGTCGCCCGTGGAGTTGGCCCCCTGGATGGCCGGATACATCGAGTTGGTGGGGATCTCGTACGGCTTTGCGATCGACGCCTGGATCACGAACGCCAGCGTCACCGCCACCGCCACGGGCAGGACGAGGTCCTTGACGATCTTCCTCATGCGCTGCCGGAGCCGGCGCCCCCGTCGCCCGAACCACCCTTACGTCGCGATGCGATGAGGTAGGCGACGAACCCGACGAGCGCGAGGCCTGCCGCGACGATGATCGCGATGGCGAGCGCGCTGATACCGCCCTCGGCCTCTGCGATGGCGCCGTCGCCGGCCGCGGATCCATCCTGCGGTGCAGTCGAGGTATCCCCGGCCGGCAGGTCGGCGGACGACCCCGACGCCGAGGTGGCGCCGCAGGCCTGACCCGGGCGGCGGATGTTCGTGAGCTCCGCCTCGCGAATGACGTCCACGGCGGCGCCGTACTGCTGCTGGTCGGGACGGATCTGCTTCAGGGCGTCCTCGAAGTCGGCGAGCGTGTAGCAGCCGTCGATCTGGCCGTTGTCCTCGTAGTCGGCCAGCACCTCCCGTCCGCCGGCGAACGCGGGCATCGCGAGGACGCCCAGCAGGAGCACGAGGAGGAACGACACGGCTACGCTGCGGCGCATGAGGGCGGGAGACACGCAGGCGAGCGTAGCCGGTCAGGAGGTACCACGCTGACCGGCGTGGTCGCGCGCGCACGTACGGCCATGGTCGCCGGCGCCCTGCTGCTCGCGGCCTGGGCCGTGCTGGCCGTGCTGAGCGGCGGGATCGACCTGGGCGACGGGCTGGCCACGCGCGGCGCCACCGCGGCCATGCTGGCGACGCTGGTGGCCGCCCCCGTGGCCGCCTGGGCCCTCATGCAGGCCCGCGACCGGGCGGCTCCCCGGTCCGGCCCCGCACTCCTCGCCATCGGCGGCCTCGGCGGGCTCGCCCTCTGGGCCGGCATCTCGATCATCTGGTCGCTGGCCGGCGACCTCTCGTGGAGCGAGGCCAACCGCATCGCACTGACCACGCTCGCCCTGGTGATCGGCATCGCCCTGGCGTCGCTCGTGCCGCGGGCCCCCGAGCGCTTCGCGGCAGGGCTCGCGATCGCGGTCGCGCCGGTGGTGCTCTGGGCACTGCTCGCCCGCTGCCTTCCCACCGTGTTCGGCAGCGACTTCGAGCCGTCGCGGCTGCAGGCACCGGTGGGCTACTGGAACGCCCTCGCGCTGGTCGCCGTGATCGCCGTGCCCGGCATCCTCTGGTGGGCATCCCGGCGCCACGATGACGTGCGCGACCTGATGGGCGCGGCGATGGCCATGACGGTGGTGCTCACGGCCCTGCTCCTCACGTACTCGCGAAGCGGGCTGCTGGCCCTTGTTGCAGTGCTCGTGATCGTCATCGGACTGATGCCCCGACGGATGCGGCAGGCGACGGCAGTGCTGGCCGGCGTCATCGGGGCGATCCTGCCGATCTGGTACGGCCTCACCACAGATGATCTGACCGACGACGCCCTCATCGCGGCCGACCGCAGCGACGCCGGGCTGGGCCTGCTCTGGCGGATCGCAGTGGGCCTCGTCCTCGCCGCGGCCGTGGCGTGGGGCATCCGCCGCCTGCTCCGGAGCGCACGGTTCACGCGCCGCCGTGCCGGGCTGGCAGCTGGCCTCGCCGGTCTGGTGATCGTGGCAGCGGCCGGTGCCTACGCCCTCGCCCAACCGCGCGAGGTCGGAGCCTGGATATCAGCGCGTACCGCAGAGATCACCGGGACGTCGGGCGGGCTGGCCAACACCCCGGGCCGCCTCGGCAGCCTCGACACCAACCAGCGCCTCGACTGGTGGGGCGAGGCGACGCGATCCGTGCGCGACAACGCACTGGTGGGCGAGGGCGCCGGCACCTTCCCGCTCGTGCACCTGCGCGAGCGGCTGAACGGGCAGGACCTCCTCAACGTCCGCCAGCCGCACAACCTCGTGCTCGAGATCGGATCGGGGCTCGGCATCGTGGGCCTCGCGCTCCTCGCCTGCCTCCTCGCCGGCGTGGCCTGGGCCGCCGTGCGCGCCGTGCAGGATCGCGCGCCGCCGACCATCGCCCTGCCCCTCGCCGTGTTCGGCGCCTTCCTCATGCAGTCGCTGCTCGACTGGAGCTGGACGGTGCCCGCCCTCACGACCGCCGCCATGGCGGCCGGCGGCGTGGTGATCGCCTCCGCCGCGCCGGGCCCGGCGGCGCCAGGGCGTACGCTGCCACGCCCCGTGGTGGCCGGCGCATGGGCCCTCGCCCCCATCATCGTGCTCAGCGCGATCGTGCCGTGGTGGAGCCAGGAGAAGGTGGCGCAGGGCAACCAGGCCATCGCCGCCGGCCAGCCGGCGGTCGCCCAGGAGCGGGCCGTTGAGGCGTCAGATCTGAACCCGCTGGCCGTGCAGCCATGGCTGCTGCAAGCACGCGCGGCGGCGCTGGCGGGCGACCCGGTGGGCATGCGCGTGGCGGCGCAGCGCGCCACCCAGGTGCAGCCGCAGAACCCCGCCGCATGGGTGCTGCTCGCCACCGCATACGGTGACACCCCGGCCGGGCTCGCCGCCTGGCGCGAGGTGCTGGTGCTCAGCCCACTCGACGCACGGGCGCGGCTCGCGATCGAGGCGACCGACTAGGACCCGCCGTGGCCACCATCGTGCTGCTGCATCCCTATCCGGTGGACCACCACTTCTGGGACGACGTGTCCCCGGCGCTGGCGGCCGCGGGGCATGACGTCGTCGCCCCGGACCTCCCCGGGTTCGGGACGTGCCCGCCGTGGGCGGGGTGGACGATGGACGAGGTGGCCGACCAGATGGCCCCGACGATCCCCCCGGGATCGGTGGTGGCCGGGCTCTCGATGGGTGGCTACCTGGCGCTGGCCATCGTGGCGCGGCACCCCGAGCGGGTGGGTCGACTGGTGCTGGCCGACACCCGCGCCGAGGGCGAGACCCCCGAGGGCGTGGTGGCCCGGCGGGAGTCCGCGGAGCAGCTTCGCCGCGACGGCACGGCGGCGTTCATCACCGCGTTCGTCGAGCGCGCGCTCGGCCCGACGCCGACGGCGCACGCGGTGGAGCGCCTCACGTCCCTTGCCTCGGCGCAGGGCGCAGAGGCCATGGCCGAGGCCACCCTCGCGATAAGCGGGCGCCCCGACCGCACGGCCATGCTCGCGGACATCGCCGCGTCCACCCTCGTGATCGTCGGCGAGCACGACGTGGTCACGCCGCCGGCGCTGTCGGCGAGCATGGCGGCGGCGATCCCCGATGCCCAGCTGGCGGTGATCGGTGGGTCGGGGCACATGACGGCCCTCGAGCAACCGGAGGAGTGGGCCGGGCTCGTGAACGAGTTCATCGGCTGACAGGTACGAATCTGCTGCACGGAGTGCGTTTTTTTGACTCCGGCATGCGTCCCGACGTATCCTGCCCGACCTATGCCATCGCTTCCGCCTGCAATTGACCTCAACTTCACCGCCAAGGGCGACGGTCCCCTGGTGGTTGCGCTCCACGACGTCGGCCGGCCGGCCAAGGACCTGCAGAAGGCCCTGAAGCCGTTGCTGAACGACCACCGCCTGCTCATCCCCGAGCTGCGCGGGCACGGCGACTCGCCGTGCCCGGCAGGACCCTGGAGCATCGACGACTTCGCCTCGGACGTCGCCCGCCTCGTCGCAGGTGAGGGTGGTGGTGCGGTGATGGTCGGCATCGGGCTCGGTGGTGCCACGGCGCTGGCCCTGGCACTGGGTCACCCCGGCCTGGTGAGCGGCCTCGTGCTCTCGGGCATCGGCCCGCGCGGCGAGGAGGCCGACGGACGTGACCGGTGGATGCTCATCGCACGTGCGCTGCGCGAGCGCAACCGGGACGAGGGGCAGGCGCTGGCCGCCGAGGCCATGGCAACCCGCCCCGACTGGCGCGGCGCGCTCGCGCAGGTGGACGCCCCCGTGGCGATCCTCGCGGGCAGCGACGACAAGGCCGTCCCGGCCCAGGACCAGCGCGAGCTGGCCATCTGGCTGCGCGCCGCCACCTTCGACATCGTCGAGGATGCCGGTCACGACATGGCCAAGGACGGGGGCCCGGACCTCGTGGCCGCCGTGCGGCGCCTCGCCGTGGCCGACGAGGCCGAGGCCGTCACCGCCTAGACCCCGGCGGCCACCAACCCCGCCTCAGGGCGCCGGGTCGTCCTCGGCGCCGAGTGGCGGGGGGTCCGGCTGGCCGGCGAGTCGGGCCCGCACGCGCGCCGTGCGCTCGCGACGCCGCACCTCACGCGCTCGTGCCCGCTCGAGGCGGACGGGCCGGCTGGCGTAGAACCGGCGGGCCCACCAACTCGGCACCCGTGCCAACCGCACCGCGCCGAACAGGGAGACCAGCGGGACGAAGAAGCCGACGGTGGCCATCATGATCTTCCCCTTGGCCAGGGTGACGATGACCAGGGCGATATTGATGGCGATCCCGACGGCGAGCGCGGATGGGGCCTCATCGACGTTCGCGAGCGACACGCCGAACGGCCCATACCCCAGTGCCAGGGCCGTCATGACGAGCACCGTGGCGAGGATGGCGTCCACCGACTTCTGCCCCTCGGCGCTCCAGTAGACGTCGTCGAGGTGCAACCAGAGCGCGAACTCATCGAGCACGAGCGCCGCGCCCATGCCGAACACCGCCGCGAGGATCTGCAGCCACGGGGTGCCGACCTCGAACGCGAACGACAGCATGCCTGCGGCCAGCATGAGCATCAGCCCCCACACCTGATGGTGGATGTGCACGCCGCGGATCTCGATGTCCTTGATCACGCGCGATGCGCCCGGGGCCCCATCCGGCGGGTCGGATCCACCCGTCGTGGCCGCCTCCTCCGCCGCGACCCGGTCCGCGCGGATGCGGCGGGTGATGGCACGGGTGACGGCGAACGTGATGACGAACGCGACCAGCATGCACAGCACGGCGACCCGCTGCGCGGAGAAGACGATCTCGACGTAGGCGTTCATGCGATTGTCAGGCGCGCGCCCCGCATTCGGGCGCCCATGCCCGGCCTACGACTCGGCGTCCTCGACGGAGTCCGGATCGGCGAGGCCGTTGAGGACGCCACCCTGATCCTCCTCGTCAGCCCCGAGCTCGCCGGCGGCGATCTGGGACAGCGTGCGGATGATCGTGACGCACAGGGCATCGGACACCGCCACCTGGGCGGACGACCCATCGGCGTCCTGCAACTGCACCGTCCAGTGGGGCACCACGCCGACCTCGTCGTTGACGTGCGGCGGCGTGACGGCCGCGCCCACGAGGCTCTCGATGTTCACGCCGAACAGCATCGCAGCCGGCAGCAGGGTCTCCTCGGGCTCCCAGGCCTGGGCCTCGGGTGGCAGGTCGCCGCGCATCGGCTCGGCCTCCGTGAACGCGCCCATCAGGTTCTCGGCGTCCTGCTCGCTGACGAACGCGCTGACCTGTACTGACGGCCCGCCGAGGAAGACGATGATCGCCGAGGGGATCTGGTCGGGCGTCGGGCCCTCCTCTCCCTCGGGTACCTCGATCTGCACGTCGACCGGGGCGGCCTGGAAGGCAGTGGCCTGGAAGGCAATGGTGTGGCGCACGTGCGGAAACCTCTCGTCGATGTGTGACGTCGCCGTTCTGTAGCGTCGCGGGCGATGTCCGAGGGCCGCATTCTCTCACGCACGGACGGACCGGTGACGATCCCGCTCGCCTCGCGGGTCTCCCCCGACGCGCTGCTGGCCGCGGTACTCCACCTCGACTCGCCCGCGCTGGTGCACCACCTCGGCCGCACGATCGTGGCCGCGTGCCCCGATCAGGTGGCCACCGGGGCGTCGGTGTGGGATGCCCTCCGGCGACCGCCTGCGCGGGTCTCACCCGCGTCCGACCCGATGGCGGGTGGGTGGATCGGCCTGCTGGCCGATCGCCTCGCGGGCACCGTGGAGCTGCTCCCGGGCTCGCCCCCCGACGACGCCGGCCCACCCGCCGGAGCCGTCGCCCGGTACCCGGCGGTCATCGTGGTGCATGCCGACGGCCACGCCGAACTGGTGGCCGAGCGCCCCGGCCCCGAAGCCGACGCGTTGCTCGAGGCCGTGAACGCCCGGGCCGGCGCCCTGCCGCGCGTGCCGCCCCCGGGCAGCGACGTGCGCTCATCCCTGCCGGGCGCGATGTACGAGGCGGCCGTGGAGCGCGCGCGCGAGTTGATCAGGGCGGGCGACGTGTACCAGGTCAACATCGTCCAGCGACTCGATGCCGAGTGGACGGCCGGGCCCGCCGCGCTGGCCCGGGCGCTCTGGGCAGCCGCCGGGCCGGCGCCCCACCGCGCCTACATCGACATGCCCGAGGGCACGGTGATCTCGGCATCGCCGGAGCGCATGGTGGCGAGCGATGGCGTGACCGCCTGGAGCGAGCCCATCAAGGGCACCGCCGCGCCGGGGGACTTCCTCGCGCTCACCGCGAGCACCAAGGACCGCGCCGAGCACGTGATGATCGTCGACCTCGTGCGGAACGACCTCGGTCGCATCGCGCAGCCCGGCGGGGTGTCGGTGCCCGAGCTCATGGGCCCCCTGGTCACCTCCTATGCCGACCACATGGTGAGCCGGGTGAGCGCCGAGCTCCGGCCCGGCGCCGGCCCGGCCGACGTACTGCGTGCGGTGTTCCCGGCCGGCTCGGTCACGGGCGCGCCCAAGGTGCGGGCGCTCGAGGTGATTCGCGAGATCGAGCCCGTGGGCCGCGGCGCCGCGTTCGGCAGCGTGGTGGCGGTGGGCACGGACGGCTCGCTGGATGCCTCGGTCACCATCCGCACGGCATGGGTGCCGCGCGGCGTGCCGCGGGCGCAGTACTGGTCGGGCGGCGCCATCGTGTGGGACAGCGACCCCGCATCCGAGCGCGAGGAGGCCTGGCGCAAGGCCGCTCCGTTCCTCGCGGCGATGGGGGCGACCGCGCCATGAGCCACGTGGTGTGGCTCGACGACGGGCTGGTGCCGCCCGGCGAGGCCGCACTGCCCATCACCGATCCCGGGGTCAGGTGGGGCGACGGCCTGTTCGAGACCATGCGCGCCGAGCACGGGCGCGTCCCGCTCATCGACCGGCATCTGGCGCGCCTCAGCGCCTCCGTCACCGCGCTGGGCCTCGACCCCAGCCCGTCCGAGGACGACATACGCCGCGCCATCTCTGCGTGCATGGCGCAGGTGGACCCGGGCGTGCACCGCGTGCGCGTGACCGTGACACCCCGGCCCACGCTGCTGGTGGAGGTCACGCCCCACGCCCCCGACACGGCCCCCGGCGTGGCGGTCACGGGCCTCGCCGGCACATGGTGGCGCGGCGAGGAGATCCGCGAGCACAAGACGCTGTCGTACGCCGCCCACCGCCTGGCGCACCGGCGCGCGGTGGCCGCGGGCGCCGATCACGCACTGCTGCTGGACGACGCCGGGAACCTCGGGGAGTCCGACGCGGCCAACGTGTTCGTGGTGATGGGCGGCAGGCTGGTCACCCCACCGGTGGAGGGCATCCTCGGCGGCGTGACCCGCGACGTGCTGATCGAGGCCGCAGGGGCCGAGGGCATCCCCGTCGAGGTGCGCCACATCGCGGAGACCGAGTGGCGTGGCGCCGACGAGATGTTCCTGAGCAACGGCCTCACCGGCCTCACGCCGGTGCTCACGGTGGACGGGGCGCCGGTGGGCGACGGCCATCCCGGTCCTATCAGCCTGCGAATGCGCGCGGCCGTCGCGCGCGCGGCGGGCTGGGAGGCGCCCGGCCCCTAGCCCTTGCTGCCCCGAGCGGCCTTGGTGCCGTGCTGGGGCTTCTCGCGCATGGGCGGGGCCACCGTGCGGCCGAGCAGGCGCATGGCCTTGAGGCCAAGCGAGAGCTTCTCGCGGTCATCGGTGGTGCCGATGTCGAGGCCGGCGAGCTCGGTGATGCGATCGAGCCGGTAACGGATGGTGTGGCGGTGCGTGTAGAGCGTCTGCGCCGTGGCGGCGAGGTTGCAGTCGAGATCGAGGTAGGTGGCCACTGTGGCCACGAGCTCGGTCTGGTACTGCTCGTCGTAGCGCACCAGCGGCGCCATGGTCTGCTCGTAGAAGGCCTCGAGTTCCTCCGGGCGGTCGGCGAAAACCTGGAAGAGCAGCTTGTAGGTGCCGGTCTCCTCGAAGGTGACCACCTCGCCCGCACGGCCGAGCTTCTCGCCGATCGACAGCGCGAGCTGCGCCTCGTCGATGGCCGAGCCAAGCCGCTCGGGATCATCCTGCTGGCGCGACAGGGCGAGCGTGAGGGTGAGGCCGGGCACCGTGGGGCCGGTGGCCGCGAGCAGGCGGCGCGCGAGGGTGTGCGCCAGCTCTTCGGCGCTCTCGCCGTCGTCCCCCTCGGCGCGGTTCGGCAGGAGCACCACGAGCAGGCCCTCGTGCCAGTCGACCAGCGCCCGGGGCCAGTGCAGCTCGAGCACCCCGCGGGTCTGCTGCATGAAGCGACGGATGAGTCGCGGGTCGCTGATCACGCGGCCCTGGTCATGGGGATCGTGGAGGGTGCCCACCAGCGCCACGGCGCCGTCCGAGAGCTCGGCGCCCAGATGCCGCGCGCGGCGCACCAGCGACTCGCGGCTCACGACCTCACCTGCGAGGAGCTCCTCGATCAACTCACCGCGCAGGCGGGCCTCGGTATCCACGCGGGTGTCCTCCCGCCGGCGCTCCACCAGCAGCGCATCGGCGAGTGCGCCGAGTGCGGGGTCATCAGCGGGTGGACGGGCGCCCCAGGTGACCAGCACGCCGGCGATCTCATCCATGCCCGGGCTTGAAAGCCGGAGGATGTGGGCTCCCTTCACCCCGGCCTCGGTGAACGGCCCGAGCAGCGAGGCGGGTCCGTGGCTGCGGGCGTCCTCGATGGCGTCGCCCAGGGCGTCGTCGCGGGCATCGGTAAGGCCCGATGTGCCGAGCACGTCGAGGTATTCATCGAGGATGGCCACCGGGGTGCCCAGCACCTCGGCGGCCGCCTCGGCGATGCCCGGCGTGCCGAGGCCGGCGATGAGCACGCGCCGCAGCGCGGCACGCACCTCGATGTCGCGGGACTGCCCCGATATGTGCGCGTGCGCCGAGGCGATCACCTCGGCCCATAGCCGGTCCGCGGGGATGACGATGACCGGCACGCGGGGCTTGCCCGATGCCGGCGCGCGGGTGACCACGGCCACCACGCCGGCCGGCAGGGGCTTCGGCACCCCGCCGGGCGATACCAGCAGGGCCTGTTCCTGCGGGGGCGCCGCAGCATCGTCCAGCACCACGGCCGCCACGCTCACCCCATCGGCGCCGCCTGCGGGCAGCACCTCGGCGCCCTCGAACGCGGGCAACGCGAGGATCTCGGCCAGCGGCCGGCCGGTGTCAGCGCCCGAATCGGCTGCTGCAGCGCGCTTTGTACGGGTGGTCACACCCGAAGCATGATGGAGGCGGGGGTACCGGGCAAGGGCCGACGGTGCACCGGAAAGCGGGATTGTCCCCATGCACAAGGCCACCAGGGGAACTCTTGGCCCTCGCGAGAACGTCGCCGGGCGCGCTTCCTCCGTATCCTCCTGCGACCGGATGACCGAAATCCGGTGCGCGCGGCGTTCCCGGGGGCCTCTGCTCCGCCCATTCGCTGCGCGCGAACGATTCCAGGAGGACGAGACCACCCATGCCGACGCGACACAAGAACCTCGGCGCAGCGCAGTGGATTGCCGATGAGGCGATCATCGGGGCCGTGGACCTGACGCTCCCCGAGAACAATGTCTTCGGCGAGAACGTCTTCGGGCCGGCCGCCCAGCGCGCCCGCCTTCCCAAGTCGGTCTTCCGCAAGCTCGAGGCGACCATCGCCCGGGGGGCCGAGCTCGACCCCTCGATCGCAGACGCCGTGGCCTCGGCCATGAAGGACTGGGCGCTGGCCAAGGGCGCCACGCACTACACCCACTGGTTCCAGCCGCTCACCGGCTCGACGGCCGAGAAGCACGACTCCTTCTTCGGCCCGACGGGCGAGGGCACGAGCATTGCCGAGTTCTCCGGCAAGGAGCTGATCCAGGCCGAGCCCGACGCGTCGTCGTTCCCGACCGGTGGAATCCGCGCCACGTTCGAGGCCCGCGGCTACACCGCATGGGACCCCACGAGCCCGGCCTTCATCATGGAGAGCCCGAACGGCGCCACTCTGTGCATCCCGACCGCATTCATGTCGTGGACGGGTGAGGCGCTCGACAACAAGCTGCCGCTGCTGCGCTCCATGGAGGCGCTCAGCGCATCGGCCCTGAAGGCGCTTGACCTGTTCGGCGACCACGCCGCGCATCGGGTGTTCACCACGGTCGGCGCCGAGCAGGAGTACTTCCTGATCGACGAGCAGTACTTCTACGAGCGCCCCGACCTCATCAACACGGGCCGCACGCTCTACGGCGCGAAGCCGCCGAAGGGGCACGAGCTGGACGACCACTACTTCGGCTCGATCCCGGACCGCGTGCTGGCCTTCATGATGGAGGCCGAGCGCGAGCTCGCCCGTCTGGGCGTGCCGATCAAGACCCGCCACAACGAAGTGGCGCCCAACCAGTATGAGGTTGCGCCGATCTTCGAGATCTCGAGCGTGGGCGCCGACCACCAGCACCTGATCATGCAGCTGCTGCAGAAGATCGCCCGGCGCTACGCCCTGGTGGCGCTTTTGCACGAGAAGCCGTTCGCCGGCGTCAACGGGTCGGGCAAGCACAACAACTGGTCGATGGGCACCGACACCGGCATGAACCTGCTGGAGCCGGGCGATACGCCGCACGACAACCTGCAGTTCCTGTTCTTCGCCGCGGCCGTGATCCGCGCCGTCGACAAGTACCAGGGCCTGCTGCGCGCGACGGTGGCCAACGCCGGCCAGGACCACCGCCTCGGTGCCAACGAGGCACCGCCGGCGATCATCTCGATCTACCTGGGCGCCGAGATCCAGCGGGTGATGGAGGGCATCGCCGCGGGCAAGGTGCGCAAGAGCACGCCGAAGTCGTTTCTCGGCCTCGGCACGCCGGTGCTGCCGAACATGCCGCTGCACGCGGGCGACCGCAACCGCACGAGCCCGTTCGCCTTCACCGGCAACAAGTTCGAGTTCCGGGCGCTGGGCGCCAACCAGGAACTCGGCATGCCGAACACGGTGCTCAACACCATCGTGGCGGAGTCGATCGACTACATGTCGGGCGAGCTCAAGAAGAAGCTGGCCAAGCGCGGCGCCACGCTCGAGAAGGCAGTGGTCGAGGTGGTGCGCGATGTGTACAAGCAGCACGGGCGCGTGGTGTTCGACGGCGACGGCTACTCCGAGGCCTGGCACAAGGAGGCCGACAAGCGCGGCCTGCTGAACCTGCGCACCACTCCGGACGCGCTGCCGCAGTTCGTGACGCCGTCCACCGTGCAGGTGTTCACGAAGTACAAGGTGCTCGACAAGCGCGAGCTGACTGCGCGCTACGAGGTGTACGTCGAGCAGTACATCACCAAGGTGAACATCGAGGCCGAGACGGCCGCGAACATCGCACGCACGTTGATCCTGCCCGCGGCCCTGCGGCAGATCGACCTGTGCGACGCGGGTGGCATCGATGGCCTCACGGCCGAGGTGCGCGGGCTCACGGAGGAGCTCGTGGCCGCCATCGCGGCGCTGGAGAAGGTGAACGCCAACCACCCGCACAGCGGAACGGCCATCAAGCACGCCGAGTACATGCGCGACAAGGTGCTGCCGGCGATGGGTGCGGTGCGCGAGGTGGCCGACCAGCTCGAGGGCATCGTGGCCGACGACCTCTGGCCGCTGCCGAAGTACCAGGAGATGCTGTTCGTGAAGTAGGCACGCAGCCTCTTCCCCGCGGTCACCTGTACGACACGAGGGGGGTGGGATCTTCGGCATTCGGACCGCTTCGAACGGTCCTCAACCGAAATCCCACCCCCCTCGTGGTCTGCGTGGTGACGTGCAGGGCAGGGGCGCGCCCACCCCACGGGGGTGCTCAACCGAACCGCGGCGGGAGAGCCCATGCGGGGGCAGATTTCGTGGGGAGGACCGTTCGAAGAGGTCCGACCGCGAAGATCCGCCCCCGCATGGGCGTGGAGCAGGCGGTGGCCCGGGGCCCGCGTGCGGTAGTTTCGTGCCCATGACACGCGATGAGATCCTGGCGCTGGTCGAAGAGCGCGACATCAAGTTCATCCGCTTCTGGTTCACGGACATCCTCGGCCAGCTGAAGAGCTTCGCCGTCACGCGCGAGGAACTGCCCGCCGCGATGGAAAGCGGCATGGGCTTCGACGGGTCGTCGATCACCGGCTTCAACGCCATTGAGGAGTCGGACATGATCGCCATGCCCGACCCGAACACCTTCGCCGTGCTGCCCTACCGGCCCACCGAACAGGGCGTGGCGCGGATGTTCTGCGACATCCAGCTGCCCACGGGCGAGCCGTACGAGGGCGACCCGCGGCAGATCCTGCGCCGCGCGGTGGAGCGGGCGCGGGGCATGGGCTACGACCACTACTACCTGGGCCCGGAGCTCGAGTACTTCTACTTCCGGAACGCCGAGGGCACCGAGCCGCTCGACCGCGGTGGCTACTTCGACCTGACCACCTTGGATGCGGCCAGCGACCTGCGCCGCGAGACGGTGCTGGCGCTCGAGGCCATGGGCATCCACGTGGAGTACTCCCACCACGAGGTGGCCCCGAGCCAGCACGAGATCGACATGCGCTTCGATGACGCGCTGCGCATGGCCGATAACGTGATGACCTACCGCACCGTGGTGAAGGAGGTCGCGCACCGCAACGGCATCTACGCCACATTCATGCCGAAGCCTCTGGCCGGCGAGAACGGCTCGGGGATGCACACCCACCAGAGCCTGTTCCGCGGCGAGAGCAACGCGTTCTTCGACGCGAACGACGAGTACCTGCTCTCCGCCGATGCGAAGGCCTTCATCGCGGGGCAGCTGCGCCACGCACGGGAGCTCTCGTGCGTGTTCGCGCAGTGGGTCAACTCCTACAAGCGACTGGTGCCGGGCTACGAGGCGCCTGTGTACATCGCCTGGAGCCGACGCAACCGGTCCGCGCTCATCCGCGTCCCGATGTACCACGTGGGCAAGGAGCGGGCCACGCGATGCGAGCTCCGCGCGCCCGACCCCGCCTGCAACCCCTACCTCACGTTCGCGGCGCTGCTGCATGCGGGGCTCGACGGCATCGAGAAGGGATATGAGCTTCCCGCGCCGATGGAGACCAACCTGTATGAGTTCGGCCCGGAGGAGCGCGCGCGGGCGGGGATCGAGAACCTGCCCGAGACGCTCGGCGAGGCGATAGAGATCGGCGCGGCATCGGAGCTTCTGCTGCGCGCATTCGGTGAGCACACGCACTCGCGATTCGTGGAGATCAAGCGCGCGGAGTGGGAGGAGTACCGCGTGCAGCTCACGCCGTTCGAGATGGAGCGCTACCTCCCGGTGCTGTAGCCGGGCACCGCGATGCACACCAGTTCCCCCACCGACGTCAGCTGGCTTCCCACCTGGGCCGAGGTGGTGATCTCCGTGGGGATCATCGTGCTGGTGGCGGCCATCTGCATCTGGATCATCCACCTCATCGAGCGACGATCCGTGGCCAGGGTGCTGCGTCAGGGCGAGACGGTGCGCGCCCGCCAGCGCGGCACCGCCATTGGCGCACTGGCCACCGGCGTGATCTACCTCGTGGTGATCGCCGCGGTGGTGGCGGCGATCGCCGTGATCTTCGGGGCCAACAGCGTGGCCGCCATCTCGGGGTCGGCGTTCGTGCTGCTGGTGCTGGGCTTCGCGACCCAGCGCCTCCTGGCCGATGTGGTGTCGGGCTTCTTCATCCTCTTCGAGGGGCAGTACGCCGTGGGCGACCTCGTGGTGCTCGACCCCACGATCCCCATGGGCATCGTGGAGAAGGCCTCGCTGCGCGTGACGGTGCTGCGGACGCTGTCCGGCGACACCATCTACCTGCCGAACTCGCTCGTGAAGGGGGCACACCGCTTCGCGCACGGCGAGCGCGACGTCGAGGTGGGGGTCCTCTGCGACGAGGTGGACGCCGTCGCGCGCGCGGTCTCGGACGCCGCGACGATCGTGGCGCCGGGCGGGGTGCGATTCGGCTCGGCACCGCTCATCACCCGCACGGATGACCTCGACGGCGGTCTCCACTGGGTGCGCATTCGCGTGGACGTGCCGCCGGGGTTCGCGGACATGATGACCGGGCTGCTCATCGACCTGATCCGCGCGCGGTGCGCAGATGGCCTGCATGGCGACCCCATCGTGGCCGACCTCGACCGCGACGTGCACGCCACCTACCGCAAGGTGCTCGCGGGAGCCGGCAACCCGGCACCGGGGGATCAGGCAGCACCACCCGCCCCCTGACCGGCGACGGCGCGCCCCTGGTGTCCGGGCACCGCGTAAGCGGGACACGGAGCATCCGAGCACCGGAGCACGGAGCACGAGAGACACCGGGTAACCGGGCATGCGGACACCGGGCCCTGGGCAACCGCGCAACCGCGCAACCGCGCAACCGGGACATGCTCCCGGCGCAGCAGCCCCCAACGCCTCCCCGTCCGCGGACGACAAGCAGGGAAGCGCCGCCCTATGCGACCGCCCGGATGACCTCCTGCCAGCGGGCCACGCAGGCGTCCCAGGTCCACTCACGCGCGAACGCGCTGCCCGACGCGCCCATGGCGTTGCGCTCATCCGGGCTGGCCGCAAGGCGCGCCAGCTGCCGCCCATAGGTGTCAGGACCGGTGTAGAGGAGGCCGCCACCGGAGCGGGCGGTCTGGCCCGCCACCACGTCGGCGCGGGCATTGCCCAGTGTCGGTCGCCTGGCGCGCCAGGCCTCGAGCGCCACGAGCGAGAGGCTCTCGTACGGCGATGGCAGCACCACGACCTCGGCAGCGGCGAGGAGATCGGCGCGCTCCTGCTCGGTGATGAATCCGGTGGTTGTGACCCAGCCCGGGATACGGAGCCCGGGCGCCTCCCTTCCTGCCAGCACCAGGCCGAGGGGACCGCCGGCATCGCGGTAGGTGGCGTGCATGCGGAGGAGCGCATCGATGCCCTTCGAGGCATCCACACGACCCAGGTAGAGCGCGAAGCGTGGCGGCAACTCCCGGACGCGCCGTGCGCGTGCAGCGTCGCCATCCGGCGATGGGTCGAGCCCGGCGCCGACCACCACCCCGGGCGTGCCCTCGACGCCGGCGGCCTGCTCCACCAGCCGCCGCTCTTCGGGCGTCATGAACGCAAGCGCCCGCGCCATGCGGATCACCCCGCGCGTGAGCGTGAACCGCAACATGGGCTCCTCATGCGCCAACGGCACAAGGATCCCGCGCTCGCGCACGATGGGCATGGCGAGCTGCGACGTGGCATAGAGATACGTCCAGCAGGCAACGGCGTCGTATGAGTTCCCCCGCTCGGAGCGACCTCGGTGCCTGGCACCTTCGGCGCTCAGAGCGGCCAACATGTCACGGGAGACCGGGCCCTGGGCCTTGGCCCACTGCGCCTCCAGCGCCGGGTCGCCGGGGTCCAGGCCCAGGTGGCGCACCAGGTCGGCGGAGCGTGCCGGGTCGGGCGGGTCGACGGCGAAGCGGCGCACGCGCACGCCGTCGTCGAGCCAGTCGCCCTCGGGATAGAAGGGCTCCCACGAGAGGTAGTCGCGCGCCGTGGTGGTGAACACCGTGACGTCCTCGCCTGCACGCACCAGCGCGCGGGCGGTGTCGCGACACAGCGCCTCGGCACCGCCGGCGACCTCTGCCCCGTACCGCTGCACCACGAAGGCGACGGCCACGCCTACCGCACCCGCCCGCGCGGGCCACCCGCAGCCCGGCGATTCACAGCGCGACAAGCAGGGCGAGAGGCGCCCTGCACCCGGTCATCAGTCGTCATCCCCCGGCGGGACGCGCTTTTCGAGGTAGTCGATGCGCGCCTCAAGCCGGCGGATCTCTGCCTGCATGCGGTGCCGATCGGCCTCCAGCTGCGCGAGCAGGTCGGCGAGGGCCGGGGTGATGAGCCGCATCACGGCGCGGCGGCTCTCGCCCACGGCCTTGCCCGCCACGCCATCGCGAGCCGAGGGCGCCGAGTCGGCGATGCGAAGCGGCGGCAGCGGCGGCTCGCCCGCCGCCTTTCGCAGCTGCTCGAGCAGCTCGTCGGGGTCGGGCTCGCCCATCAGCGGTCCACCATCACCCGGGGACGGCATGAGGAACCCGCGACGAGCGACGCCCTGCGCATCAGTACGCGCCCTTGCGGAAGAGCACCGCGGGGATGGTGCGCACGAGGATCACCAGGTCGAGCCAGATCGACCAGGTCTCGATGTAATAGAAGTCGAGGCGCACGAGCTCGTCGAAGGACAGGTCGGCCCGTCCGCTCACCTGCCAGAGGCCGGTCATCCCGGGCAGCACGAGGTAGCGCTTCTTCTGGAGGTCGTCCAGCAGGAGGAAGTCGCGCTCGGGAAGCGGCCGCGGACCCACGAGCGACATCTCGCCCTTGAGAACGTTGAACAGCTGCGGGAGCTCATCGATGGAGAACCGGCGGAGCACCGCGCCGACCTTGGTGACGCGCGGGTCGTCAGCGATCTTGAACAGCGCGCCGTCGGCCTCGTTGCGGTGCTCAAGGGCCGCCTGCTGCTGGTCGGCGCCCACGCGCATCGTGCGGAACTTCAGGCACTCGAAGGGGTGCTCTTCCACCCCCATGCGCCGATTGCGGTAGGTGATCGGACCGCGGTCCTCGAGCCAGATGGCGGCGGCGGCGATGAGCATGATCGGCGAGAGCACCACCACGAGCAGGGCGCCCACCACGAGGTCGAAGACCCTCTTGGTGAGGAATGCCAGCCCGCCCAGCACCGGCGGGCGCAGCTCGAACAGGGGTAGCCCCGGCGCCGGGACGGCGCGGATCGAGTGCGAGAGCAGCTGCGCGGTGGTGGGTGCGAGGCGCACGGGGATCCCGCGGCGGCGGCACACATCAAGCAGGTCGAGGATCGACTGATCGCGTCCCGCCTGGCCCGCCAGGATGACCTCGTCGATCGTCGCGGGATCGAGCAGCCGATCAAGCTCCCGCGCAGCCGGTGGCTCATCCTCGGTTCCCACCCCCGAGACCAGCGAGTGCGTGCCCACCACGCGATAGGCCACGCCATGGCGGTCCGTGGATGCGCGGCTGATGCTCTCCGCGATCGGCACCGTCATGTCGGACGCGCCGACGATGAGCGCCCGTCGCTCAAAGTGCATCCAATCGAGCACGAGGGCCGTGACGCTGTCCCACGAGGCGCGCAGGATGATGACCAGCACCGCGATGGTGAACCACGACGAGTAGAAGACGTAGAAGGTGTTGAAGCGCCATCCGCTCGCAAGGACCAGCGCGAGCACGATCAGCGTGGACACCGTGACCGCCGACAGGATGCGGCTCGATCCCCCGCGCTCTTCGCGCTCGCCGTAGAGGCCGTACTTGGCGAACACCAGGACCAGCGTGATGGTGGCGAGCGGCAGGGCCTTCTGCTCCACCGACCAGATCGCGCCCGAGTCGATGGGCTGCCCCTGCAGCACCAGCTTGAACGCCAGCACCGCGTAGAGGCCGAGGAACACCGACGAGATATCGATCGCGAGGAGCGCCACCACGCTCAGCGCGCGGCGGATGTAGTCGCGCCCCTGCCGCCCGCGCAGGATCGGCACGAAGCGCACGTCCCGCGACGCCAGCCGCTCACCGGCCTCCTGCGGGGTCGCGGTGCTGCGTCCGGGCGGTGGCGGCGGCGAACTCACGGGGTCAGGCTACGCCTACTTCACGCGAACCGTGACGGGCCAGGACGTGCGGGTGCTCGCCGTGCCGCTCGGCACATCGCCGGTCCACAGGGCCCGGTAGAGCGTGGTCGCGCCGGGCCGCACCGTGAAGGCGAACGAGCCATCCTTGCCCGTGGTGACGACGGCGATGGTGCCCCAGCCGCCACTGCCGCGGGACTGCACCTTCACCTCGGTCGACTTCCGCGCGGTGCGCACCTGCCCCACCAGCGTCGCGGTGCCGCCCGCCGAGATCGGCCGCGAGGAGAGCGGCGCCATCGGCAGTGAGAACACCTCAGCCGCCGGCTTGGGCTTGCCGTCCTGGCGGAGCAGGCCCGACCCCCACTGGCCGTTGTCCTGAAGGAAGTACCAGACGAACATCCTGATGCGTCGGTTGGGGCGCACCCGGCGGTAGGCATCCTGCAGGTACAGGGCCTGCTGGGACTCGCTCACGAACATCGAGTACTCGCTCACCTTCACCGTGGCGAACCCGAACTCGGTGAGCCACAGCTTCTTCCCGCGCAGGTAGGTGCGGTCCACCTCCTTCTGGAAGCGGTTGATGCTGTAGAGGTCGATATACGACGCGCCCGCGAAGTTGGTGTCGCGCGGCTTGGTGATCGGATACGGGTGGTGGCTCACCACGTTCATCGGTGGGCGCAGGCCGCGCCGGTTCACTCCCTTGAGGAAGTCGGACGGGCTGGTGCGGGCATCCGCGCTGCGCGGGCACGACGACGGGCACTGGTCGCCTGCAGGCGAGGTGACGATGCCCGCGATCCGGCTGCCCTTGTCCACCTTCTTCACGTTGGCGTAGAAGCTCTTGGCCAGCGCGCTGTAGGTGCCCGTGGACACGTTCACCCACTTGCCCTTCTTCTTGGTGAACTGCGGGCGCAGGAACAGCGGGATATTGGGCTCGTTCCACATCTCCCAGTCGCGCACGCCACGCGGCGCGTAGCGCGAGGCGAGGGCATAGGCGAAGTTGCCGTAGTCGCCGGCCTTGCGCGGACGGCGCGCGTTGTCGGGGAATCGCGCGCTGCGCTTCACCCTGCGGTCGGCGGCCCAGTTCGGGGTGCCCCACACGGTCATCAGCACCCGCACGCCGCGCTTCGCCGCGGCATCGACGACGGTGTCGTAGGGCGCCCAGTTGTATGCGGGGTCGTTCTGATCCTTCGGGTTCTTCGGACGCGCCGTGGCGACCACGTCCCAGCGCACGTCGAGCCGGATGATCGCGGCGCCCATGCGCGTCATGGTCTGCACCCGCGAGTCGGCCTCGGTGGGAGCCACCTGGTACACGCGATCGTCCTGGATTCCTGCGACGGGCGACGTGGTCGGCACGCCGGAGACCGTGCCCTTGACGGCGCTGGGCTGCGCGGACACTCCACCGCACCCGGCGAGCGCGCCGACGGCAAGGGCAGCGACCGCGCTGCGGGTGATCACGACCTGGGTACGCGTGCGTCGCATGCGGCGGAGGGCCTCCAATGGGGAACTGATCATCAGGTTGTCGGAGCCCTCGCGCACGTTGAGATATGGGCGCACGGCCCCGGAGCGGCCCGCACGCTAGGTGGGCATCACGATGACCGGCAAGGGGAAGCGGTGCCCGGAGACCCGCTTCTCACGAGATCCTTACGGCTTTGAGCCGTTTTCCCCTGCTCGCCGGTGTCATGTGCCCCCCCCGGACGGGCCTGCGGGAGGAGATGCGGCGCCCGCCCGCTTGCGCTCCGCATCGATGAGCTTCTCCCCCTCGATATCCACATGGGGGAGGATCCGGTCGATCCAGCGGGGCAGCCAGTGCATGCCGCGCCCGAAGAGGCGCAGGATCGCGGGAACCATGAACAGCGTGAAGGCGCCCGCCATCAGCACCCCGACCGACAGGCCCACGCCGAACTGCTTGATGACCGGGTCGCCATTGATGATGAACGCCGCGAACACCGACAGCATGATGAGCGCAGCCGTGGCGATGACCCGGCCGGCCGTGCGCACTCCGTCGGCCACCGCGACGGCGGGCGCGGCGGCCACGCCATCGGCGCCCACGCGCGAGAGCAGGAACACCTGGTAGTCGTTGGACAGACCGAAGATCGCCGCGTACATCATGAGCGGCACATACGAGGCGATCGGGTCTGTGGGCCGCCCGTCGAGCGTGCAACAGACGTTCGAGGGATCAAGTCCGACGAGCGAGAAGCCGAAGCCCATCTGGAACAGCACGGTGAGAAGCCCGAACGTGGCGAGCGCGATGAGCGTGATCACCACGGCGGCCTGTATCGGGATGAGGATCGACCGGAAGGCCACGAGGAGCACAAGCATGTTCAGCAGCGCCACCGTCATGATCACCAGGGCAAGCGTGTCGGTGATCTCGCTTGCCAGGTCGATGTTGGCCGCCGTTGTGCCACCCACGTAGGCCGTGAGCCCCGTGGTCTCCTTCTCGACCCCGGGAACCACCGTGTCGCGCACGCGCTTCACGAGGTCCACCGTCTGCTCCGCAGCCGGTGCGGTTGTGGGCACGGCGGTGTAGTAGGCGGCCGTGCCGCTCGTGTTCACCGACGGCACCGATACGCCCTTGACCCCGGACGTCGCGGTGAGGGAATTCTGGAGCGTGACCAACCGGGGATCGGTGCCCAGGGGGTTGCCGCCGGCCGCGGTGAGCGCGGCGGTCACCTCGTCCTTGAGCTGGTTGGCCTCGGCGAGTTGCCGGTTGGCCTCGGCCTGCAGCGCGAGCAGCTCCGCCGCCTGGGCCCCGAGCGAGGCCACCTGCGCGAGCAGGCGCGCCTCCTCACGCACGAGCGCCTCGCGCCTGCGGATCAGCGCACGGCGTTGATCCGCGAGCACGCGAGCCTCGGCCGCGATCGACTCCGCCTGGGTGATCAGCGCCTGCTGCTCCGGGGTGAGCGGCTGCGCGAGCAGTGCCGCGGCCTCCGCGCGCAACTGCGCCTCTGCCGCCTGGGCGGCCGCGATGACCTGCTGCTGCGCATCGGCCTGCGCGAGCAGCGCCGCCACCCGCGCATCCAGATCCGCCTTGCGCGCCTGGAGCCGCTCGAGCACGGCGGGGTCGACCGTGGACGCGATCTCCGCCTCCACCGCGGCGATCTCGGCCTGCAGCGCGCGCACCTGTGCGGTGATGGCGCGAATGCGCGCTGCTGCTGCTTGTGCCTTTGCCGCCTCGGCCGTCGCCTGCGTGATGAGCGCCGACACCCGGTCGTCGATGTCACCGCGGGCCTCACGGCGAAGCGCCTGCACCTGCGCAACGAGCGCCCGGCGCGAGGCAGCCAGTGCAGCTGCCTGGGCGTCGAGCTCCTGGCGCCGGGTGGTCACCGCCGCCGCCTCGGCCTTCACCCGCCGGGCATCCGCCTCGAGGCGCGCCTGCTTCGCCGTGCCCTCGGCCTGCTCCTGCTCCAACTGGGCCTTGAGGGCCTCCGCCTCGTTCTCCTGCGCGGCGACGGTCGGATCCTCTTGGGCGGGTGGGTTGAGCTGCACCGCGACCAGCAGCGGTCCGTTGTAGCCCACGCCGAAGCCCTCGGTCATCAGGTCGTACGCCTGCCGCTGGGTGGTCTTGAGGGATGAGACCCCGACGTCCTCCTGCCCCAGGTTCATCCATGCGACCGGAACCGCCATCGGCACGAGGATCAGGAGGCCCACGATGAGCATCCACCACGGGTGGCGCGCCACAAACCTGCCCCACCGCCCCCATGCCCCGCCACTGCCGGCAGCCGCGCCCGTGGCAGCGGCGGCGGCCGCGGTCGCGCGGGCGGCCCTGCGCCGGTGGAAGATCGGAAGGGAGTTCAGCCTGTGGCCCAGCAGCGAGAGCACGGCCGGCAGCAGGAGCGTGGCCGCCAGCACGGCCGACACCACTGCGAGCGCCGAGCCGTAGCCGAGCGATGAGATGAGGGGGATCCCCGCCACGGCCAACGCCAGCAGAGCGAGGATGAGGGTGCCGCCCGCGAACACCACCGCCGTGCCCGCGGTTCCCACGGCAAGGGCCACCGACTCCCGGGGATCCATGCCCTGCGCCATGTTCTCGCGATGCCTGGAGACCACGAACAGCGCGTAGTCGATGCCCACGCCGAGGCCGATCATGGTGGCGAGCGTGGGCGCGATGCTCGGCACCGACACGATGTGCCCGAGCAGGCCGATCACGGACAGGCCCAGCACCAGCCCCACCACCGCGCTGATGATCGGGATGAACATCGCGATGAGGCTCCCGAACGAGACCGCGAGAATTATCACGGCGGCGATCAGTCCGATCACGGTGCTGAGGTCGGTGCTCGGGGCCGAGAGCGTGGCGCCCACGGTGCCGCCTGCCGCCACCTGCATTCCCGCCGCGCGCGCGGGCTCGGCGGCATCGAGCACGGCCTGCGCCTGTTTCTCGGTGATGGATGCCGAGCTCACGTTCATCAGCACCGGCACGTAGGCGATGGTCTGCGATGAGCTCTGCAGGTATGGCGCCGCGTTGCCGTACGGGCTGGTGGCCTGAGTGACGTGCGGCACCTTGGCGATGGCATTCACCGACGCCGTGATCGCGTTCTTGTTGGCCGTGCTGTTCACCGTGCCCGACGCCACCTTGAACACGATGGGGCTCGTGCCGTTCTGGGTGGGCGGGAAGTCGGCGGCCAGGACATTCGTGGCGTCCTGGCTCTGCGTTCCCGGCAGGCTCGTGTCGTTGGTGGTGCGCGCACCCACGAGCGACACCGTCACCGCAAGGCCCACCACGATCACCGCCCACAGCACCAGCCCCTTGATGGGGTGATGCGCGACCCACCGCGCCATCCGGTGCAAGAGCGATGCCATGGTCAGGCCCGGTCCATCAGGTCATCTGGGATCCGCCGAGCATGCGAGCGAGCATACGCAGACGCCATCGCAGGCACCGTGTGGCGCACCGGCGATGCGGACCGGCGGCGCCCGCTGCGGCACACCCGGCAGGCTGCCCCGCTCGCGTGAGTGACCACTCATGCTGCAGGCGGCGGGCCGGTGCCGGACACGAGCAGATCACGGAGCAGGTCGCCCACGGGCATTCCGTCGGCCGTGACCTGATCGAGTGCCGACTCGACGTCCGTCGCGAGCCCCAGTCGCATGCGAAGCCCCGCATCGATCGCCGCGAGCCATTCGCTCACCCGGTCGCAGTGCACCAGCACCGCCCCCGGCTCGCGTGCGATGAGCGCCGCCACCTCATCGGCCAGCCGCGGGATCTCCCCGCGCGCCTGCACGATGTCCTTGAGGGGGAACCAGCGCGTGCCATACCCCAGGCGCGCGTACTCGGTGAGCGCGTGCCGACTTCGCATGGCCGACACGATCGTGCGCACCCCCTGCTCGTGCCACCACGCGAGCTCGGCGGAGCGCCGGGCCACGCGGTGACTGCGGCCGCCGCCGCCGGGCCGTTCGGCAATGGCAAGGGTGCCCGGAATGATCCAGGCGTGAACCGGTGCAGATGCGGGCACGGGGTCCTCCGGGCGTACGGGTGATGACGTCCCCAGCCTGCGCCACGTGCATCAGACGACTCAAGGCCCTCCTGCACCGAATCGCGCTCGCGGGTCTAACGAAACCCTTACCCGACTCACGCAGGTTCCTTGCGGGGCCGGGGATAGCGTTCACAGGGGAATGATCCGAGCGGGGGAGGCCGACCATGGCCGGCAGGTATCTCACGACCGCGGGGGCGATCGCCCTGGCATCAATGGCCGCGGCAGGCGGTGCGTTCGCAGCACCCGCCATCACGGGCGTGGAGGTGACCAAGACGGGCACCACGACCCTCGAGGTGGACGTTGAGACCGAGCGCGGTGATGGCACCGCGCGGCCCCGGATCCTTGTGTCGTCACCTCTCGTGCGCGTGAACCGCGCCCGTGCCCCGAAGCGCACCCTGATGCGTGCCCGGGCCCGCGTCGAGCGGGACGACTGGCGTGATGCGTCTGCGCCGGACGACCTCATCGTGGCAACCGCCGTCATGAAGCGCGTGCGCCAGCCCACTGGCAAGAAGATCCGACTGCGCATCCGGGCATGCGACAACGACGGCTGCATCACCCGCAACCGGTGGGTCACCGTGCTCGATGAGGACGATGCCGCCGGTGAGGGCGCGAGCACGGGAACTGACGATGCAGCCGTGGCTGCCGCGCCGCTTCCCCCCGGGTCGATCACCGCCGACGGGGCGATCAAGGTGGCCCTCGAAGCGGTCGGCCCCCTGAGCACGCTGATCAAGATCGAGCGGGCCGATGAGTACGGCGCCGCCTGGGAGGTCAAGGTGCGCCGCGCCGATGGCGCGCACGTCAAGGTGTACGTGGCCGCTGACGGCACCGTCGCTCGCATCCGCGTGGACGATGACGACGATGACCACGACGCGCCGCCCCCGCCTGGAGGAATCGGTCCGGATGAGGCCGTCGCGATCGCACTGGCTCACGTGGGTGCGGGAAGCACGCTCGTCGAGATCGAGCGTGAGGACGACGACGGCGTGGCCTGGGAGGTCAAGGTGCGCTCGGCCGCCGGGGTGATCTGGGAGGTCGAGTTGGCGCCCAACGGCACCGTGGTGGACGCCGAGATCGACGACTGACCACGGCGAGCCCCCGGGTCACTCCGGGGTCGCCGCCGCCCTGATCCAGTCGGGCACGGGAACCGGCGTGCGATCGCCGCGCTCGATGCACACATGCACCAGCTCGCCCTCGGCGCAAAGCTCGTCGCCGCGCAGGAAGCGGTGACGGCTGCGAAATGAGGTGGTGCCCACGCCGCCCACCGACGTCTCGATGGTGATCATGTCGTCGAGCAGCATGCGCCGGTCGAACCGGCAGCGGCTGTCCACGAGGGGAATGCCCACGCCCTCCTCGAGCAGCCGGGTGAACGGCCAGCCGAGATCGGCGAGCCACTCGCACAGGCCACGGTCCATCCACCGGTAGGCGGTGGTGAAGTGGATCTGGCTGACGTCGACCTCCGACATCACGATGCGGCGGGTCTCGCGCCGGATATGCGGTGACGTGCCGCTCACGCCTGGCCCCGAGGCTCGGTCATGAGGGCCAGCCTACGCCGCTTTTTCCCGCTAGGAGCGCACCGGTGCCAGGCACCGCATGCCAGGCGGGGGGAGCAAACCTCGCGGCCGGGCGTTGATGCAACAGGTGCTGCTGGAACCTCGGCATGCAATTTCCGTTGCGCAGGAGCAGACGTGACGCCACACTGGCCAACCCCGATGACCCCCTGAATGCATTCCCCCGGCCCTGACACCCCGCGCCTGGCCACCCCCGTGGCCGGCGAGAGCGACGCCGACGCCCGGCGCAGGCTCTGCCTCGCGGCCATGGCCGGCGCCCCGGGCCTCCTGCGCTATGCCGCCCGCTTCGCCCCCTCGCTGGAGGACGCCGAGGACGCCTACCAGCGCGGCATGGAGGTGGCGCTCACCAAGGGGCCCATCGCCACGCAGGATGAGTTCATCGCATGGCTGCACGTGGTCATCCGCAACGAGGCCACCACCCTCGCCCGGCGCATCGGCCGCGAGACCCCCGCGGGGGATGACATCGAGGGAGCGGTCGACGCCCGCGGCCAGGAATCGCGCGAGCCCGCTGCGGTGGCCGAGTGGCGCGAGCGCTACCGGACGCTGCAGGACGCCATGACATCCCTCAACGAGGCCGAGCGGGTGTGCCTGCTGCTTCGCACCGCCGGGGTAAGCCGGTCCGAGATCGGATCGATGACCGGCTACACCGACCGCAAGGTGGAGCGCTCGATCGTGCGCGCCAGGAAGCGCCTGCACGCCTGGCACCTCGACCTCGCCCGCGGCGAGAAGTGCCGCACGGTGCGCGACGCCCTCGAGCGCGTGGCCGACCACGAGGCCGACGACCGCGACCGGCGCGCGGTGTCGCGCCACGTGCGCCACTGCGGGGCCTGCCGCGCCACGCTCCGGGCGCGCCGCGAGACCAACGCCGGCATCAGCGTGCTCGTGCCGGTGGCGGTCGTGGCCGCCGGTGCCGCGGGGCTCGCCGTCCCCGACCCCAGCCCCGCGCTCTCCATCGTCGAGCGCGGCACTGCACGCATTGCGGTCACCATCGGCCAGG
>JAPOLI010000021.1 GCA_029977205.1 bacterium
GCACAGGATCGCGGCGGGTGCAGCGGCGCTGGCGTTGCTCACCGGAGGCGGCCTCGTTGCGGGCTGCGGGAGCAGCGCGGACTCATCGGGCGATGGAGCGAGCACCGCGGCAACGAGCACCGCCGCGGCAAACGGCATTGAGACCAAGTCGGCACAGGAGATCCTCGACGCCGCGAAGACAGCTGCTCTGGCCGCCACGTCCGTCACGGTGAAGGGCGCCATTAGCCAGGGAGGGGAAAACATCGCACTTGACCTGCAGGTAGGCCAGGAGGCCTCTCAGGGGTCGATCACCGCCAAGGGCGTCACCATCCAGATGAAGATGCTCGCGGGCAAGGTCTACTTCAAGGTCAGCGGCGACGACTTCGCGACGCTCCTGGGACAGGACGACAGCCCCGAGGTGGCCGATGCGATCTCGTCGCTGCTGGGCGACAAGTGGCTGGTTGCGCCCGAGGGAGCATCGGCCAATGGGCTCGAGGCCTTCGGCGAGCTCGGGCAGAAGGACAGCCTCCTGAATTCGGTCCTCACTGCGAGCGGCACGGTGGCGGTCGACGGGACCGGGGACGTGAATGGCCAGCCCGTGGTGCTGCTCACGAGCAGTGGTAGCGCGGGAACCCTCGCCATCGCCACCACCGGCGAGCCGTACCCGGTGCAGGTCAAGAGCAGTGATGGCTCCGACGGCGGCCAGATCGACTTCACCGACTGGAACGCACCCATCGAGGTCACGGCGCCCACGGACGTGCTCGACATCGGCGCGCTGGCCCAGCTGGGCGGGGCATCGGGCGGATGACCTGAGGGAACCACCACTCACACGCTGACACTGGATCTGAGATGAACACCGTGACAAGACGGAGGATCGCCGCGTCGGCGGCAGCCGTGGCGCTGCTCGCGGGCGGCGGTGTGCTGGCAGGATGCAGCAGCGGGTACGACGCGGCATCCGGCGGGGGCACCACCGCCGAGCCCAACGGCATCGAGAAGCTCCCGGCCAAGGAGATCGTCACGACGAGCGTGGCCGCCATGGCCACCGCGTCATCGGTCACCGTGTCCGGGGTGTTCAAGGGCGACGACGGCCCCGACATGTCCCTCGACCTCGTGCTGGGAACGGGAGTCGGCGAGGGCACCACGTCACTCAACGGGACCCCCATCATGGAGTTCCGCGAGGTCGACGGGAAGATCTACTGGAAGATCACCCGCGAGGGTGTCGAGGCCATCCTGGGCCCAGGCGATGCGAGCAAGGTCATCGGGGGCCGGTGGGTGGTCGCCCCGGTCGGAGCGGACGAGAGCGCGTTTGCGGGCCCGGGTGAGCTCGGCGACAAGGACGCCCTGCTGGCATCCCTGGTGCAGGAGGGGGCCACGGCGACCGTGGCGGGCACCGGCGAGGTGAAGGGCACGCCAGTGGTGTTCGTCAAGATGAACGGCAGCGATGGCATAACCACGCTGGCCGTCCAGACCGTGGGCGAGCCCTATGTGGTGCAGGCGAAGGGCGATCAGGCGGGCAACATCGCGTTCAGCGACTGGAACGGGCCGGTGAGCGTCACCGCCCCTTCAGGCGCGGTGAGCCCCGAGGAGCTCATCCCGCAGGACAGCGCCTCGGGCTGATATCGCGCGTCATCTGATGCGCTGCCCTTGATGTGCGTCGTCACGACATGCGAACATGTGTTCGCATGATCGTGACGGCACGCATCCCTCTCTTCCCACTCCGCATCGCGGTGCTCAATGCGCGAGTGGCCTGGGACGACCCCATCGCGCTCGGCCCGGCCCCGGGCGACGCGCAGGTGATCGGCGAATGCACGCCCGCCGCATGGACGCAGGGCGTGCGCCCGGGACTGCGCGTGGGCGAGGCCATGGCGCGCTGCCCGGGCCTCGACCTGGTGGTGCCGCATCCCGATGCGGTGCGCATGGCCACCGACCGCGTGAGCGCGTGGCTCGAGGACATGGGCGCCGCGGTGCAGCCCATGAATGACGGCATGTGGTCGTTCATGGCCAGCGGCCTGATGCGCCTGCACGGCGGGCTCGACCCGCTCATGCGCCGGGCACGGGCCGCCCTGCCGGTGGGCTGCGACGGCCGCGTGGGCGCCGCGCCCTCCCCGTTCGCCTCGTGCGAGGCCGCGCGGCGCGGCGTGGTGGTGCATGCCGACGAGGTGCCTGGGTTCCTCTCCCCCCTCCCCGCATCGCGACTTCCCCTTGCGCCGCGCGCGCGCCGGCTGCTGTCGTCGCTCGGGCTCCGCACCATCGGGCAGGTGGCCGCGCTCCCCCATGCGTCGGTGCTTGACGTGCTGGGCAGGGAGGGCGAGCAGGCATGGCTGATGGCGCGCGGCGAGGACGAGCCGCGGCTCCGGCCGCGGGTGCCACCCGATCCGCTCGGCGAGCAGGTGGACTTCCCCGACTCGGTGGGCGCGCTGCCCGCGCTCGAGGCGGCGATGCGCATGCTCATCACGCGTGCATGCGACCGCGTGATGGCCCGGGGCCGATCTGCCCGCGCGGTGGTGCTGCGCGCCCGCCTGGAGGATGGCGGGTCGTGGACCAGCGCCGTGGCGCTCCGCGAGGCCACAGCCGACGCCGGGCGCATCGGCCTCGCATGCATCCCGCGGCTGTCGGAGATCGGCGCACCGGTGGCACACCTGGCCATCGAGGTGGACGCCGGGGGGCCGGCCGATGCCGGCCAGATGACCCTGGTGGCGCGCCCCGATGATGAGCGGCGCAGGCGCGCGGCGGCAGCACTCGAGCAGGTGCGCGCCGCCGAGGGCGACGCCACGGTGCTGAGGCTGGTGGAGATCGAGCCCTGGAGCAGGCTCCCGGAGCGCCGATGGGCACTCGGTCCATACGAGGCCTAGGCGGCCCGGAGCCCGCGCGCGTGATCGCCTCTCCCGGAGGTGCTCCGCATGCCCTGATCACCGGCGGCAGGCGCCGGATGGTGGTGGCCGTGCGCGACTCCTGGCGGGTCCAGGACCGTTGGTGGACCGACGACCCCGTGGACCGCTCCTACTTCGACGTGGTCATCGAGCCGGGTCGTGTCGCCCTCGTCTATCGCGAGTCCTCGGGTGAGTGGTTCATCCATGGCTAGCCCGCCCTACGTGGAGCTGCACGCCCACTCGGCATTCAGCTTCCTCGACGGCGCATCGCTGCCCGCCGAGATGGCGGGGCGCGCAGCCGATCTGGGCCACTCGGCGCTGGCGCTCACCGACCACGACGGCCTCTGCGGATCCCTCGAGTTCGCGCATGCCGCCGCGGCTGCGGGAGTACGTCCGATAACAGGTGCGGAGATGACCGTGACGGCCGCTCCGCATCTCGGCCCCGGGCAGGCGGCTTCCGGGGTTCGCCACCTGACGCTCCTGGCCATGGACGCACGGGGGTACGCGAACCTCTGCCGGCTCATCACCATTGCCCACGCCCGCACGCGCGACTCGCCCGACCGCAGCGCAGCGGATCCGCTGCTCCCGCTGGATGCCCTGGCAGCGCACAACGGAGGAATCGCGTGCCTGTCGGGATGTGCGCGCCACGGACTGGTGGCGGCGCCATTGGCAGCAGGACGGCGCGCCGAAGCAGAGACCCTCCTGCGATGGCTCGTGGGCGTCTTCGGGCCACAGCGCACATGGGTGGAGATCCAGCGCCCCGGGCTGCGCGGCGATCGCGCACTGGCACGGGCGCTCGAGGGCCTCGCCGATCACGTGGGGGTGTCCGTGGTGGCCACGGGTGACGTGCATGCGCACTCCCCGCGCAGGGCCTTCCTGCAGGACGCCATGGTGGCAATGCGCCACCACCTCACGCTCGATGCATCGGAGCAGATGCGTCGCGGCAACCGCCAGGCCGTGCTCGTGCCACCCGACGAGATGGCGCGCCGGCTGCGCGAGCACCCAGGCGCCGTGACCGAGACCCTGCGCCTGGCCGAGATGCTCGAGTTCGACCTCACCCGCGACACGGGCTACCGCTTCCCCGATTTCGCCTCGGGACACCCGGGCGAGGACGCCGATGGCGCGCTGGCGCGCATCTGCGCCGAGGAGGCCCGCAGGCGCTATCCCGATGGCCCCCGACGGGATGAGGCACACGCGCGCCTGGACGAGGAACTCGCGCTCATCCGGTACCACGGCCTCTCGGGATTCTTCCTGCTGCATCGTGACATCCTCGAGATCGCTCGCGAGGTGGCATTGGAGGTACGGCCACCGGGATCGGCCCGCCGCGCGCTCCCGCCCGGCCGCGGCCGCGGATCATCCGTGGGATCGATCGTCTGCTACCTCACCGGCCTCTCGCACATCGACCCGGTGGAGAGCGGGCTGTTCCTCGGGAGGTTCCTGAACCGTGATATCCGCTCGGTTCCCGATATCGACCTGGACTTCCCCCGTGATGTGCGCGCCCGGCTCATCGAGGAGATCGTTCGCCGCTACGGCGACGAGCACGCCGCCCTCGTGGCGGCATTCCCCACCTTCCGCGCCCGCATGGCCATCCGCGAGATCGGTGGCGCCCTGGCCCTCCCCCCCGCCGACATCGAGCGACTCGCGCGCCTGTCCGATGGCTGGTCGTCAGCCGACGCAGTGGATGAGGAGATACGTCGCATGCCGGGCGGTGAAGATCGCCTGCGATCGCGCCGGTGGCGGGCGCTCGCCATACTCGCGAAGGAGGCTGCGGGGCTGCCGCGCCATCTGTCGCAGCACCCGGGCGGGATGATCGTGAGCGCCACGCCCCTGGTGGAACTGGTGCCCGTGGTGCCGGCGGCATTCCCCGGACGGCAGATCTGCCAGTGGGACAAGGACTCCTGCGCCGACGCCGGCTTCGTGAAGATCGACCTGCTCGGCCTCGGGATGCTCAGCGCGGTGGAGGACTGCCTCGACCTCATCGCCCGCGATCACGGCAGCGCGCCCGACCTCTCGCGCATCGGGTTCGACGACCCCGAGGTCTATGCCGAGATCCAGGACGCCGACACCGTGGGCGTGTTCCAGATCGAGAGCCGCGCCCAGATGCAGAGCCTGCTGCAGACGCGGCCCGAGAACCTGGATGACCTCACCGTGCAGGTCGCCCTCATCCGCCCCGGCCCCGTGAGCGGCGGCGCCGTGCATCCCTATGTGCGCCACCGCCGTGCCCGGCGCCGCGACCCCTCCTTCCGCCCGCCGTACGACCACCCCCTGCTGGAGCCGGTGCTGGAGGAGACTCTCGGCGTGGTGGTGTTCCAGGAGCAGGTGCTGGAGGTGGCAATGGCGCTCGCGGGCTTCAGCGCCGGCGAGGCTGAGGACCTGCGCCGGGCCATGAGCCGCAAGCGCAGCCGCGATGCCATGCTGCGCATGTGGGAGCGCTTCCTGCGGGGGGCCCGTGACCGGGGCGTGCCCGACGAGGTCACCCGCACGGTGTTCACGAAGCTCATCGGCTTCTCGAACTTCGGCTTCCCCAAGGCGCACTCGGCCGCATTCGCTGTGCTGGCCTACCAGAGCGCCTGGCTGCGCCGCCATCACCCCGCCGAGTTCCTGGCGGCGCTCATCAACGCGCAGCCCATGGGCTTCTACCCCCCGGCCAGCCTGGTGCGCGATGCGGGCAGGCGCGGGGTGCGCACCCTGCGTGCATGCATCCGTTCCTCGGAGGCCGCATGCACGGTGGAGGACGGTCGCGTGCGACTGGGACTCGGCATGGTGCGCGGACTCGGACCCGACCTCGCGGCGCGGGTGGTGGCTGAGCGCACGACCGGTGGCCACTTCACCGGGGTCGCCGATCTGGTGGCGCGCACGGGCATGCGCCCTGACGCCGTGGCGTGGCTGGCCCGCGCCGGGGCGCTCGATTCGCTCGGCGTGCCGGAGCGCGAGATCCTCTGGCAGGCCGGCACCCTGGCACGCCCGCGGCGCATGGCGGGAGGCGCGGGCGAGCAGTTGCCGCTGCCCATCGAGCCGGCCACCGCGCCACCGCTGTCGGTGCCCGACCGCATCGACCGGGTGATCGCCGAGTACGAGGCCACGGGCGTGTCCACCGGCTGGCACCTGATGACCCTCGTGCGACCCGCGCTGCCCACCGGAACCCTCACCGCCTCAGCCCTGCGCGAGACACGTCACGGCCGCGAGGTGACCGTGGCCGGAATGGTGGTGGCCCGCCAGCGCCCTGCCACCGCCGGGGGCATCGTGTTCATGCTTCTCGAGGACGAGACCGGGCCCATCAACGTCATCGTGCGCCCCGATCTCTACGAGCGCCACCGGGCGCTCGTGCGCGCCGACCCCCTCCTGGTGGTCACCGGGCGGCTGGAGCGCCGGGAGCGCGTGGTGAACGTGCTGGCCCGCCACATCGAGCCCGCACGCCTCCCGGCCCGGGACCCGATTCCGCTCGAGCAGCCCGATGACGCCCGGGTGCGCCACGCCGTGCCCGCCGCGCAGAGCTTCGCCCGCGGTCGCCGCTGACACAACGGAGCCCGTTGGCAGTGCATGCGCCCGGCCGCGCGTCCCGCGCCATTCACTGCCCCGCCAGCAGGCATCCTCAGGCGAGCGACTCCACGACCATCGCTACGCCCTGCCCGCCACCCACGCACAGCGCGGCGACGCCGATCCGGGCCTCCCGGTGATGCATCTCGTGCAGCAGGGTGACGAGGATCCGTGCCCCCGAGGCGCCCACCGGGTGCCCGAGCGCGATCGCCCCGCCATTGACGTTGAGGACCTCCCGCCCGATTCCGAGCTCGCGCTGCACCGCCACCGCCTGCGCGGCGAAGGCCTCGTTGACCTCGAACAGCTCGACCTGGTCGATCCCCACGCCTGCGCGCGCGAGCGCCGTCCTCACGGCCTCCACGGGCGCGAATCCCATGATCTCGGGGGCGATGCCGGTCCATGCGTACCCCAGGATGCGCGCCATGGGCCGCACGCCGAGGGCGTCGGCGCGCTCCTCGGAGAGCACCACCATCGCGGCTGCGCCGTCATTGATCCCGGATGCGTTGCCCGCCGTCACGGTGCCGCCCTCGCGGAATGCCGGACGCAGATCGGCGAGGGCCTCTGCCGTGGTGCCGGGGCGCGGGTGCTCGTCGTGCCCGATCACCACGGGGTCGCCCCGACGCTGCGGCACCGCCACGGGCACGATCTGCTCACGGAAGTGATCACGCTCCATCGCGAGCCCCGCAAGGCGCTGGCTCTCGGCGGCAAACGCGTCCTGGTCCTCCCTGCTCACGCCGAAGCGCTCTGCGACCACCTCGGCAGTTCCGCCCATGTGCTGGTCGGTCAGCGCGCACCACAGCCCATCGGAGATGAGGGTGTCACGCGCGGCCAGGTCTCCGAGGCGCTGCCCCTCGCGCAGGTACGCAACGTGCGGGGCACGGCTCATGTTCTCCATGCCGCCCGCGACGACCACCTCGGCGTCGCCCGCGCGGATCTCCTGCGCGGCGATGCCGACCGCGCGCAGCCCCGACCCGCAGAGCTGGTTGACCGTGATCGCCGGGACGGTGTCCGGGATCCCCGCGGCAATGGCGCTCTGGCGGGCCGGTCCCTGCCCCAGGCCCGCCTGGAGGATGCAGCCCATCACCACGTCGTCGACCTGATCCGGCGCGACCTCTGCCCGCGCCAGCGACTCGCGGATGGCGATGGCACCCAGCTCGGTGGCCGGTACCCCCGAGAGGCCGCCCATGAACGCGCCGATGGGCGTCCGGACCGCCCCGGCGATGACGGGCGTGCTCACCCGATCAGGCGGTGAATGACTTGCCGCAGCCGCACGACCCCGTGGAGTTGGGGTTGTTGATGCGGAAGCCCGCGCCCTGGAAGCCCTCTTCGTAGTCGAACTCCGACCCGAGGAGGTACGGCACGCTCATGCGGTCGATGATCACGCGAACGCCATGCTGCTCGACCACCTCGTCGCCGTCGCCGGGCGTGTCGAAGGTCATCGCGTACTCGAAGCCCGAGCACCCGCCGGGCACGACCTTCACCCGCAGCCCCGACCCGGGCTCGGCCTCGTTCGCGATGAGCTCCTTGAGCTTGTCCCCTGCAACAGGCGTGAGGGTGATCATCCCGCCTCCTCCGACGTCGTCTGCGACGGCTGCATCCTAGCCGGTCCGCACCACGGTCCACTCCGCGCGCGTCGCATGCCCGGCGCGATCCCTCACCAGCACGGCGATCCCGAGCGTCCCCGCCGGCAGCACCGACGCACGGACCTGGAGCGTGAATGGCGTGATGCGCGCCCGGCGCGTGATGTTCCGGCCGTTCACCGTGATCGTCGTCCGTGTCGGGTCGATGCCCGTTCCGCCGCGCTCGTCCACGTACCGCACGGCCAGCACCCCGCGCACCGCGTCCCCGGCCGCCGGCGAGCGGCGCACCACGCGAGGAGCACGATCGGGGGTGAGCCTGCGCCCCGGGCCGACCGGCAGCAGGCCGCGCGACCACGCGAGCGCCGCGATCGCCGTGGCGAAGACAGACGCTCGGCCCGACGGGCTCGCACGCACGCCCCCATTGGGCTGCTGGAAGCGCTGCAGCGCCACGACCGGGCTCCCCCCACGCGCCCAGGCGCCGGCACCGGGCCGCTCGCCGAGCGACCGGATCGCCAGGATCGCCCATGCTGTCGGCACGGGTGCCCGCGCGAATGCGCCATCCGGCCCGCGCAGCGCGAGCAGGCGCTCGCGGGCAGCCAGCAGAACGGGGTCGCCCACCGGGACACGTGCGGCTCTCAGCGCCTGGATGGCCGATGCCGTGGCCACCGCGTCGGATGCGGCCGTGCCCGGCGTGGCCGCCCACCCGCCATCCTCCGTGCGCTGCGCGACGAGTGCTCCCACGGCTGCGGCAAGCGCGGGATCGCCCGGAGCGCGCCCCACGGCCCGCAGGGCGAGGATGCCCCACGCGGTGGCGATGGGCCCACCCGGGAATGACCCATCCGCCGATTGCTGGGCTGCGACGCGCGCCGCGAGATCGGCGTCCACCAGCCCGGCGGCACGGCGCGCCACCGCAACGCGGAGCAGGTCACCCGTGGCGTCGGCAGGCAGCGCCCCCACCGCCGACGCCAGCGTGGCCGTGCCCCGGGCCCAACGCATCGGCGACTCCCCGGCTCCGGCGACCGCCATGGCTGTCCAGGCGGTGTCCGCCGCGCGCCCGGCCTCAGGGCCGACCGCGCCCGTGGTGGGGTCCTGACGGGCCGCGAGGTAGTCGAGCGCCCGCTCCAGCGGCGCGCCCCACGCGCCCGAGACGGACGCCCCGAGTGCGACCACGGTCGCCGAGAGCAGGGCAATGGGTGCGCGGCGCATGCCACGGCCCCGGAGTGCCGCCCGGGCCGGTAGCAGGGGCCCCGGGCCCGCATGACGCTGGCCGTCGGACCCATGGTCGGGCACGCATCCGCTCATGTGCGCGCGCGCTGGTCCCAGAGCATCTCGCCGAACCGGGATGCGCTGCGCAGCGCGAAGTCACCGTGGTTGTTGTTGAACACCACGGCCACCTCCTGCGCCGCCTCGGCCATCTCCAGGACCGGCGCGATCCACTCCGCGAGCTCCTCATCGGAGTACTGCCAGTCGAATCGCTCAGCCACCGTCCGGCTGCCCTGCCAGGTGGCCGCGTTACGGCCGTGCAGCCGCACGTAGGCAAGCTCCGGGCACGTGACCTCCACGACCGGAGGCATCGCGCTCTCGGCCTCGATCCGCGGGGCATCCACGCACACCCAGGCGGCGTCACGGCTGGCGAGCATGTCCACCGATGCCTCGTGCTCACCGGGGGCCACCCAGGAGACGTTGCGGAACTCCACCGCCGTGCGCAGGGGGTGGATCCGATCGATGATGCGACCGACCTCGGCGCGCGCATCGGGGCTCGCCGCCACGTGCGGCGGCAGCTGCAGGAGGATCGATCCGAGCTTGTCGCCCAGCGGGGCCACGACCTCCACGAGCGCGTCGATCACCGCGTCGCGCAATTCACGTGACGGACGCCGAATGCGCCCGCGCCGATCGGCCTCGTAGGCCAGGTCGCGCAGGGGCTCGGGGAGCCGCGCCGGGTCGCTCGCGTGCCCGGACACGACCTGATGCGCCTTCACGTGGAACCGGAAGTCGTCCGGGGTGCGATCGGCCCAGGCCTCCACCGTGGCGCGGCGCGGGATCGCGTAGAAGGTCGCGTTGACCTCCACCATCGGGAAGTGCTCCGCGTAGTAGCGCAGCCGTCCCGCGGCATCGTTCTTCACGGCGTCCGGGTACCAGCCCGCCTTGATGAACTCGGGGTCCGTCCACGAGGCGGTCCCCACCCTCACCCTGTTGATGGCATCCGGCACAGGCCCATGATGCCCGCGGCACCGGCGTCATGTTCCGGCAGGCGTCCCGCAGGGCCGCACCCGGCCCTCGCCCCTAGGGGTCGCGCCTCCGAAGTTCCTCATCCAGGCGTGCCGCGTCCTCCGCGGAGATCTCGGCGGCCGGGGAGTCGCCCCTCCGGCGCGCCCATGCGCGCGTGACGAAGGGGATGGCGGCGAGCCCGCCCACCACGAGGGCGATCGGGACGATCCACGCCACGAGGTCGAAGCCGGACTTCGGCGGGGTTGCAAGCACGCCGCGCCCGAACTCCTCCACGAGCGCATCGATGATGGTCTCCTTGTCATCGCCCGCGGCGATGCGGTCGGCGATGAACACCTTCATGCGGTCGGCGGCCGGTGAGTTCGACACGTCGAGGGGCGTGTTGCACGTGGGGCATCGCACCTCCCGCGCCACCTCGTTCACCGTGAGCGACAGCGCGGGGGCGGCCATGGCGAGCACGGCGAGCAGCACGGCGAGGGCCGCGGTGATGCGACGCGCGATCACCGCTCAGCCATCACCTGATCGAGGGGAACCTGCAGTTGCGCGGCGCTGGACAGCGGACCGGCGACGTGGAGCGCGATGCGCCCCTTTCTGTCGATGATGTAGGTCTCGGGTACCCCGGTTGCCTCGAGCGCCGTCTTGGCGTCGTCCGTGCCATCCCGGAGCGACGGGTAGGTGACGCCGTACTCGCGGATGAATGCCCGTGCGTCAGCCGAGAGATCCTGGATGTCCACGCCGAGCACGACCACTCCCGCATCACGGTTATCGCGCCACAGCTGCTCGAGCACCGGGGCCTCGTCCTTGCACGGACCACACCATGACGCCCAGACGTTGAGCACCACGACCTTCCCCGTGAGGTCTGCCAGCGACGCCTCCTTGCCGACCGGCGGCAGACCCGGGCCTGACACGAGCACCGGCAGGGTGAGGGCAGGTGCCGGGGGGCGCGACCCCGCCTCGAGGGCGTCGTCGATCGCCGTGGACGTGCCGCGATTGACCAGGCCGACGACCAAGAGCGCGACGATGAGGGCTGCGACCACCGCGCCCACCACGAGGCCGACCAGCCGCCGCCGATCCCCGCCGGTGACGCCCGGATCAGGCACCGGCCGGCCGTCCCTGCACCATCGTGGCGCGCACCGGCCGGGTTGAATGCCTGAGGGACGCCGGCACCGCGCACCCGGCGCCGGGGGTCACGTATCGGACCTCGTCCCGAGCAGGGCGTGCACGGCAGATGCCGGATCATCCTCGCGCATGAGGGCCTCCCCCACGAGGATCGCGTCCACCCCGGCCTCCTCGAGGCGCTGGACGTCCGCATTCGAGGTGATGCCCGACTCGGCCACGACGATCGAGCCGGCGGGGGCATCCACCAGCAGGCGCAGGGCGGTGTCCGGGTCGACATCCAGGGTCTGCAGGTTGCGGTTGTTCACGCCGATGACCTCCGCGCCGCATTCGAGCGCCGTCTCGAGTTCCTCCTCGTCGTGAACCTCTACCAAGCAGTCGAGGCCGATCTCACCGGCCTGGTCCTGAAGCGACGCCAGGTCATTCGGGTCGAGCGCCGCGACGATGAGCAGCACGGCATCTGCACCGGCGATCCGTGCCTCGGCCAGCTGGTACGGGTCGACGATGAAGTCCTTGCGCAGCAGGGGCAGCTCGCACGCGGCGCGGGCCTCCACGAGGTCGTCGAGCGATCCGCCGAACCAGTGGGGCTCGGTGAGCACCGAGCATGCCGAGGCGCCTGCCGCCTCATAGGCCTGAACGATGTCCGTGACCGTGGCGTCCGGGCGTATGGGCCCCTTGGACGGACTGGCCCGCTTCATCTCGGCGATGAGGGAGATCCCCTCCTGCACGAGCGCCTCCGAGAAGGGCCGCCCACGCGGTGCCGGCTCGAGGCGCTCCTGGAGGGCCTCCAGCGGTACCACCTCGCGCCGTGCCGCGACATCGGCTCGTGTGCGCTCCACGACCTCCTCGAGGAAGCCGTTCACGATGACCCCTCCGCGGACGGTGCGATCTCCTGGGTCAGGGCGGCGAAGCGGTCGAGCACGTCGAGCGCCGCACCCGATGTGACCGCGTCCTCCGCCATGCCCATGCCTTTCTCCAGCGAGTGCGCGAGGCCTGCCATCCACACCGCGGCGCCGGCGTTGAGCACCAGGATGTCGCGCACCGCACCGGGCTCACCGGCGATCGCCGTCCGCAGCGCGGTGGCGTTGGTCGCGGGATCACCGCCGTCGAGCGCGCCGGCCGCGGGGACGGTGATGCCCAGGCCGCGCGGGTCGATCTCAATGCTGCTGAACCCATCGTGATCCCACAGCACGGCATCGGTGATGGCCGTGGTGCTGATCTCATCGAGGCCGTCACGGCCGGCCACGACCAGGGCCCGGCGGGAACCGAGCATCGACAGGGCCTCGGCGACCGTATCGAGATAGGCCGGGTCGAATACGCCGATGACCTGATGCGTGGCGCCCGCGGGGTTCGCGAGGGGACCGATCACGTTGAACGCGGTGCGGATTCCCAGCTCGCGGCGCACGCTCCCGACATGCCGGAACGCAGGATGATGGGCCGGTGCGAACATGAACCCGACACCGACCTCGTCGATGCAGCGCCCGATGGCGTCGGGGTCCAGGTCGACGCGGACGCCCATGGCCTCGAGCACGTCGGCGCTTCCGCAGCCGGAGGTCACGGCCCGGTTGCCGTGCTTGGCCACCTTGGCGCCCGCGCCCGCTGCGACGAACGCCGCACCCGTGGAGATGTTGACGGTGGAGGGCCCGCCGCCGGTCCCGCACGTGTCCACGAGCAGGTGGGCATCGTCCACGCGCACGTGCTCGGCCCGGTGGCGGACCGCCTGCGCGAGCCCGGACAGCTCGGTGGCCGTGACGCCCTTCGCGCGCAGGGCCGTCAGGAAGGCCGCGATCTGGATCTCACTGGCCTCACCGTCCATGATGACGCCCACGGCGCGCTCCACGAGGTCGCGCGGGAGATCCTCGCCCGCGACGAGGCGCTCGAGGCACTCGGTGAGCACCGGGTCCGGGGTCACGCCGACATCCCGAGGAAGTTCTGGAGCAACGACTTGCCCTCGCCCGAGAGGATCGACTCCGGGTGGAACTGCACGCCCTCCACCGGGAGGTCGCGGTGGCGCAACCCCATGATCACGTCGCCGTCGCACCAGGCCGAGACCTCCAGCACATCGGGCAGCGTCTCGCGCTCGACCACCAGCGAGTGGTAGCGGGTCGCGGTCATCGGATCGGACAGCCCGGCGAACACCGTGCGCCCGTCATGCGCGATCTCGCTCGTCTTGCCGTGCACCGGGGCAGCGCCGCGCACGACGTTGCCGCCGAAGGCCTGCCCGATCGCCTGATGCCCAAGGCACACGCCGAGGATGGGGACCTCACCGGCCAGCTGCCGGATGGCGTCGAGTGAGATACCCGCCTCGTCGGGCGTCTTCGGACCCGGTGAGATCACCAGGTGCGTGGGCGCCAGGTCGCGGATGCCATCCACGGTGATGCGGTCGTGGCGGAATACGTCGACCTTCGCCCCGAGCTCCGCGAGGTACTGGAAGAGGTTGTAGGTGAACGAGTCGTAGTTGTCGACGATCACCACATGCGGCTGGCCGGCCACTGTCACCAGTCCTCCTGCTGGGCGGCCACCTCGATGGCGCGGAACATCCCCGCAGCCTTGCGCTGCGTCTCCTCGAACTCCGAGTCGGGGTTGGAGTCCGCCACCACGCCGGCGCCTGCCTGCACGTGACAGCGGCCATTGCGGCACACGATCGTGCGGATCGTGATGCAGGTGTCGAGGTTTCCGTCGAACCCGATGTACCCCACCGCACCGCCGTAGGGCCCGCGCTTGGTGGGCTCGAGCTCATCGATGATCTCCATCGCGCGCACCTTGGGCGCGCCCGACAGCGTGCCGGCGGGGAAGGTGGCACGAAGCGCCTCGACCGGCAGGCGCCCATCCGCGAGGCGTCCGACGACGCTGCTCTCGATGTGCATGACGTGGCTGTAGTACTCGACCACCATCAGGTCCTTCACGCGCACGGTCCCCGGCGCGCAGACCCGCCCCAGGTCATTGCGCCCGAGGTCGACCAGCATGACGTGCTCTGCGCGCTCCTTCGGGTCGGAGAGCAGCTCGTCCGCCAGCGCAAGGTCCTCGGCACGGTCGGCACCGCGCTGGCGCGTCCCGGCGATCGGGCGGGTCTCGACGACGCCGTCGGTCACCTTCACGAGCATCTCCGGCGACGACCCTGCCAGCTGGACGTCACCGCAGTCGATGAAGAACATGTACGGGGACGGGTTGACCGTGCGCAGCCCGCGGTACACGGCGAACGGCTCGAGGCCCACGGTCGCCGAGAACCGCTGCGAGGGAACCACCTGGAAGGCGTCGCCCGCGAACACGTACTCCCTCACCGCCTCGACGGCGGCGCAGAACCGCTCGCGCCCGATGTTGCTCTCAACCGGGCCGACCTCGACCGGACCGTGCGGCCCGGGGTGCGGCACCGGCCCCTGCAGGCGCGCCTTGATCGACCGGATGGCACCGACGGCGGTCTCGTACGCGGATGCCGGGTCACTCCCATCCTCGAGGGCGCACGGCACGATGATGGTCGTCGAGCGGCGAAGGTGGTCGAACAGCACCACGGGGCCGGTGAGCATCATCACCATGTCGGGGATGCCGAGATCATCCTCCGGAACGTCCGGCAGGTCCTCCACCGTGCGCACGAGGTCGTACCCGAAGAACCCCACGGCTCCACCCCAGAAGGCGAGCGGCTCGGCCGGCGGCGCCATCGCGGCCTCGTCCACGAGCGCCTGCATTGCGCCGAAGGGATCGGTCGCGTCGAGGTCCTCTTCCGTGCCGTCGGCTCGGCGGAGCGTGACACGGCCGCCCTCCGCGCGGACGACGGCCTGCGGGTCGATGCCGATCATCGAGTACCGCCCAAGGCGCTGGCCCTGCTCGGCGCTCTCGAGGAGGAAGCACGGGCCGCCGTCGCGCAGCTTCAGCATGGCGCTGACCGGCGTCTCGCAGTCGTCCAGGTACGTATGGGCCAGCGGCACCTGACGGTAGGTGCCCACGGCGGCGCGCACGCCATCCAGGCCGGGCGTCACGGGCAGGTCATCGCCGGCCGCGTCCGCGGGCACGTCGATGCGCAGGGTGGTCACCCGGCCTCCCGCCTCCGCGACGCCAGCTCCTCGGCGACCTCGGCCACGCTGATGCCCTGCGACTGCCAGAGCACCATGAGGTGGTAGAGAAGGTCGGCGCTCTCGTAGACGAGCTGGTCGCGCTCCCCGCCCTTGGCGGCGATCGCCACCTCGGTGGCCTCCTCCCCGACCTTCTTGCACATCGTGTCGATGCCCTTGGCGAGCAGCGATGCCGTGTAGGACGACTCGGGATCGGCGTCCGCGGCGCGCGCGGCGATGATCTCCTCGAGGTCGGGGAGCATCGCGAACGGCGCGTTGTCCGAACCCACGTCCCCCTGCAGCGGGTCGTGGAAGCACGAGATCTCGCCGGTGTGGCACGCGGGGCCGGCCGGTACCACGGACACCACGATGGCGTCGCGGTCGCAGTCGGTGGCGACCCCCGCGATCTCCTGCGTGTTGCCGCTGGTCGCGCCCTTGTGCCACAGCTCGCCGCGTGACCGGCTCCAGAACCATGTCTCCCCGGTCTCGAGGGTCCTCTCCAGCGACTCCGCATTCATCCACGCCAGGGTGAGTACCCGGCCCGTGGCGGCGTCCTGGACGATGGCGGGCACCAGCCCGTCATCGCCGAAGCGGATGCGATCCGAACCCTCCCCGTCCTGCCCTCCAGCGGTCACGCTCACGCGGCCACGCCCATGAGCGCGTCCACCATCTCCGCCGCGTTGCCTGTGGCCACGCGCTGCGCACCGGCGTCGAGGAGCATGACGGCCTCGTCGACGCCCGCCACCCCTCCGGCGGCCACCACCCCGATGTCGGCAGCGAGGCAGTCGCGCATCACCTCGACGTCCTGCGGCCGGGCGCCGCCGGACAGACCCGTCGCGGTCACGACGAAGTCGGCCCCCGCGATGGAGGCCACCTGGCATGCGCGACGCAGGAGGCGCTCGCCCAGCAGCGGCGCCTCGACCACGGCCCTCACCATCACGTGCGCGCTGGTGGCATCGCGCGCAGCGTCCACCACGCCACCGAGGTCCGCACGCGCCGCGCCCGGGCGTCCGGACAGCAGCGCGGACACATTCATCACGACGTCCAGCTCCCGCGCGCCGGCGGCGATCGCCGCGCGGGCGACGGCGGCCTTGGTCGTGGTCTCGTCGGTGCCGAACGGGTACCCGACCACGGTGCCCACCTTCACGTCGCTCCGTGCGAGGATCCCTGCTGCCTGCCGCACCATGGTGGGCGTGACGATCACCGACGCCATGTGCAGTCGTGCAGCCGCCGCGCAGTGTGCCTCGACATCGGCGGTCGTGACGCCGGCGCGAAGCAGCGTGAAGTCGCAGCTCTTGGCGAGCTCGCGGGCCCTCACGATGGGCCTCCTGACGGGGCGTTCGGCATGGCGCGGAAGTATAGGCGCGGACGGTCGGCCCCCGGAGGCCCCGTGCGACATGGCCCCGTCAGAGGCCGAGGCGATCGAGCATCGCATCGTCACGGCGCCATTTCGGCCTCACCTTCACCTGGAGGTCGAGGTGGACCGGCTCGCCCCAGGTGCGCGCGAGCACCTCGCGGGCCTGCGTGCCGATGTCCCGGATCATCCGGCCGCCCTTGCCGACGACGATCCCCTTCTGGCTCTCGGTCTCGACGAACACCCAGGCCTCGACGCGACGACCGGTCCGCGCCGGACTGATGTCCTCGACATCGACCGCGAGGGCGTGGGGCACCTCATCGCGCAGGCGCTGGATCGCGGCCTCGCGGATCATCTCCGCCGCCATCTCCTCATCGGTCTGGTCGGTGCTGACGCCATCCGGGAAGTACGCCGGGCCCTCGGGCAGGAGCGCCGGGAACTCCGCGCGCAGGGCCGCGAGGCCCTCGCCGGTCAGCGCGCTCACCGGATGGATCGCCCGGAAATCGGGCACCAGGCCGGCCGCCTGTGCGATCACCTCGGCGACGCGCTCATGGCCTATGCGGTCCACCTGATTCACGACCACGACCACCGGCAGCCCGGTGGATACGAGGCGCTCGGCGATGAAGCGGTCGCCCCTGCCCACCTCCTCGGCGGCATTCAGCACGAACAGCGCGGCGTCGGTGTCGGCCACCGTGCGGTCGACGGTGTCCTGCATGCGCTCGGTCAGGCGATCCGCAGGGCGCTGGAACCCGGGGAGATCGAGCAGCACCGCCTGCCACCCGTCACCGCGGGCGACGGCCAGCACGCGGCGCCGGGTGGTCTGGGGGCGGGCGGATACCGCGGCGACGTGCGCGCCGGCGAGCGCGTTCGCGAGCGTGGACTTCCCCACGTTGGGCCGCCCCGCAAGGGCCACGAGCCCGGATCGCAGCAGCTCCGGAGGCACGTCGTCAGCCCCAGATCTGGAAGAGCAGCAGGGTGAGTCCCGCGCCCAGCAGGGCGCCGGCCACCACCTCGACCGCGGAGTGGAACCCCGCCTCCACGCGGGACTGCGCCACCAACAAGGCGACGAGGAATGCCAGCGTGGACACCAGCGCCCCGTGCGTCAGCGGCAGGACGATGAGCGTGATCGCCATCCACGCGGCGAACGCCACGGCCGCGTGCCCCGACGGGAACCCCCCGCGAAGGGCGGTGCCCGCACCCGCGTAGGCCTTCAGCGCCACCACGGCGATGACGGTGACCACGATCACGATGACCGCCACGTGCGTCGGCGCCTGACGCACTCCCTGCAGCAGGTCCCGGCCCGGCTCGGACAGCCGCCCGTAGAGGATCAGGTACGCCACGGCCACGGCCGCCAGGGCCGCGATGAGCACGGCACCGGCCGCGACGTCCTTCGCGATCTTCACGAGCGGGTGGTACGAGGTGACCACCGCATCGATCGCCGCCTCGAGGGCCGTGTTGAACATCTCGGCCACCAGCACGAGGGCCACGACGATGACCAGGGCCAGGAGCTCGAATCGGCTGACCCCGAGGACCAGGGCGAGGATCAGCACCAGCAACCCCGCCGCCACGTGCACCTGCATGTTGCGCTGCGTGCGCAGCACGAAGACGATGCCCTCGAATGCCCAGGTGAACGACCACCGCAGCGACCCCTGCTTCGGCAGCGCCCCGGGGCGCGGATCGCGCAGCAGCCGCTGCGCCGGGCGCTCGTCGTCCGGGGTGCTCACCGTGCCTCCACGGCGCGCACGATGTCGTCCTGGAGGGCCAGCATCTCGCCATCGTCCACCTCGTGGTCGTACCCCACCAGGTGCAGGAGCCCGTGCACGGCGAGCGTGGTCAGGGGCTCCTCTGCGGCCTCGGGGCAGATGAGGATGTCGCCGAGCTCCGGCGGCGGGCCGCCGTCCGGCCAGCTGCGTGCCTCCGGGCCGTCGACCGGGAACGACAGCACGTCTGTGGGCTCCGGCCTGTCGCGGTGCTCGCCGTTGATCGCCGCCATCTCGTGGGGCGACACCACCACCAGCCCGACCGTCGCCCGCGTGATGCCCACCCGCGCGCATGCCGCACGCACATGGGCGACGAGCGGCTCCAGGTCGGCGGCCGCCGCGCCGTCGCCCCGGCGTGCCTCGACCTCGATCAGGTCTCGTCGCCCCACGGGTTCTCGCCCTCCTCGTGGACGCGATATGCCTCGACGATGCGCTGCACGAGCTTGTGGCGCACGACGTCGTCCTTGGTGAAGCGGACGACGCCGATGCCGGGGATGCCGCCGAGGACGCGCTCGATGTCGGCGAGGCCCGACCGCCGGTCGCGCGGAAGGTCGACCTGGGTGACGTCGCCGGTTACGACCACCGTTGATCCGAAGCCGAGACGCGTGAGGAACATCTTCATCTGCTCCACCGTCGTGTTCTGGGCTTCATCGAGGATGATGAAGGAGTCGTTGAGCGTCCGGCCGCGCATGAATGCCAGCGGCGCCACCTCGATCTGCCCGCGCTCGAGGTACTGCTGGGCGCGGTCGGCATCGAGCATGTCGTGCATCGCATCGAACAGCGGGCGCAGGTACGGATCGACCTTCGCGGCGATGTCCCCGGGCAGGAACCCCAGCTTCTCGCCCGCCTCCACGGCCGGGCGGGTCAGGATGATGCGCCCCACCTCCCGGCGCGACAGTGCCGCGGCCGCGAGCGCGACGGCGAGATACGTCTTGCCGGTACCCGCCGGTCCGATGCCGAAGGTGATGGTGTTGGTGCGGATGGCGTCGACGTAGGCCTTCTGCCCCGCCGTGGTGGGCGTGATGCTGCGCTGGCGATGACGCCACACGACATCGCCGAGGAGGGCGTCCGGGCGCCCCGCCTGCTCCACGGCCGAGGCCACGGCCTCGATCATCGTCGGGGCGATCGTGCGACCGGAGTCGACGAGGCGCGCGAGCTCGTCCACGACGGCCACGCCGCGCTCCACGCGTGGGTCGTCGCCCATCAGCACGAGACGGTTGCCCCTCAGGCTGATGTCGAGCTTCAGGCGGTCCTCAAGCGCGCGGATCACGGCATCGTGCTCACCCGCGAGCTCCATGGCCACGCGGTCCGGCACCTCGATGACCTTCTCGCTCATCCGCACCTCACATCGTGTCCGACAAGGGCGCGCCGCCCATCACATGCCAGTGCAGGTGGTGGACGCTCTGGCGGCCGTCGTCGCCGTGGTTGGTGGTCACCCGGTAGCCGGTCCCCTCCAGGTCGTGGTCCCGGGCCACCGCAGCGATGAACGCGAGCATGTCGGCCCGCTCGCCGGGCGTGAGGCCCTCCACCCCGGCCAGTGAGTCGACGTGGCGCTCGGGGACAACCAGGACATGCACCGGGGCCTTGGGGGCGATGTCGTTGAAGGCGATCATGCCGTTCTCGCGACGCACCACCTCGGCGGGAATCGCGCCGGCGACGATGCTGCAGAACAGGCAGGCGTCTGCCATCAGGCGGGCTCCGGGCGGCCGAGGGTGGCGAGGGCGAGTGCTGCGATGGCGGCTGTCTCGGTGCGCAGCATGCCGTCGCCGAGCGATGCAGCCGCGATACCGCGGGTGGCGGCCGCCGAGAGCTCATCATCGCTGAAGCCCGTGTCAGGGCCCACGAGGAGGGCCACCGGGACATCGTGTGGCCGGGGGCCCAGCACCTGCGCGAGCGGCGCGGTGGCGCGGGGATCAAGGATGACGCCCTGCTCGGGAACGGTCTGGTTCAGCACGTGGTCAAACGGTACCAGCGGACCCGGGGCGGGCCAGCGACCGTGGCCGCTCTGGCGCGCAGCCGCCTCGGCCACGCGGGCCATGCGCGCGCTCCGCGTCTGCCAGGCGTGCGCGTCGGGGACGCGACGGGCGCGGTCGGTGGCCATGACCCCCAGGGAACGGGCCCCCATCTCCGCGGCCTTCTCGGCGATCAGGTCGAGGCGGCCCGCCTCGCAGAGCCCGACCCACACATCAACAGGCGCGCCCACCGGCCCGCGACGAGGTGCGCCGGCCACGCGGAGCACCGCGGGTGGGCCGGGATCATCCACCACGCAGGGCCAGATCATCCCGGACGGGGCGATCACCTCGACGGCGTCCCCCGCGCGTCGTCGCACCACGCGCGCGAGGTGGTGGGCATCGGCATCTGCCAGCACCACCGGTGCGCCGGCGTCCGGTTCGACCGGCACCACGTACCGGAACGTATGCGCGGCCGTGCTGCTCATGCCTGAAGCCTCACCGATGCCCACCCGTCCTCCGCCGCCCTCTCGGCCTCCGCAAGGCCCACGGGCGCGAACACCGCCACCGCCGAATCGACCTCATGCTCGCGCAATCCCGAGAGCACCGCATGGAGGACGGCCGTGGTGGTGCCATCTTCGCCATTCGGCTGCGAGCGGTCACCCTGCCCCGTCGCGAGCTCGCCCGCGAGCACCGTGAGCACCTCGAGGGTGATGTTCGCGAGAAGGATCGGCGCGCGCGGCAGCGGGTCCTCGCCGATCATCAGGCGGTCCACCTCGATGCCGTCCACCATGTTGGCGCGAACGGCGCGGGAGGTCGCGGCCACCGCGTCGGGGTCCAGGTCGATCGCGATGATGGGCGCGAACCCCAGTCGGCGCGCTGCGATCGCGAGGATTCCCGACCCGCATCCGGCGTCAAGAACCGGGCCGCGCGCCGGGATGCGCTGGAGCAGTGCGAGGGCGGTCCGGGTGGTCGGGTGCTGGCCGGTCCCAAAGGCCATGCCGGGATCGATGACCACGTCCTGCATGCCCGCCACCGGCGGAACCCACGGCGGTCGCACGCGTATGCGCCCCGCCACGACGGGCTGGTGAAAGTTCCGCAGCGCGTCGCGCCAGGCATCGTCCTGCTCGTCCTCGGCGACGTCCGCCGCGATCCCGGCGGCCGCGAGGTGGCGCCCCAGCGCCACGGCGCCCGGGCTGTCAGCGGCCGGCATCCAGGTGTCGATGGCCACGCGACCGTCCACCGGAGGGCCCTGCATGCACCCGACACCAGTGAGCGCATGGCACTCGGCCACGGCGAGGTCGGCGTCGCCCGCGGCCACCACGGCCGTGAGCCTCATGATGCGATCAGCGGAAGGCGTGGCGGAGCCGGCCGAAGAAGCCCTCGTCGTCGCCATCGTCCCCGTACTCCTCAAGGTGCTCGGCGAGCGGCCGCAGGGCCTCCTGGCCCTCGTCGGACGTGATCCGCGGCACCCGCACGTCGACGACCACCACCTGGTCCCCGCGCTGCCGGCCGTGCACCACGGGGAAGCCCCGTCCCTTGAGGCGGATTTCCGCGCCGGGCTGGGTGCCCGCACGCACCTCGACCTGCTCCTCCCCCTCGATGGTCGGCACCGAGATGATGGTGCCGGTCATCGCGGCGGTCACCGGGATGCCTACCTCGTGGATGATGTCGAGCTCATCACGGACGAAGCGCTCATCCGGGAGCACGCGCACCTCGACGTAGAGGTCGCCATCCGGGGCGCCCGGATCACCAGCGCCCCCGCGTCCGGACAGGCGGATGCGCTGGCCGGTGGCGATGCCCGCCGGCACCCGCACGTTCACCGTGGAGCGGGCGCGCACGCGGCCGCGGCCGCGGCAGGTGACGCAGGGCGTGGAGATCTCGCGGCCGGTTCCGCTGCACGATGGGCACGGCGTCTGGCGCACCATCTGGCCGAGCGGCGTGCTCACGGCCTGGCGCATGTGACCATGCCCCCCGCAGGTCCCGCACGCGTGCACCTCGCTGCCCGGTGCGGCCCCGCTGCCGTCGCAGGCCTCGCACTCCTCGACGCGCTCCACCACGACGTCCTGCTCCACCCCGAGAGCCGACTCCACGAATGTGATCTGGGTGGCAACGAGGACGTCCTCGCCCGACGCCGGGCCGCCGCCGCCGAAGATGTCCGCGCCGCCGAAGAAGGCGTCGAAGATGTCCTGGAACGACCCGAACCCCTGCGCGCCGCCCCCCGCGCCGGCGCCACGTACTCCCGCATGCCCGAAGCGGTCGTAGCGCGCGCGCTGGTCGGTATCCGACAGCACCTCATAGGCCTCGGCGGCCTCCTTGAAGCGCTCCTCCGCCGACGGATCGTTCGGGTTCAGGTCGGGATGCAACTCCCGCGCGAGCCGCCGGAAGGCCGACTTGATCTCCTGGTCGGACGCATCGCGCGAGACGCCGAGCACCTCGTAGTAATCACGCGTGGTCGGCATCGCCCCCTCCTGGGTACTCCTCGGGGTGTGTCGCCAGGTTCGCCTGCGCGGATTCCACCAGCACGCGGGCCTCCTCGAGGGTGGAGGCCTCGAGCAGCATGCGCGCCAGGCTGCGCGCATCGCGCGCCGCCAGATGGTCGACGGCGCCCTGCTCGATCCAGAACGGGGCGGAATCCGGATCCTGCCGCAGCAGTTCGACCGCCTGGTGACCGCAGTCGAGCGTGTAGGTGGCGATGGCCCACCGCGTGGAGGCGGGAGCGTCCATGGGATCCCACGGAACGAGAGGGGTCGACTTGACCCCGCCGGGCTCCACGACCACCGACGACAGATCGACATCGCGCCACTCGAGGTCGACCGGCACCCGCAGGTCGAACAGCAGCGCCTCGGCGCCCTCGGCACGCCGCTCGTTGCTTGCGATCACGGCGGCCACCCAATGCGCCTCCGCGAACGTGAGGCCGGAGAACACGTCGGTCTCCTCCGCCACCGGATCGAACACCGAGTCGGGATCGATGCTCACCCCCACGGCGTATTCCTCCGGGCCATAGGCGCCGGACTCCACCCGGGCGAGCACGCGCACGGCGGCCGTGCCGTCATCATCCAGCGGCCGGCGCCACACCTCGAGGATCTCGAACCGCGGGTCCTCGCTCACCCGTACACGTCCTCCACATATGCCGACAGCGCCCGGGATGCCTCGCGCACGGTGGCGATGGCGAGTGCGTAATCCATGCGCACCGGTCCGATCAGCGACACCGCCCCGAGGTCTCCCCGTGGGGGACCGTACCCGGCGGCGACGATCGACACCCCCGAGAGGTCGGTGGGTAGCTCCGACCCGATGCGGAGGTACGTCCGCGAGCCATCAAGGGCGCCCCGCAGCACGGCGAGTAGCGCGTACCGCTCCTCGAGGGCGCGCATGAGGCCGTCGATCCCCGTGATCTCGCCGCGCCGCGCGTCGGTGAGCACCCGTGCCTGGCCCGACATGTACACGGCCCGGTCCTCCTGCATGTCCGTGAGCGCGGGCATGATCGCATCGAGGAACGCCCGCTCCATCGCGCCCAGTGACGGATCGGCAAGGCGCGACGCGATGCTCCGTGCCCCCACGGCCAGCCCCTGCACCCGCTCGTTGAGGAAGGCCGCGGCCCAATCGGCCACGCCGGGATCCACGGGGCGGTCGAACGCGAACAGGCGCTTGGTCACATCCCCGGTGGACGTGATCACCACCACGGTGACGATCTGCGGCTGCAGCAGGAGCACCTCGACGTGGCGGACGGTGGCCGATGCCACCGGTGGGCCAGTGACGACGCCGAGCAGGTCGGTGACCTCGGAGATCGCATCGGCCAGCCGACGCAGCGTCTGGTCCACCTCCACATGCGCCACGTCCGCGCCGAGCGTGCGCTGCAGGTCGGTGCCGGTGGACGGAAGCGGCTCGCGCGGCAGGATCTCATCGACGTAGTAGCGGTAGCCGGACTCCGTCGGTACCCGCCCGGCCGAGGTGTGCGGATGGTCGAGGAACCCCATCTCCTCGAGCAGGTGCAGCTCATTGCGAATGGTCGACGACGCCCATTCCAGGCCGCTGCTGCCCGCGATGTGCTTGCTGCCCACGGGCTGGCCGCTCTCGATGTGCCGCCGTACGACGACGCGCAGGATGTCCTCCTGGCGCGGGGTGAGCGTGCTCGGGGTGTCGGCGTCAGTGGTGCTCATGCGAAGTCCATGATCTCCTGCATCACTGCATTTTGAAGCAGTCGGCCACGGCGCGTGAGGACGACGGTGCCATCACGCCGATCCAGGAGCCCGCGCGCCTCCAGTTCCGCCAGCGCATCGGGGTTGTCCGGCGCGCCCGCCCAGGCCACGTCGAGCGGTTCCGCCAGCCGCGTTCCGAGCATCCACCGCTCCCTGCGTCGGGTATCCGCGTCCACCCCCTCCCGGGTGCGCGGCGGGTCGCCGCCACCTGCGAGGGCGCTGATGTACCGGTCGAGCCCCGGCGCGTTGCGCCGCCGCTCCCCGCCGATCGTGCTCACCGCCCCCACGCCGACCCCGAGGTAGTCACGCGCGCGCCAGTACGCGAGGCTGTGACGGCATTCGGCACCCGGGCGGGCAAAGTTGGCGAGCTCATACCAGCGGTAGCCCGCGGACTCGAGGCCGTCGACCGCCTGCTCGTAGAGGTCAGCCGCGAGGTCGTCATCAGGCGGGGCATGCGGGCCGCGGGCGATCGCGCTGCCCTCCTTGAACTCCAGCTCGTACCAGGACACGTGATCAGGGTCCTGGCCCCGGACCCACGCGAGGTCCGCCGCGAGGTCATCGCGCGACTGCCCCGGCACCGCCAGCATGAGGTCCACCGAGACGCGCGGGATGCCCGCATCACGCACGGCCCGTACCGCGCGCTCGGCGTCACCGGGCTGCGCACGGCGATCGAGCACATCCAGGAGGTGCCGGCGCGACGACTGCGCGCCCAGCGACACGCGGGTGACGCCGGCGGCAGCGAGCGCACCGGCCATGGCGTCGTCGATGGTCTCGGGATTGGCCTCGACGGTGACCTCGGCGCCGGGCGCGAGCATGGGCCCGAGCGAGGCGAGGAGCCGCGAGAGGCGCTCCGCCCCCATGAGCGTGGGGGTGCCCCCGCCGAGGTACACGGTGTCGAGCCGGCCCAGCCGCGCGCGCTCCCGGCGCAGCTCGGCGAGTACCGCATCGAGGTAGGCATCGCGGGCGTCGTCGCGGCCCACCTCCACCACGAATGCGCAGTACCCGCACCGCGCCGCGCAAAACGGCAGGTGCACGTACAGGTGGGCGACCCCCGTGGGATCGCCGGTGGTCACTGCTGCCCCGATGCCCCGTCCAGCTGCAGGACGGCCAGGAACGCCTCTTGCGGCACCTCGACGTTGCCGACGTGCTTCATGCGCTTCTTGCCCTCCTTCTGCTTCTCGAGCAGCTTGCGCTTGCGGCTGATGTCGCCGCCGTAGCACTTGGCCAGCACGTCCTTGCGCTTCGCCTTCACCGTCTCGCGGGCGATGATCTTCCCGCCGATGGCGGCCTGCACCGGCACCTCGAACATCTGGCGCGGGATCGTCTCCTTGAGCCGCTCCACGAGCCCCTTGCCACGCGCGTACGCGCTGTCGCGGTGCACGATCATCGAGAGCGCGTCCACCGGTTCGCCCGCCAGCAGGATGTCCAGCTTCACGAGCGGGCTCTGGCGGTAGCCGATGGGGTCGTAGTCGAGCGATGCGTACCCGCGCGTGCGCGACTTCAGCTGGTCGTAGAAGTCGAGCACGATCTCGGCCAGCGGCATGTCGTACACGACCTGCTGGCGGTTCTCGATGGGCGTCATGGTCACGAAGGCGCCGCGCCGCTCCTGGCACAGGCCCATCACCGCGCCCACGAAGTCCTGGGGCACCAGCATGGTGCACCGGACGTACGGCTCCTCGATCTGCTCGATGTGGTTGGGGCTGGGGAGGTCGACCGGTGAGCGCACGTCGAGCAGCTCACCCCCCGTGGTCGTCACCTCGTACTCCACGTTGGGGGTCGTGGTGATGAGGTCGAGGTCGTACTCGCGCTCGAGGCGCTCGCGGATGATGTCCATGTGCAGCAGGCCGAGGAATCCGCACCGGAACCCGAACCCGAGGGCCTGGGATGTTTCCGGCTCCCACACCAGCGAGGCGTCGTTCAGCGAGAGCTTCTCGAGCGCGTCGCGGAGGTCCGGGTAGTCATCGGCGTCCACGGGGAACAGCCCGCAGAACACCATCGGCTTGGCCTCGCGGTAGCCCGGCAGGGCCTCCGCAGCCGCCGAGGCCGTGAGCGTGAGCGTGTCGCCCACCCGCAGGTCCACCAGGCTCTTGAGCCCCGTGACGATGTACCCGCTCTCCCCCGCTGACAGGTGGCCGATCGGCGTCATGGCCGGGGACATCACGCCGACCTCCTCGGCATCGAAGTCGGCGCCGGTCGCCATCGCCCGTACGCGCTGGCCGCCCGTGAGCTCGCCGTCCATCACCCGCACGAATGCCACCACGCCCCGGTACTGGTCGTACACCGAGTCGAACACCAGCGCGCGCAGCGGCGCACCGGGGTCACCCGCCGGCGGCGGCACGCGCGTGACGATCGCCTCGAGCACCTCTGCCACGCCGATACCCGTCTTCGCCGAGATGCGCAGGACGTGGTCGGGGTCGTCGCCGATGAGGTCGGCCAGCGCCCGGGCGTGCAGCTCGGGCTCCGCAGCCGGCAGGTCGATCTTGTTGAGCACCGGCACGAGCTCGAGGTCCCCCTCGATGGCCAGGTACGCATTGGCGAGCGTCTGCGCCTCGATGCCCTGGCTTGCGTCCACCACGAGGAGGGCGCCCTCACATGCGGCGAGGCTGCGCGAGACCTCATACGAGAAGTCCACGTGCCCGGGCGTGTCGATGAGGTTCAGCTGATAGGTCTCGCCGTCCTCGGCCGTGTACATCACCCGCACGGCCTGGGCCTTGATGGTGATGCCGCGCTCGCGTTCGAGGTCCATGGAGTCGAGCACCTGCTCGCGCATCTCGCGGTCGCTGATCGCGCCCGTGAGCTGCAGGATGCGGTCCGCGAGGGTCGACTTCCCATGATCGATATGGGCGATGATGGAGAAGTTCCGGATATGCGCCTGATCCACGGGGCCGACCCTATCGCAGTCGGCGCCGTCGGCTGACCACCCTCATGATCGCCGTCATCTCGGGCATGTTCATGGCGCGTGCGGCGGCGATGATGGCGAACACCGTGGCGGCGGCAGCCAGCCCCACCGCCACCAGCTGGGCGAGCAGCGAGGTGCCGAACGCATCGTCCAGCACGCGCCACACGAGCCAGCCGAGGAAGCCCGCCACCACCGCGGCGCCCAGCGCCTGCGCGAAGCCCTCGGCGATGAACCGGGTGTCCAGCGCGCCGGTCCGCTTGCCGAGGTAGTAGACCAGGGCGAGGAAGGTGACCAGGCTCGTGATCGAGGTCGCGAGCGGGATGCCGCCGACCCCGAGGGGCACGTAGAGGATGGCGTCCAGCACCGCGTTCACGGCCACGCCGATGCCGGCGATCGCGGTGGGGAGCCACGGGCGCTGCAGGCTGAAGAATGCGCGGATCAGCAGGAGGCTGGCGCCGTTGAACACGAGGCCGATGGTGAAGAAGAACAGCGCTTCGGAGGTGATGAGGGTGGAGTAGCCGTCGAACGCCCCGCGCTGGAAGACCAGCCGCACCACCGGCTCGGACAGCACCATGAGGAACGCCGATGCGGGGAGCAGCAGGAAGAAGATCTGCCTGAGCCCCGATGCCACCGAGTCGCGCAGCCCGGCGAAGTCGCGGTTGGCGGCCATCCGCGAGATCGTCGGGAACAGC
>JAPOLI010000022.1 GCA_029977205.1 bacterium
GCGCACCCTGCCGCGCAGTCGGTAGCCGCGGTTGTCGTAGCGCCCTGCACCGTCGGCCTGCCACACGTCCACCGTGGCGCGCGCGACGGGGCGGCACGAGGTATCGCGCACCACCCCGGTCAGCACCAGCGGCGTGCCCGTGGTCCCGCGGGTGGCGATGCGCGAGCGCATGGGGGCCCCGGGCGTGTAGTAGGGCCCCTCGGTGGCTGAGGGCGTCAGCGCGCATCGGGCGCCCGCGGCGGGGCCGGCCAGGCCCAGTGCCACGAGTGCGGTCATCGCCCCGGCGAGTCCCGTGCCCACAATCGTCCGGTTCATGGCTTAAGGGTAGGCCGGCTGGCCCCTGATAGGCGAAGAGGATTCGAAGAATGTCCGAAGACCCGCAGCCTGCGCACGATGGACCCGGGGAACGGCGGAGCCCGGCGCATTGGCCGGGCTCCGGTTCCAGATGGCGGGAGAAGGATTTGAACCTTCGTAGGCAGAGCCGACGGTTTTACAGACCGCTCCCTTTGACCACTCGGGCATCCCGCCAGATGGCCGCGGCACCATAGCGGGAGAGGGCACCTGCCTCAATGCCGAGCGGCCGATCGGGCATCGCGTCTACCGGTGCAGGTCGAAGCGATCAAGCTCCATGACCTTCGACCATGCGGCGACGAAGTCGTCCACGAATGCCGCGTGCGCGTCATCGGCTGCGTAGACCTCGGCGAGTGCCCGAAGCTCCGAGTTCGACCCGAAAACCAGGTCGACGCGGCTCGCGGTCCAGCGCAGCTCTCCCGTGTCCCGGTCGCGACCCTCGAACTGCTCCTCGGCCTTCGATGTCGGCTGCCAGTCGGTCGACATGTCGAGCAGGTTCACAAAGAAGTCGGTGGTGAGCGCGCCGGGGCGAGTGGTGAGCACTCCGACCGATGAGCCACCAGACGTGGCGCCGATTGACCGCAGCCCACCGACGAGAACCGTCATCTCAGGTGCGGTGAGACCCATCAGGCTTGCCCTGTCGATGAGCAGGCGCTCAGCCGGCCACGGGTGACCCGGGCGCAGGTAGTTGCGAAAGCCATCGGCGAACGGCTCGAGTACTGCGAATGACTCGACGTCGGTCCATTCCTGGCTCGCGTCCGTCCGGCCCGGGGTGAAAGGAACCCTGATGTCGACGCCGCCCGCAGCGGCTGCGCGCTCCACGCCGACGCCGCCCGCGAGGACGATCAGGTCGGCCAAGGAGATGCGGATGCCGCTCCCGTTCTGCGCGGCGTTGGCGTCGTCCTGGATTCCCTCCAGCACCGTGAGCACGCGATCGAGTTCGCTGGGGTCGTTGGCATCCCAGTCGCGCTGTGGGGCGAGTCGAATGCGGGCACCGTTTGCCCCACCGCGGTGGTCGCTGCGCCGGTATGTCGATGCAGACGCCCACGCGACCCGGATGAGTTCTGCGGGCGCGAGACCGGAGTTCGCGATGGCCTCCTTCAGGGCAGCCTGCTCGGCGTCGCCGACGAGGCCGTGGTCGGCGGCGGGTACCGGGTCCTGCCAGATCAACTGCTCATCCGGCACCTCGGGGCCGATGTACCGGGTGATGGGGCCCATGTCGCGGTGAGTCAACTTGAACCACGCACGCGCGAAGGCGTCGGCGAACTCGTCGGGGTGCGCGAGGAAGTGCCGGCCGATGCGGGCGTACTCAGGGTCCTCGCGCAGTGCCATGTCGGCGGTTGTCATCATTGGCGCGTGGCGCCGGGACGCGTCGTGCGCGTCGGGCACCGCGTCGGCCAGCGTGTCATCCGTTGGCCGCCACTGGTGCGCGCCCGCGGGGCTTGTCGTCAGCTCCCACTCGTAGCCGAACAGGAGCTCGAGGTAGTCCATGTCCCAGGCCGTGGGCGTGCGGGTCCACGCGCCCTCGATGCCGCTCGTGATCGCGTCATCGCCGGCACCGGTCCCGTAGGAGTTTGCCCAGCCCAATCCTTGCTGCTGGATCGGCGCGCCCTCGGGCTCGGGTCCGACGTACTCATCGGGGTTCGCTGCGCCATGTGACTTGCCGAACGTGTGGCCGCCCGCGGTGAGCGCGAACGTCTCCTCGTCATTCATCGCCATGCGGCGGAAGGTCTCGCGGATATCGGCGGCCTCCGCGAGGGGGTCCGGGTTGCCGTTCGGTCCCTCGGGGTTCACGTAGATCAGGCCCATCTGCACGGCAGCCAGAGGATTTTCGAGTTCCCGGTCACCGCTGTACCGCTGGTCGCCCATCCATTCGCCCTCAGGCCCCCAGTAGATGTCGACGGGGGGCTCCCATACGTCGGCCCGTCCCCCGCTGAACCCGAAGGTCGCGAAGCCCATTGACTCGAGCGCGCAGTTGCCGCTCAGGATCATCAGGTCGGCCCATGAGAGCTTCCGGCCGTACTTCCGCTTGACCGGCCAGAGCAAGCGACGCGCCTTGTCGAGGTTTGCGTTGTCGGGCCAGCTGTCGAGCGGGGCGAACCGCTGACCGCCGGTACCCGCTCCGCCCCGCCCATCGGCGATGCGGTAGGTCCCGGCGCTGTGCCACGCCATCCGGATGAAGAGCGGTCCGTAGTGACCGTAGTCCGCGGGCCACCACGGCTGCGACGTCGTCATGACCGCGCCGATGTCGGCCTTCACCGCGTCGAGGTCGAGGCTGGCGAACTCGGCGGCGTAGTCGAAGTCGGCGTCCATCGGGTCGGCGCTCGGTGGATTTTGGCGCAGGGGCGCAAGGTCAAGCTGCTCGGGCCACCAGTCCCGGTTGGTCATGCCACGTCCGGCCGTCATCGGGCACATGCCTTCGTTGTCCATACCGTGCGTCTCCCTGTTTCGGTGGGCGCCCCGGCCCTGCTGCGTTGCCCCGAGGTGCGGTCAGCATGAAGGCAAGCGGGCCTGCGACCGGGAATCAACGGGCAGCGGTACACCGCCGCCGCGCAATTCATCCCGGATCGCACGCCGTGGGATCAAATCGATACCCCACGCCATAGTGGGTGATGATGAAGTCGGTGCCCGGTATGGCCGCACGCAGTTTCTGTCGGACCTTCCTCACGAACACGTCCACGGAGCGGTCTCCGGACATCATCTCGTAGCCCCACGCCTCGCGATAGATCTTGTTACGCGCGAGAGGCCGGCCATCCGCCGCAGCCAGCACGAGCAGCACCTGAAATTCCCGGGCGGTCAGCCCGACGCTCTGTCCACCGGCGAAGGCCTGCACCTGCGCGGGGTCAATGACCAGGCCGGCCGTCTCAATGGGCCCCTCGCTCGCTCGCGCGCGCTCCTTGTCGCGCCGCCTCAGGTGCGCGCCCACCCGGGCGACGAGCTCCTTCGTGGAGAACGGCTTCACGATGTAGTCGTCGGCACCGATGTCGAGGCCATGCACCCGGTCGTGCTCGCTGGTGCGTGCGCTGCACATGATGATCGGCACGTCAGGGTCGTCAGCGCGGACCTCCTCGGTGAAGCGCCAGCCGTCGACCTGCGGAAGCATCAGGTCGAGCACCACGAGGTCGGGCCGCTCGCGCCGGAAGAGCCTGAGCCCGGTCCCGCCGTCGGCGGCGGTGAGGATGCGGTAGCCGGCCCGCCCGAGGTGGTAGGACATGGAGTCGGATATCGCCGGGTCATCCTCCACGATCAGGATCGTGTGGGTCGCCATGGGGGTGACGCTACCAACGCCGCCGTGCCCGGTGTGGCGGCTGTAACCGGTCGGGCGCCGACGTCGTCAGGCCCCGACGTCACGCGCTCCCTCTACGGTGACCCCGTGCGACCGATTGATCACGGCCCGTGACCGCCGCCGGGGATCTCATCGGCGACCGGTACCGCCTCGAGCGGCCGATCGGCAGCGGGGGCATGGCCACCGTGTGGCGGGCCGTGGATGCGCGAACGGGTGCCGCTGTTGCAGTGAAGCTGATGCACCCACGCGTGCAGGATGACCCGGACCTGCTGCTGCGGTTCCGGCGTGAGGCAGACGTGGTGGCGCGCCTGGATCACCCGTGCATCGTCCGCCTGCTCGACGAGGACGCCGGTGCCGAGGGCGGGCCGTACATCGTCTTCGAGCTCGTGGACGGGATCACGCTCAAGGCGCTGATCCGCGAGCGCGGTGCGCTGCCGCCGGCCGAGGCGGCATCGATCGCCAGCCAGGTCGCCCGCGGCCTCGAACTCGCCCATCGCTCGGGCGTGGTGCACCGCGATATCAAGTCGCACAACATCCTGGTGACCGCCGGAGGCGTCGCGATGCTCACCGACTTCGGTATCGCGCGCCTCCTCGATGGCGTGCAGGATGGCCTCACCCGCACCGGGACCGTCCTGGGCACCAGCGACTACCTGGCCCCCGAGCAGGCCCAGGGGCTCGGCGTCGACGGGCGCACTGACGTCTACGCGCTTGGCGTCGTCCTGTACGAGTCGCTCACCGGCGAGTTGCCGTTCCCGGCCGACACGCCGATGGGCGTCGCGATGCGCCAGGTGCGCGACCCCATGCCCGACCCCCGCGACGTGCAGCCGGACATCCCGGCCTATCTCGCGGCCATCGTCCTGCGTGCGTGCGAGAAGGATCCCGGAGCACGATTTCCGTCAGCGCTTGACATGGCCGATGCGCTCCTCGCGGTGCCTGCGGGGACCACGGCCGTCATGCCGGTGATCCCGCCCGAGGTGGCCGCGGCGGCCGCGGCCACGGGACCGCTGCCCCCGGGTGAGGCACTACCCGATGCGATCACCGGCGAGCTGCACCCGGTATCGCCTGAGGGGCCGGGTGGCGCCGACGATGCCGACGGTGGCGCCCACGATGTCGGCGGCGGCGCCCCTCCGCCGTCGGATGACCACCATGCGCCAGGCGGGGCGGGCCCTGGGCCGGCTCCGGTCGTTGTGACGTCGTCTCGCATGCGCCGCTGGCCGGCCGTGGTCGCCGGCGTGCTCGTTCTCGGCGCGGCAGCAGCGGCCACCGTCGTGGTGACCGGTGGAGACAGCGACGCCCCCGCCCCCGGCGCGTCGTCGGGCGGCGGTGCCACTCCCGCCGTGGTGCTTGGCTTGCGCCCCCTTCAGCTCGCGTCGGTCACCGACGTCGACCCCGGCGGCGAGGGCCGCGAGATGCCCGGTGAGGTCCCGCTGGCGTACGACGGGAACGAGGCAACCGCCTGGCGGACGGAGCGATACGCGACGGCGGACTTCGGTGGGCTCAAGGATGGCGTGGGCCTCGCGTTGACGCTCGAGACGCCCGCCGTGGCGCGCCGCCTGACGATGACCACCAGGGGAACGGGTGGCGCGTTCCAGGTGCTGGCGGGTGAGCCCGGGCCCGATGCGCGCGTGGTCGGGCGGGGATCGTTCGCCGACGGTGCGCAGGAGGTGGTGCTCGACGAGGGAACGCCGTCCGGCACGTACACGTTCTGGATCACCGAGCTTCCGCCCAACGCCGAGGGCAGCGGATATCGCGCCTACGTGTCCGAGATCGGGCTCGACGGCAGGGGTTAGAGGGCAGCCGCTCCACGGCGGCGAACATAACCCCATGGCATTACCCGAACCGTGGGAGGACTCCCTCGCCGAGCTCGACGAGCGCCTGACGCGCCAGGGCGCCCGCACGCGCGCCCTCGCGCCGGAGTCGCGCGCCGGCTACGTGCGCGACTGCCGACGGGTGGCAGGGTGGCTCTCGTCACGCGGCGTCGCCAGCCCTTCGAGCATCACCCCTTCGATGCTCGAGGCCGCCCTGCGCGACATCGGCTGGGCACCCTCGACGCAGCGCCGGGCCCTGACCTCTCTTCGCGAGTGGCTCTATCCGTACTTCCCCCGGGGGCGTTCCCCCGCTGCCCTGGTGGAGGCGCCGCGGGTGGAGCGGCGGCCCGTACCGCGCCTGTCCCAGGATGACGCCGCGGAGCTCGCCGACCTCGCGGCGCGCCTCGTCGATGAGGCTCCGCCGCGGTCCACGGCGCGCGCGCTGGCCGTGCGGGACCGTGCCCTCGTCGAGGTGCTGTATGGCAGCGGGCTGCGCCGGCAGGAGGCCTGCGACCTCGTGCTCTCATCCCTCGACTTCGAGCACGAGACGCTCGCGGTCGTGGGCAAGGGCGGACACGCGCGCACCGTGCCCATGACCGAGCCCTGCATCGACGCCCTGCGCGAGTGGCTGGATGAGGGGCGCCCCCGCCTGGCGGTGATGGCCGGCTTCACCGCTGCCGCGCGCGCCTGCGTGTTCCTCTCGCGCACGGGGGCCCCGATGGATGGCAGCTCGGTCTATCGCGTGGTGCACCGGATGCTGGCGTCGCTTGGTCGTGCGGGCGGGCCCCATCTGCTGCGCCATGCCGCGGCCACGCACATGCTGGAGGGCCCGGAGGGGTCAGACGGAGCGCACCTGCGCGTGGTGCAGGAGTTCCTCGGTCATGCGAGCCTCGCCACGACCGAGCGGTACACCGGGGTGACGACCAAGGCGATGCAGACGACGCTGCGCCGGGCGCACCCACGGGGATGAGCGACACCACCTCCGACGGCACCGCCGCGCCCGGGGCGGTGGATGCCCAGGGCTTTCGCTCCCTCGCGGCGGCCTTCGTGGCCACGCGCGGCAGCGCCAACACGCGGGCAGCGTACGGGCGTGATCTCACCCTGCTCGGCGAGGCCCTGGGCGTGGAGGCCGAGGTCGCCGAGGCGCCCCCCTTCGGCGTGGAGGATGATCCGGATGCCCGTCGCGCGGCGGAGCAGTTGGCCGTGATCCCATCAGGCTGGTGGCAGGACTGGCGTGACCGGCTCGACGGCCGTCCGTCAAGCCGCGCGCGCAGGGTCGCCGCTGTCCGCGCGTTCTGCCGCTGGTGGTCGCGGGCGCTCGACCTGCCGAACCCCGTGGAAGACCTGCGGCCCCCGGCGATGGCGTCGCGCAGCCAGGATCGCCTGGCGCGCGAGGTCACGGCGCTCTCCGCCTCGCAGATGCGCCGCATGTGCGAGGCCGCCGCTGCGCTTCCCGGGCCCGAGGGCCTGCGCGCCAGCGCCCTCATCGAGGTGCTCTACGGGTGCGGGCTGCGCGCCACCGAGGCGGCGGGCCTCGACATGTCGGGGTTGCATCTCGACGATCCCGATGATCCCTACGTGATCGTCCTCGGCAAGGGCGGTGCGCACCGCGCCGTCGCGATACCGCAGGTGGCGCATGACGCCCTCCGGCGATATCTGGCCGGCGGTCGCCCCGAGTTGCGTGCCCGGGATGTCGCGCCGCGGGCCGATCAGGCCCGCCATCGCGATGCCGATGCCGTGTTCCTGGGTGCCCGCGGTCGGCGGATCGGGCGATCCGATGTCTGGCGCGAGGTGCAGCGGGTGGCCGACCGCGCCGGGTTGATCTCCGAGGGGGTGAGGGTGTTCCCGCACGCGCTGCGGCATTCGTGCGGCACCCACCTGGTCCAGGCCGGCGTCGACATCCGCTACGTCCAGGCCCACCTCGGGCATGCGAGCCCGGTCACGACCGAGGTGTACACGCACGTGACCGCCAGCCATCTCAGAGACGACTTCGACCGCGCGCATCCGCGCGCGCGCCGCACGTGAGCACGGAACGCGCTCGCCGGTGTCAGGGGCGGGTGATCACCTCGGCCCGCACGCGGGTCCGGTCGAGCGTCAGCCGGCCCACGGACGGGCGCATGGCCTCGGCGCCCAGCTGCCTCCGGTAGCGCCGGACGAGGCGATCTGCCACGCCGCCGGCGCCCGCCCGCGGTGCCCTGCCGTCCTCGAGCGTTCCCCAGGGACACACCGCGCCTGGCGAGAACACCAGCACGTCGTCCACCGTGGCGACCATGGCCTCATGCCAGTGGCCGAAGACCACGACGTCCACATGATGGCGCCGGAATGCCCGCGCCATGGCCGCGCCGCGGCCGGCATCCCATCGCAGGCGACGCCCGGCCGCGGCGTGCGCCACCACCACCAGCGCGTCCGTGGCTCGCCGCTTCCCGTGGATCAGGCCGATGCGTCGTCCGCCCACCTGCACGATCGCACGGGATGGCAGCCGGGGTGCGTCCGCGAGGTCGTGGTCACCGCGCACCGCGACCACCGGGGCGATCTGCTCCAGGTCGGGGATGACGGAGCCATCCGAGAGGTCGCCGGCATGCAGGATGAGGTCGCTCCCGTCGAGTGCGATACGCACCCAGTCCGGCAGCGCGTCGAGTGACTCACCCACGTGGGTGTCGGCCACGACGCCGATCCTCACGAGGCGGCCTCCGTGCGGGCCGGGATCATCCCCGGTATGCGCGCCGCGCCTCGTGGCGCTCGAGCGCCAGGTCGATGAGGCGCTGCACCAGGTCCGGGTACTCGAAGCCGTCCCCTGCCATCAGGCGCCCCCACACGCTCGTGGACGTGAACCCGGGGATCGTGTTGATCTCGGAGACGTACAGGTCGTCGCCCTCGAGGAAGAAGTCCACCCGGGCGAGCCCGCTGCACCCGATCGCGGCCCATGAGCGGATCGCGAGTTCGCGTGCGCGGTCCTGCACGGAGGAGGGGACATCCGCGGGGACCTCCAGCCGCATGCCGCCCTCGCGGTACTTGGCATCGTGGTCGTACCAGTCGTTGTCGTGGATCACTTCGCCGAGGGGCGAGGCATGCGGAGCGTCGTTCCCGAGCAGGCCCACTTCGACCTCGCGCCCCATGGCTCGTCGCTCCACCAACGCCTTGTCGTCGTGCGCGAATGCGAGCTCCAGTGCCGGGCCGAGAGCCGCCTCGTCGGGCACCGGGCTGATGCCGAAGCTCGATCCGAGGCGCGCGGGCTTGGCGAACGCCGGGTAGCCGATCTCGCGCACCACGCGCGCACGGACCCCGCTGGCGTCATCCAGCCAGTCGCGGTGGTGCAGCACGATCGTCTCCACCCGCGGGATCCCCTCGGCGGTGGCCAGCACGTGGAACATCGCCTTGTCCATCCCCACGGCGCTGGCGGCGACGTCGGCGCCCACGTAGGGCACGCCGACGCTCTCGCACAGGCCCTGCACGGTGCCGTCCTCGCCCCAGGGGCCGTGCAGCACCGGGAACACCAGGTCGATCTCCAGCGGGGTGCCCGCCGCAAGCGGCATCAACCAGGCCTGGTCGCCGGCCGCGGGCACGAGTGCGACGGGCTGCCCGTCGAGGGTCCACGCGCCGTCGCGCGCGATCGTGATCTCACGCACCTCGTAGCGGCCCCGGTCGATGGCCTGCGCCACGGAGGCGGCCGATGCGAGCGATACGTCATGTTCGCTGCTGCGGCCGCCCCCCAGGACGGCGATCCTCATGGACTGGGAGCGGGTGGCTGCGATCCGCCGCCCGAGCTGCCACCCGAGCCGCCGCCGCTCCCCGATGGGGCCGGCGGCTGCGACCCGCCACCCGACGACCCGCCACCGGATGAGCCACCGCCACCCGACGACCCGCCTCCGGACGATCCGGTCGAGATGTAGATGGTCACCGTGCTGCCCGCGGGCACCTGCGAGCTGCCGCTCGGGTCCTGGTCGACGACGATGCCCGCAGGCTGCGTGCTCTCGACCTCCGCGGTGTTCACGCTGAACCCGAGGCTCTCGAGCTTGTTGCGGGCCGTGCTGGAGTCGCTGCCGGTGACGTCCGGGACGGTGCCACCGCTCGAGGCGGCGACGATGAGGTCGACGGACGAGCCCTTGGCCACCGACGCGCCACCGGACGGGTCCTGGTTGGTCACGGTGCCCGGGGTGAGCCCCGACGTACCGTCATCCTCGGTCACGCTGCCGACCTCGAGCCCCGCGTTCGAGAGTTCGCTGCGCGCCACGTCGATGTCGCTTCCGGTGACATCCGGAACCGTCACCTTCGTGACGCCCTTGCTCACGTACAGCGTGATCGTGTCGCCTGATCCGGCCTGCGACCCCGCCTTGGGCACCTGCCGCACGACGGTGCCGATCTCCTTGTCGCTGTCCACCTGTTCGGTGGTCACGGTGAAGCCCGCTTTCTCGAGCGCCGCCTGGGCGTCCTCGACGGCCTTGCCGACCACGTTGGGAACGGTGACCTGCGCGGGTCCGGAGGACACCAGGATCGTCACCGTTGAGTCCTTCGCGACCTCGGTCCCGGCCTCCGGCTGGGTGCCGATGACCACTCCGAGCTGCACCGTGTCACTCGCCTGCTGGCGCTGGGTCGGCTTCAGCCCGACGTCCGTGAGCGCCCGCGACGCCGCCGGGGCATCAAACCCGGCCACATCCGGAACGGCCACCATGTCTCCGGCACCACGAGTGAGGGCCAGGGCGAGCGCAACGGCGATCGCGGCGATCAGCACGGCCGCGATGCCCCAGACGGCAGGCCGCCGCCCGCCGCCCTTCTTCTTCTTGCCCCGTCCGCCCCGTCCGGACTCTGCCATGACTGCCGTCTCCGTTGTTGCCGCCCCGGCTGCGCCGGCGGCGGCGCTGGGCGCGGTGAGGATGAGCGTGGACTGCTGGCTGCCCGGCATGCTGGCACGCACGTCAAGCAGGGCCGCCGTGAAGTCGTCAGCCGACTGGTAGCGGTCTTCCGGGCGCTTCGACAGCGCCTTGAGGACCACTGCGTCGAGGTCCGGGGGGATGTCCTGGACGAATACGCGCGGGGGCACCGGTGGCTCGTTGATCTGCTTCATCGCCACCGTCACGGGGCGATCCCCGTCGAACGGCACCCGGCCGGTGAGCATCTCGTAGAGCACGATGCCGACGGCGTAGGTGTCGCTCGCGGCGGTGGTGTCGTCCCCCTGGGCCTGCTCGGGCGAGAGGTACTGGGCGGTGCCGATCACCGAGCCGGCCTCGGTCATCTGCTGGTCCGCGCTCGCGCGCGCGATTCCGAAGTCGGCCACGCGCAGGCGGCCGTCTTCGCCCACCATGACGTTCTGGGGCTTGATGTCGCGGTGGATGATCCCGGCGGCATGCGCCGCGGTGAGCGCGGACAGGATCTGCAGGGCGTTGTCCACGGCCACGGCCGGCTCGAGCGGGCCCTGATCGCGGATGACCTTCTTGAGGTCCGGCCCGGACAGGTACTCCATGACGATGTAGTACGTGCCCTCGGCCTCGCCGCGGTCATACACGGCAACGATGTTCGGGTGGTTCAGTCCGGCTGCCGCCGATGCCTCGCGGCGGAAGCGCTCCACGAATGCCTGGTCGGCCGCGAAGCGGTCCGCGAGCACCTTGACCGCCACCTCGCGGTCCAGGACGGTGTCGTAGGCGAGGTACACCGACGCCATGCCGCCGCTTCCGATCTGGTGCCCCAGTTCGTAGCGGTCGCCGAGCTCACTGCCGGGGCCGATGGTCACGGGCGGGGCTCCCCGCGAACAGGGCCGGCGGCAAGGGCGGTGCGCATCACCTCGCCGGCCACCGGAGCAGCCTCGGTACCGCCGGTGCCCGAGGTGTCCTCGATCACCACGGCGACGGCCACCTGCGGGTCCTCCGCAGGCGCATAGCCGATGAACCAGGCCTGGTTGCGGTTGGGGTCACCGGTCTCCGCCGTACCGGTCTTGCCCGCCACGGACAGGCCCGCGAGCCCCGCCTGAGTTCCTGTTCCTCCGGACACCACGCTCTGCATCATGCGGCCCACCTCGGATGCGATGTACGCGCTTGCCACCGAGTCCACCTCCTCAGGGCGCTGCTGCTTCACGATCACGCCGTCGGGCGTGATGACCCGCCGCACGAGATACGGCCGCATCATGCGGCCGCCATTGGCGATCGCGCCGGCGACCATGGCCATCTGGAGGGGCGTCACCTGGAGGTTCTCCTGTCCGATCGCGATACGGGCCGCGTCCTCATCGCGCTGGTCATTGGGGAGCAGCTTCCCATCACGGTACCTGCCCGAGGTTGCGACTTCCCCAGATGGCAGGTCGATCTCGGTGGGCTGGGCAAAGCCGAAGAGGTTCATCTCGCGTCCCAGCCTGCGCCCACCGAGCGTGTCACCGATCTGTGCGAATGTCGTATTGATAGAGAACGTGAGCGCATCCCTCAGGTTGTGGACCCCGAACTTCGCCTTGCCCGAGTTGTAGATCGGCTTGCCGTCCACCACGAACACGCCCTTGTCGTCGAAGGTCGATGAGGCCGACCACGTGCCGGTGGAGAGCGCCGCGGTGGCGGTGACCACCTTGAAGGTCGATCCCGGCGGATACAGGCCGCCGGTCGCCCGGTTGAGGAGTGGCGCCCCGGAATCCTTGCGGATCGAGGCGAAGTCGGTCGTCACCTGATTGAGGTCGAACGTCGGGGATGATGCCACCGCGAGCACCTCACCGGTCTTCGGCCGGATCGCCACGACCGCCCCCTTGCGCCCGGACAGCAGCGCCTCTGCCGTCTTCTGCACCCGGGTGTCGAGGGCGAGGCGGATGTCCGCCCCGTTCTTCGTCTCCTCGCGCAGGCGGTCGAGGATCGCGCCGGTGCCGTAGCTGCCGGCGAGGTAGTTGTTGTACTGCTGCTCGAGGCCGGTCGCACCCTGCTGCGAGGTGGCGTAGCCCACGACCTGGCTCGCGAGCGATCCCTGCGGGTAGTAGCGCCGGTAGTACTTCGTGCCCTTCTCGCGGTAGGCCACGCTCTCAGCCAGCACCACCTTGTCGGCCGAGATGATGCGTCCCCGGTCCACCAGGCGCTGCTTCTCCATCGTGTAGGGGTTGTCAGCGCGCTCGTCGAGCCCGCCGGCCGCCACCACCTGCCAGTAGCCCAGCATCATCACGAGCACGCCGAACGCGCACGCAAGGGCGATGTACAAGGTGCGGATCGAGCGGTTCATGTGGCCGGAACCCCCCGCACAGCCTCCACGAGGCCCTGCCGCGACCGGTTACTGATGACCAGGAGGATCGCCGCGATGCCGAAGTTGACGACCACGCTCGAACCGCCGTACGACATGAAGGGCAGCGTCACTCCCGTGAGGGGCACGAGGCGGACGACGCCGCCGATGATGATGAAGGCCTGGAGGCCCACGACCGCCGTGAGGCCACCGGCGAGCAGCTTCGAGAAGCCGTCACGCGCGGCGGTGGCGATGGCGAACCCACGGGCCATGAGGAGGACGTAGAGAAGCATGACCCCGATGGCCCCGACATACCCGAGGTCGTTCGAGACCCCGCTGAAGATGAAGTCGGTCTCGAGCGCCGGTATCCGCGGACTGCCGCCCTCTGTGACCAGGAGTGCCCGCCCGAAGCCCGGGCCCACCACTCCACCATCCGCGAGGGCATAGAGGGACTGCACCATCTGGTAGCCGGCCCCCTGCGCATCGGAGAAGGGGTGGAGCCACGAGTCCACGCGCGCTCCGATGCGGGGCACCGCAGCCCAGATGGCCAGTGCGCCCACGGCGAACAGGCCGGCGCCGAGGCCGACGTACAGCGGCCTGCCGGTGGCCAGGTACAGCATGGCCAGGAACACGCCGAAGAACAGCAGCGCGGTACCGAAGTCGTTCAGCGCCACGACCACCACGAGGGCGGCGCCCCAGAACACGAGGATGGGGGCGAGATGGCGGAAGGCCGGGAGGTTCATGCCCAGTCGGCGCTGCGTGGGGATGGCCAGCACCTCACGCTTCTCACGCAGGTAGCCGGCGAGGAAGATGACCACGAGCACCTTCGCGAGCTCCCCGAGCTGTATCCGCTGGCCGCCGCCCACCTCGAGCCACAGTCGGGATCCGTTCACCTCGGTCCCGAACACCATCGTGGCCACGAGCAGGAGCACCGCCGTGAGCCCGATCACGTAGCGATACCGCTCGAGCACGCGCTGGTCGGGCAGGAACACGATCACCGCGCAGAAGACGATGCCGCCCAGGGTCACCCAGATCGCCTGGTCTGCTGCGAGCCCGGGATCGATGCGGTAGAGCATCGCGAGCCCGATCCCGGTGAGCGCCGCGAGGATCGGCACCAGGTAGGGGTCCGACAGCGGCGCGCGCAGGCGCAGCACGGCGTGCATCACTACGAACACCAGCACCACGCCGAGCGCGGTCTGCCATGGGCCGGCCTGCAACTGGTCGGTGCGCGCGGAGGCTCCGGCGGCCAGGCCGAGCATTCCGAGAAGCAGCGCCGGGATGAGAAAGCCCAGCTCGCGCGAGCGCAGGCTCATGGGCGTCCCCCCGTGGCCGGCACCCCCCACGTCTGCGGCATGCCGTAGTGCCAGATCAGGCGCGTGGCGAGCGCCGTGGCCTCGCCCTCCCCCTGGATTCCCTGGTCGAGCGCGGAGGGGTCATCAGCCACGACCGCGCGCGCGTTCACGCCCAGCGGACGGCCGTCATCGAGCAGCGAGACGCCGAGCGCCGAGTAGGGCAGGCCCGCATACAGGCGTACCTGTCCGGCGTCATCGGCGCGCACGACGTGCGAGCGCGACGCGGCCCACGCCGTGAAGCCGATGATGAGCCCGGCCACCACCAGCACCGCGGCCCCGGCGAGCAGGAGCTTCGAGCGCGTGGTCTGCACGCGCTCGAGCACCCGGCCGGGCTCCGGCGCACGCGCGGTGCGGGCTCCAGGCTCCACGGTCGGGCGCGGCAGCACCGCCACACGCGGCGTGGCGGGTACGAACTCCAGCGGCTCGGGCACGGTTGCGTCGGTGCCGGTGCCCACCCGTGCCAGCACCACCGTGGAGTTGTCCTCGCCGCCTGACTCATCGGCCGCCGCGAGCAGTGCGAGTGCTGCGTCATCGAGTGAGGCGTCACCGGCGAATGCCTCGCGGATGCCCGCATCGCCCACTGCGGCCGAGATGCCGTCGGTGCACAGCATCACGATGTCGCCGGGCTCGACCCCCACCTGGAAGGCATCGGCGCTCACCGTGTCTGATGCGCCGAGCGCCCGGGTGATGACGTTCCGCTGGGGGTGACGGTCGGCCTGGTCCTCGGTGAGCGCACCACCACGGACCAGCTCTGCGACCACGGAGTGATCATCGGTGAGGCGCCGGAGCTCACCGTTCCGGATCAGGTAGGCGCGCGAGTCTCCGACGTGCACGACGTACAGCCTGCGGTCATCCGAGAGCAGGCAGGTGGTCACGGTGGTGCCCATGCCGGCACGTCCCACATTCCGCGCCGCCGACCCGCGGATGTCGCTGTTCGCGCGCTCCACGGCGCGGCGGAGGTCGCCGGGGCTGGGCTTGTCCGCAAGCGTTTCCAGAGCGGCCACCGCCATCCCGGCGGCGACCTCGCCGGCCTGCGCGCCACCCATGCCATCGGCCACGGCGAGAAGAGGGGGCCGTACGAGGTGGCGGTCCTCGTTGTGGCCGCGCACGCGCCCCACGTCGGTTGCCCGCGCGATCTCGACCCATGCGAGGCGCGCGGTCATCTCGTGGCCGCCGCCTCCCGCGTGACGGCGTCGACGCGCGCAAGCACCACCGTCACGTTGTCCGGGCCGCCTGCGGCATTGGCCCGCCGCACCAGCTGATCCGCTGCGTCCTCGAGTGTTGCTGCCGCATCCACCACGGCGAGGATCTCATCATCCTCCACGGGCCCGGAGAGGCCGTCCGTGCACAGGAGCACGACATCATCGGGCTCGAGGTCCACGCGCAGGGCATCGATGTCGATGTCGGCATCGATGCCGAGCGCGCGCGTGATGACGTGCCGGGCGGGGTGGCTCTCGGCGTCATCCGCCGAGAGCGTGCCGCGTCGCACCATCTCCGCCACCACGGAGTGATCCTGGGTCACCTGAATGATCCGCCCCTCGCGGATCAGGTATGCGCGGGAATCGCCGACGTGCACGAGGTACAGGATGCCCTCTTCGAGCAGCGCCGCCGTCGCGGTGGTTCCCATGCCGGTCAGGTCCGGATCGTCCATCGCCGCCCGCGCGATCGCGCGGTTGGCCTCCTGGAGCGCGGCAAGGAGGGCCGTGGGGTCGGTGGTGGTCCCCACGCCGCGCAGGGCGTCCACGGCCATTCCCGCCGCGGTGCCGCCGCCGCGGTGTCCTCCCATGCCATCAGCCACGGCGATCAGCGGGGGCGCGAGGAGGTCGCGATCCTGGTTGTCGGACCGCACCCGCCCCACGTCGGAGGCCGACGCCAGTTCGGTGAGGGCGAGGTCGGCGCGGCCGCTCACTCCTCCCACCTCAGCACGGTCTCGCCCACCCGGATCTCATCGCGCAGGTGCAATTGCTGTTCGCCCGAGATGCGCTGGCCGTTGACGTAGGTGCCGTTGAGCGATCCGAGGTCCTCGACGAACCAGAAGTGGCCCTTGCGGAAGACCCGGGCGTGGCTGGTGGAGATGAATTGGTCGGTGATGGGGATGCGGCTGCCGCGGGAGCGCCCGATGGTGGCCCCACCGGCGACGTCATAGGTGGTGCCCACGGCCAGGGTGCTGGACCGGCTCACCACGAGGTGCGGCTCGGCCGCGGCGGCGGCGTGCACGACCTCGGGCCGCGCGGCCTCGGAGAGCGGCGGCTCCGGACGGGCCCGGCGCCCCCATCGCGCCCCGCCTGAGGCCTCGGCCGCACCGGCCGCCGGGACTGCGACCCCGACCACCTCGGTGGGAGCCGCGGGCGCGGGTGGCGGCGCCTGCGGCGCCGGCTCGGGCTGCTTCGGCGGCGTCATCTCGAGCTCCGACGACTTCAGGGCGCGCGTGGACGCACGAACCACGAAGGCGATGAAGAGATAGAGGAGCAGGAGGAAGACGGCCTGCCCGATGATGAGCCCCGTCTCTGTCACGGCGCGCCCCGGGCTATCGTCGCTCGACCACCACTTCGGCGCCGCCGAGACTCACCCGGTCGCCGTCGCGGAGGTTGTGGCGCAGCACCCTGCGCCCGTTCACCTCGACCCCGTTGGTCGAGCCGAGATCCACCAGCACATATTCGAGGCCCTCGTGGCGCACCTCCGCGTGGACGCGGCTCACGTTGGGATCGGGCACCACGATGTCGCAGTCACGGCTGCGGCCCATGGTGGTCACCTTCTGCGTCACGCGGAAGGGCTGGCCCGCCACGTAGAGGGTGACCTGCTCGCGCACCAGGCCGGCGGCGCGCGCCTGCTCCGGCGAGAGCACCTGGGTGCCGCTCACGGCGGCAAGTGCCTCGTTGGGGACGGGCTCCCCGGGCTCGTCGGGTGCCGTCGGTTCCGGGGGCACTGCCTCCGGTGCGGGCGCGGCGATCCCCTCATCCGGTGCGGCGGCGGCGTCCGCGACGTCTGCCGCGGGTTCCGCCGCCTCCGGACCCGGGCGACCGGGATCCACCATGCGGCATGCGATCCCGAACTCCCCGGGGCGAAGGTCGCTGTCGGTCTCGAGGCGGATTCGCGGCATCGACAGGAGCGACAGCCCCTCGCTTCGTGCGTGGGCCTCGAGGTACGACCCCAGCTCCACGACGAGGGCCGACTCATAGCTCGAGAACTGACGCCGATCGGCCGGCGAGAGGTACACGGTGTACTGGTTGGGTACGTACACGCGCGAGACCGACACCGTCTTGTGGTCCTCCATCTCGCGGGCCAGTCGCCGCGCGAGCTCCACCGGCTGCAGGGTGCTGCGGAACATGCGGCCGAATGTCTTCTCGACCATGCCCTCGATCTTCTGCTCGATGCTCCGTAGCGCCATCTAGCCCGCCGTGCCGGTGAGAGAGGCCGATCGCCCCGTGGTGCCGCGCGCGAACGCACGCCAGGGCCGGGCGGCCCATGCCACAGCGAGGATAGCCGAGGGCAGCACCGCGCCGACGGCTTCGAGGCCGCCTCCGCCAAGCAGGCCAGCCGTGACGAGCAGCCCGGCGGCCCACATGACGCCCGCTGGGATGCGCCGGGCCTCGCGCGCGCCGATCACCAGTGGCCACGTGAGCGTCGCGGCGATCATGATCGCGCACCCCACGAGGGCCTCGGGATGCGCCGTGATCGGGGCGATGAGGGCCTCGCCTGCGGCCTGTGGCGATGCGACGCCCTGGAGCGACTCCCACGCACCCGTGACCTCCCACCCGGTGAACACGAGATCGCTCGCCCCGGCGCTTACCTGCCAGAGGAGCAGCGTGATCACACCGGCGATGGCCGACCACACGCGGGCGGCGGTGGTGCGCGCCGAACCTGCGAGCAGGGCATAGACCGGCAGCATCCCGATGGCCGCGAGCGCAGGAGCCAGCGCCGGCAGGAGCACGAGGCGGCCGTGGCGGGCACCGGTGAGCAGCAGAAGCAGGCCGATGACGAGGGCGATGCCGGTGAGCGCGGGCGCGGCCGACGCGGTGGCAGCCCCTGCCAGCACCACCAGCGCGGCGGCGGCGAGCGGGGCCCGCCACGCTCCGATGGCCCCGGCGACAAGCGCGATTCCCGCCGTGCCGAGCATCCCCGTGGAGAGACCACGCTCGGCGATGAGCCCTCCGAGCATGGCGGCGCCGGCACCGGAGAGGATCGCGGGCATGGGCCCTGACAGCAGCGCGACGGCCCGTCGTCCGCGTCCCTCGGGCAGGGCACGGGCCTCCTCGCGCACGATCTGGGCCATCCGGCGCGCGTCCGGGCGCGCATCGGGGTGGCGCGCCAGCCCGGCATCGATGGCCTTTGCCAAGCGCGTCGGGAGGTCCGGGCGCAGGTTGCGGATCGGCGGGATCTCCCCCAGGGCCGCGCGCCGGGCGGTGTCGGCCGGGCTTGCCCCGAGGAGGGGGTTGCGGCCGGTCAGGCCCTCGTAGAGCACGAGCGTGGCGGCCCACACGTCCGCCGCGCCGGTCACCTGTTCGCCGGTCGCCTGCTCGGGTGCCATGTAGGCCATCGTGCCCACGACACCCCCTGTCTGGGTCATGCCGGTCTCGCCGGAGAGGCGTGCGACGCCGAGGTCGGTCACCAGCGCGTGCCCGCGGTCATCCACCAGGATGTTCGCGGGCTTGATGTCGCGGTGGATGACCCCCCGCTCATGCGCGTGGTCGAGGGCATCGAGCACGTCGGCCACCATCTCGGCCGTCGCACGATCGCCGGGGGGCGCACCGGAGTAGACCTCGTCGAGGGACGGGCCATCCACCAGTTCGCTCACGAGATAGAGCGACTCATGGTCCTCTCCCCAGTCGAGCATGCGCACCATGCCGGGGTGTTCGAGCCGGGCCGCGGCGCGGATCTCGGCGGCCACGCGCAGTTCGAGCCCGAGATCGACCGGTATCTCCTTCACCGCCACCTCGCGTCCCGTGGCCCTGTCGAGCGCGCGGTAGACCCGGGATGTCGCACCCCGGCCGACCACCTCCATGAGGTCATACCGCCCGAGCACGCGAGCACGTGGCTGGGGGCGCGGGGATGCGTGGCGTGGTCGGGTGATTGGCATGGGGCGTATGGGCCTTCCACCGCTGGCGAAGGAATCCTTGTGATGGCGCCGAACGGACTGCCGATCGTAGACATCGCCTGCGCGGAGGCCGTGCGGCACGGGTGCGCTAGTGTTCCCGCGCCTCAAGGCCGCTCACCGGGCGGGTGGCGGAATTGGTAGACGCGCTGGCTTCAGGTGCCAGTGTTCGAAAGAACGTGGGGGTTCGAGTCCCCCCTCGCCCATCCGGAGTAGATCCCACTTGGACGCAGACGACACCGGCACGGACTTCGGGTACGACGACCAGCCCACTGGCGTCAGCGGCCCCCTGCCGCCGGCAGAGGGGCCCAACCCGCGCGGCCGCGGTTCGTCCGGCCGACGGCGGGGGCGCGGTTCGTCGGGCTCCGGTGGCTCGGGCGGCGGCCGCGGGCGCGGCCGTGGCGGATCGGGGAAGGGCGGCTCGGGATCATCGGGCGGCTCGCGCGGTTCCGGGGGCGCCGGAGGGGCGATGCAGTCGCCGGCGGCGCGCATCGCGATGGCCGTTGGCGGCGCGATCGTGCTCATCATCGTCCTCGTGCTCGTCGTCCGCGGGTGCCAGCGCAGCCAGCTCGAGGACTCCTACGCCTCGTACATGGGCGATGTGACCACGATCGTCACGGCATCGGGCAAGGAGTCGGACGCCCTGCAGGAGGTGCTGCTCAACAAGAACGGCGCCAAGGCACCCGAATTGCAGGTACAGGTGCGCGAGATCGCCAACCAGGCCGAGGGGCTCGTGGGGCAGGCCGAGGGCCTCTCGCCCCCGGACACCCTCTCGGCACCCAACCAGAGCCTGGTGACCGCGCTCCAGTATCGCGTGACGGGCCTCAAGGCCCTGGCCGATGCCCTGCCGTCCGTTGTCGAATCGCAGAACCGCGCGTACGCCTCGGCCACGCTGGCCAGCGCGATGCAGCGATTCCTCGCGAGCGACGTCATCTACCAGGACTCCTTCGTGGGCCCGTCCAAGCGCGCCCTCGCCGACGCCGACATCACCGGCGTGCAGGTGCCCGACCGGCAGTTCTTCCTCGCGGGCGTCCGGGCCGACCAGGCATCGCCCACGGGTGCGGGGCAGCTCATCCCGGCACTGCAGCGCACCGGAACGGCGGATGGCACCGGAACAAGCACCACGGGCGGCCTGCACGGTACGGGAATCGCCTCTGTGCAGGCACTTCCTGAGGGAGTCGAGCTGCAGGCCGGCACCGACACCGAGATCCAGGCGTCCGACAAGCTCGAGTGGCAGGTGACCATCGAGAACGCCGGTGACTTCGCGGAGAGCAACGTCATCGTGCGCGTCACCTTCGCGAACGACTCCGCGCCCAAGGACGCCCAGACCGTCGAGAAGGAGATCCCGTCGATCCAGTCGGGCGAGCAGCAGTCGGTGACGCTGCCCGGACCCAAGAGCCCCACCTTCGGTGAGGCATCGACGCTCAAGGTCGAGGTGGTGCCGGTCCCGGGCGAGGAGAAGACCGACAACAACCGGGCCGAGTACCCCGTCAAGATCGTCTTCTAGGAGTGGGCCCGTGAGCGGGACCATCGGATACCTGGGTCCGCAGGGCACGTTCTCGGAGGAAGCCCTGATCGCCTGGATCGGCGCCGACCAGGCGGCGCGCGAGCGCGCGTATCCGAGCATCCCGGCGTGCTTCGACGGCGTCGCATCGGGTGAGGTTCGCGAGGCCATCGTGCCCATTGAGAACGCCATCGAGGGCGGCGTCAGCCAGACGCTCGACCAGCTGATCGCCCACGGCGGGGATGTGGTGATCCGCGGGGAGGTCATCCACCCGGTCCACCATCACCTCATCGGCGCGCCGGGCACCTCGCTCGACGCCGTCACGCGCGTGGTGAGCCACCCGCAGGCCACGTCGCAGTGCGAGCGGTGGCTGCGCGCGCGCCTGCCCGATGTCACCCCCGAACCCGCGCTCTCCACTGCTGATGCCGTCCGGTCGGTGGTGGCGGGCGAGCCCGGCCTCGCCGCCGTCGGAAACCGCCGCGCCGCGGAGATCTACGGCGGCGAGATCCTCGCCGAGGACATCATGGATGCCCCCGACAACCGCACGCGCTTCGCCGTCATCGGCACCGTGGAGGCCGACGCGCCCCCGTCCGGGCCGTGGACCACCTCGATCATCTGCGCGATCGCACAGGATCGCCCCGGCGCGCTGCTGTCGATCCTTCAGGAGTTCGCGCTCCGGGCGATCAACCTCACCCGGCTCGAGAGCCGACCGGCCCGCACGGGCCTCGGGCGGTACGTCTTCTTCATCGATGCCGAGGGGAACCGCAACCGCGACCTCCCGCTGCAGGCGGCGCTCACGGCGATCGAGGACGGCGGCATCGCCCACGTGACCGCGCTCGGCAGCTACCCGGCTGTCACTCCGCCCGCCGAGTGAGGGGTTCCGTGGGTATATTGCCCGCGGAAGGGGGTGGTCCCGCAGCACGTACTTGTCCTCAACGCGTCGTATGAGCCCATCAACGTGTGCTCGGTGCGGCGTGCCCTCGTGTTGCTGCTCAAGGACAAGGCGGAGATCCTCGAGCACCGTCCGCGCGCCATCAGGGGAATCTCGCGCGACTACCCATCCCCGCATGTGATCCGCCTCGTCTACCGCGTGAAGGTGCCGCGCTACGAGGCCCGCCGAATGAGCAGGCGCGCGCTGTTCGCCCGCGACGGCTACGAGTGCCAGTACTGCGGCAGCCGCGCGAAGCTCACGGTTGACCATGTGGTGCCGCGTAGCCGCGGCGGGGATTCCTCATGGATCAACGTGGTCACGTCATGCGCGCCGTGCAACGCGCGCAAGGGCGATGCGCTCTGCCACGAGGTGGACATGTACCCGCGCAGCAAGCCCCGCCCCCCACGGCCGGATGTGTTCATCGACGTCGCAACGCCCAGGCGCCCGGAGGAGTGGACCCCCTACCTGGCCGTGGCCTGATCCCATGACCCCGCCGCGAGCGGCCGGGGGCGCGGGTTCACCGGTGGCCCGCAGGCCAGCACGTCGCGTGGCGCGCGGCCCAGGCCTCCGCTCCACCGTCGTGGCGTCGCCGGTCTATGCCCTCAGCGCCCGCAGGGCGTTGAGGATCACGATCACATCGATCCCCTCCTGCAGCAGGGCACCTGCGACGGGTGGCAGGTAGCCGAACGCGGCGAAGCCCATCGCGACGAAGCTCATGAGCATCCCTGCGATGACGCTCTCGCGGGCGATGGCCGATGCGCGGCGGCTCGTGGAAATGGCGTCGGCCACGCCGTCCACGCGGTCCACCATCACCACCGCATCGGCGGTCTCCGATGCGATGGTGGCCCCGGGGGCGCTCATCGCCACGCCCACATCGGCCGTGGCGAGCGCGGGGGCGTCGTTGATGCCGTCGCCCACCATCGCGACGCGGTGGCGTCCCTCGCCCTCGCGCATCGCGGTGACGACCGCCACCTTGTCCTCGGGGCTGCACTCGGCGTGCACGACGTCGATCCCGAGGTCGGCGGCCACGGCATTGGCGACGTCACGCCGGTCGCCGGTGGCCATGGCGACCTCGGTGACGCCGGCCTCGTGCAGGCGCTGCACCATCGCCCGGGCATCGGGACGTATGGGGTCGGCCAGCACGATCAGCCCCGCCGGCCGGCCGTCAATGCCCACGAGCACCACGCCCCGCCCCTCATCGTCCGCCCGGTCGCGGTGGTCGAGCAGCATCGCGGGATCGACGCCGCATGAGCGCAGCCACTCGGCGGATCCCACGGTCACCACGTGTCCGTCGATGGTCCCCTCGATGCCCTGACCGTGCGACTGATGCACGCCTGCGGGCAGTGCCAGCGGTAGGTCGTCACGGTGCGCGGCCTGCACGAGCGCGCCCGCCACCACATGCGCGGAATGCTGCTCGAGTGATGCGGCGAGCCGCAGCACCTCCGGGCGCGCGGCATCGCCCACCGTCGCGATCCGCTGTATCTCAGGCTGACCCACCGTCAGGGTGCCGGTCTTGTCGAGCAGCACGGCCGTGGTGCGGGCGAGCTGCTCCACCACCACGCCGCCCTTGAGCACCACGCCCTTGCGCGCGGCGCGCGACACGCCCGACACGAGCGCGATCGGCGCTGCGAGGATCAGCGGGCAGGGCGTGGCCACCACCAGCACGGCGAGCGCGCGCACAGGATCACCACTCAGCGCCCACGCCAGTCCGGCCACGACGAGCGTGACCGGCAGGAGCAGCATGGCGTACCGGTCGGCCATGCGCTCGAAGGGCGCACGCTGGGTCTCGGCCTCCTCCACCAGTCGCACGATCGCCGCGTAGGCGCTCTCCGCCGCCGGGCGGGTGGCCACCAGCTCGAACGCCTCGGCGGCGTTCGCCACGCCGCTGCGCACGGCGTCGCCCGGCATCCGCTCCACCGGCAGGGGCTCGCCGGTGAGCGCCGACTCGTCGAGCAGGGCCGGCACATCGGCGATGCGGCCGTCCACGGGCACGATCTCGCCGGCCCGCACGAGCAGCACGTCGCCCGGCACCACCTCGTCGGCCGGTACGCGCTGGAGGTCTCCGCCCGGCGTGCGCCGCATTGCCCATTTCGGCACGCGGGCCACCAGCGCCTCGAGGTCGTGGCGTGCCCGGCGTCCGGCGGCGGCCTCCAGGGCGCTGCCACCCGCGAGCATCAGTGCCACCACCGCACCGGCGAGGAACTCCTGCAGGGCCAGTGCTCCGGCCATCGCGACGAGCGCGATCGCATCGACTCCCACGTCGCGACGCAGGAGGGATCGGACGACCGACCATGTGAGCGGAAGCAGGAGCGCGCCGGTGACCACCGCCCACACGACGTCGGCGGCAACGGACTGACCGGCCACCGCGAGCACGAGGCCCAGGATCACTCCCAGGAGGGCAGCGAACGCGATGAGCACGTCGGGCTCGCGCACCCATTGCCAGCGTCCGGCGATCGCGCTCCGTCTCACCATGCACAGGCTAGGGGGATGAACGCGCATCCGTGGGGGCCTCGCGATCGCCCGGATTGCCCGGCACCGTGCAGCCGCCGGTGCGGCTTCGCGATCGGCCGTGGTGCCCGGCACCGCGCTGCCCGCGATTCCCTACGCTGCCGGAGACCCCGGAGGGTGCCCGCTGTTCCTCGACCTCATCGTCATCGGCCTCGCGATCGCATTCGATCCCCTGCCGCTGATCCCGTTCATACTGGTCCTCACCTCGCGTCGTGGCGCCGCGAAGGGGGCGGCGTTCATCGCGGGCTGGCTCACCTGCCTTGCGCTCATCACGGTTCTGACGCTTGTCGTCACCGGCGGCTCGCCCCCGTCCAGCGGGTCGGTCCCATCCACTGCCGGGCTCGCGGTGCGGCTGGCCATTGGCGTGGGTCTTATCGGCTTTGGCCTGTATTGGCGCAGCCGCCGGGGCAAGCCGCCGCGGAAGGAGAAGAAGCCGCCCAAGTGGGAGAAGGGCGTGGACAACATGTCCATCTGGTTCGCCTTCATCCTGGCCCCGCTGCTCCAGCCCTGGGGCCTCATGGCCGCGGGCGTCACATCGATCATGCAGGCGAATCTGGCCTCGGCTGCGAGCCTCGCGGCCCTGATCGTGTTCGTGGTGATCGCCACGTCCACGTACCTCGCGCTGGAGGTGTTCACGCTGGTGCGCGCAGAGCAGGCGCGCGTCATGGCCCTTTCTCTCCGCGCGTGGATCGAGGCCCACACGCAGCAGGCGATCATCTGGGGATCGATCATCGTGGGCCTTCTCCTGGGCATCTCCGCCACGGTGCAGCTGATCACCTGATCCGGACCGTGCGTGCGACATGGCGACCGCCGTGCGGTCCCGTGAGGGCCCGTGTGCCTAGAGTAAGGGGGCGTATCCCTTCAAGGAGGCTTCATGGCGTCTGAACTCGACCTCGGCCCGGTCGACTACTTCCTGGTCGGCTTTCCACCCGGTGCACCGCTTGATGGCGGCGCGCTGATGCAGATGGCCGCGCTTGTTCAGGCCGGCATCATCCAGGTGCTGGACGCCCTGGTGATCCGCAAGGACGAGGACGGGACGATCTCGGGCATCGATATCGCCGAGGCGGGCGATTCGGCCGAGCTCGTGGCCTTCTCGGGGGTTCGGACCGGGCTCATCCAGGACGACGACATGCAACTCGCCGCCGAGGAGATGCCAGCCGGATCAGTGGCGGCCTTCGTGCTGTACGAGAACACCTGGGCCCGTGGGTTCGTCACCGCCGTGCATGAGCGCGGCGGGGTATTCCTCGGGAGCGGGCGCATCGGGATGGACGACCTTCTCGCGGCCCTCGAGGCCGCGGACGACTAGACGAGGAGAAGCAGATGCCAGGACTCATCAGGGCAGTAGGACGCACGGCGGTGGTCGCCGGTACCGCGACCGCGGTGAGCGGCAACGTGCGCCACCGGCAGGAGCAGAAGCACGCCGCGGAGGATGGCGGCCAGCAGGCGCCGCCGCAGCAGGCCGCTCCCGAGGCGGGTGGCGACCTGGTCGGCAAGCTCACGCAGCTGGCTGAGATGAACGCGTCGGGCACGCTTACCGACGAGCAGTTCGCAGCCGCGGCCCGCAAGGAGCTGCTGGGCCAGTAGCAGCGATGCCGCGTACGCGGCGCGGCGTCATGCCGGCGGTGCCGGGGGCAGGTGCAGTTGCGCACCCGGCACCAGCCGGGTGACGCTGACCCCGAGAAGCCGCACCGGCGGAGGCCTGTCGGCGAGCGCCCGGGCCAGCGCCAGCTGCGCGAGGCGGATGATCTCGCCCTCGTCGTCGGTCGCCGCCTCAGCCGAGGCGGCGCGCGACTGGATCTGGAAGTCGGGGTAGCGGAGCTTCACCGTCACCGTGCCGGCCCCGCGACCGTCGCGCCGGAGGCGCTCGGTCACGAGTGATGCGAGGCGCTCCGCATGGCCTTCGAGCACCTCGGGATCGTCGATGTCGTCCGCGAACGTGCGCTCATGGCCGATCGACACGGCCGGGCTCGATGTCGGATCAACCTCTCGCGGGTCCAGCCCGCGCGCCCGGTCGCGTAATTCCCGGGCATGCGCCGAGGGCAGCAGCACGCGCAGCCGGTCGTCGTCGAGCGCCGCGACGTCGCCGATGGTCGCGAGCCCCGCCTCGGCGAGCCGCCGCTCGGTGACCGGGCCGATCCCGGGCAGCGCGCGGAGCGGTCTCGGCGCGAGGAAGGCGGCCTCCTGCCCTGCGGGCACCACCACCACCCCGCGCGGCTTGTCTGCGTCGGAGGCGATCTTCGCGACCGTCTTGCATGCGCCGCACCCGAAGGAGGCGTCGAGTCCCGTCTCGCGGCGCACCGTCGTCTGAAGGCGCTCCAGGAATCGCCGCGCGCCTCCGGACGTCCAGACGGCGCGGTAGAGGTCGAGGTAGCCCTCGTCGATTCCCACCTGCTCCAGAGCGGGCACCTCCTCGCGCACGAGGTCCCATACCTCCCGCGATCGATCTCGGTAGCGCGGCATGTCGGGGCGCACGAACACCGCGTCCGGGCACCGTCGGCGGGCCTCAGCGGCGGGCATGGCCGACCGGATCCCGAACCGTCGCGCCTCGTATGACGCCGTTGACACCACTCCGCGCCCGTCGGGGTCACCCCCGACCACGAGGGGGCGTCCCGCCAGCGACGGGTCGTCCAGCACCTCCACGGCGGCGAAGAAGGCGTCGAGGTCCATGTGCGCGACCACCCGGGGCACGAGCCGACGGTATCGCCCGTATCGGCTATCAATGCGCGCGTGACTGCCGCCGCCCCGCCCGCGCTGCCCCCATTCGTGGATGCCGCATGGCTGCGTGCTCATCGCGCGGAGGTGCATGTGGCCGATGTGCGCTGGCAGTTGCAGGGCCCATCCGGGCGTGAGGAGTACGAGGGCGGGCACATCCCCGGGGCCGTGTTCGTCGACCTCGACCGGGACCTCGCCGACATCACAACGCCCGAGCAGGGCCGCCATCCGCTGCCCACTCCTGCCGCGTTCGCCGCATCGATGTCGGCACTCGGCATCGGCGATGGTGACGCTGTCGTGGCCTACGACGGCGCGGGGGGCATCTTCGCCGCGCGCCTGGTGTGGATGCTGCGCGCCATCGGGCACAGGGCGGCCCTGCTCGATGGCGGCCTTGCCGCGTGGGACGCGCCGATGGAGACGGGGTCGGGGACCGCACCACTGCCAGCGGCGTTCAGCGAGGTGCCGTGGCCCGCGTCGGCCCTCGCGTCGATCAACGACGTGGCGGCCGCCGGAGAGGAATCGGCGACGGCATGTTCGGTGATCGATGCGAGGGCTCCCGAGCGCTACCGGGGAGAATTCGAACCGGTGGATCCACGCGCCGGACACGTTCCCGGCGCGGTCAACGCACCGTGCATGACCCACCTGACCGCCGACGGAACCCTGCAGCCGGTCGACACCCTGCGCGACCAGTTCGCTGCGGTGGGTGTCACGCACGCGGACACCGCAATCGCCTACTGCGGCTCAGGCGTCAACGCATGCCACTCCCTGTTGGTCATGGAGCACGCCGGACTCGGCCGGGGGCGGCTGTTCCCGGGCTCGTGGTCGTCGTGGAGCAACCACCCGGAACGCCCGGTCGCCACCGGACCCGACCGCCCAGGCACCTCGGGGAGGTCCGCGCCTGCGGGCGCATGACGCCGCCCCGCGGCCGGCGCGCCGTGACCGTGTGACGGATTCACCTGTAGGGTGAGTCTCGTGTTCCGGGGCTACGGCGTAACGATCGCAGCACTCGCCGCCGTGGTCGTACCCGCAGCGGTGACAACCGCTGGCGCGCAACCCGCCACGCTCTACCCGCTCCTGCAGCAGGACACGCTGGTGAACGCCGACGTGTGGACCCGGAAGCCGACGATGCTGGCCGCCGGGTTGGGCTTCGTGAACATCATCGGTGTGCCGAATGCCGA